>NZ_WUUU01000100.1 GCF_009831555.1 Halobacterium bonnevillei | reverse complement strand
CGGTGTCGTCCTCGTCGCGCAGCCACGCCAGCGCGTCCGCCAGGTCGTGGAGCGTCGCGAGGTCGGTGTCGTCGAACGGCGTGGTGGCCGTGCGACGCAGGTCGCCCATGTGGGCGCCCGTGCCGAGCGCGCGGCCCAGGTCGTGGCAGAGCTTCCGGATGTAGGTGCCGGACTCGCAGCGAATGCGCAGCAGCGCCTGCCGGCCCGCGACTTCGAGGACGTCGAGGTCGTAGACCTCGCGGACGCGCAGGCGGCGTGCGACTGCGGACTTCCGCGGCGGCTTCTGGTAGATGGGGCCCTCGAACTCCCCGACCACGCTCTCGAGGTTCGCGGGCGGGTCTGCGTGCAGTTCCAGGACGCTGACGTACTCCTTCGGTCCCTCGAGGAGCGCGGGCGCGAGGCGGGTGGCAGCGCCCGTGAGCACGGGCAGGCAGCCCGTGACCTTCGGGTCGAGCGTGCCGGCGTGCGCGGCCTTCTCGACGCCGAGCATGTCGCGGATCCACGCCGATATCTGGTGGGCGGACGGCCCCGGCGGCTTGTCGAGGTTGACGACGCCGAACGTCGCCACGTCGTCTGGGTCGCGGTCCGCGGGGGCGTCCCGGAGCATGGTCAGAACTCGTATTCGACGTTCTCGATCGGTGTCGGGCCCTCGTCGCTGCCGGGCTCGTAGTTGTCCACGGCGTACAGGACGATGTCGGTGACGGCGTCCGGCCCCCAGCGCGCGGTGTTCACGGAGAGGTCGTAGATGGTGAGGTCGTCGAAGTCGATGCCGTAGTAGTCGGCGTAGCGTGCGGTCTCCGAGCGCTCGCGTTTCTCCGTCTCGGCGCGCGCGGCCGCCGGCGTCTTCTCCTCGCGTTCGGCGATGCGGCGCGCGCGCACGCTCATCGGCGCGTCGAGCCAGATCTTGATGTCGGCGTACTCGCCGGCCATCCAGCCGGACAGCCGCGACTCCAGGATGACGTCGTCGCGGTCGCGGGCGGTCTCGCGGAGCTGTCGGTCGAGGTCCCTGTCGATCTGGGGGTCCTCCTCGGCGAGTTCGTTGAACTCCTCGAGTGAGAGGCCGCGTTCCTCGGCGAGGTTCCGGAAGATGTCGCCGCCGGAGATGTGGTCGTAGTCCAGGTGGTCCGCGAGCGCGGACGCCACCGTGCTCTTCCCGCTGCCCGGTGGCCCGGAGATCGTGACTAACATATCCGTGCTGGGAACGGCGGCGGCATAGAGGTTTTGAAGCGAGGTCGCTGTGGCTCCCTGCGTAGAGCGGAGATGCGGCAGAACGAGTATTCGCGCGGCGAAGCCGCGCGATTCACAGCGCGCGAAGCGTGCTGGCCCCGAGGACCTCCGCAGGGGGCCGACGGGGCTTTTTCCCCAAGTTTTTGCAAGCGAGCGGCCGGAGGCGGCGAGCGCTGGAAAAAGTGGGTCCTAGGTCGGCGTCGTCTGGATGTTCAGCGCCTTGCGGATGATGTTCGAGAAGCTGAACGAACAGACCATGTACCAGATGATCCAGACGGGGAACACGAGCGCGCGGCCCGTCTTGAAGTCGACTTCCCCCATCAGCGGCAGCGTCATGATGACGTCGCCGGCCGTGTAGAGGGTGCCGAGCTTCCAGTACATCCAGAGGAACGCGGGGATGGTCAGGAGCATGATCCAGGCCATCGGCCGGAACTGCTCTTTGAGCATGGCTGCCTGGTCGCCGAACGCTTCCATCTGTTTCTCGCGGAGGCGTTCGACTTCGGCGTCGTCGCCGCGTTCCTTGGCCGCCTCCATCTTCTCCTTGAGCTGGCTGGCGCGCTCCTGGTACTCGGACATCTTGTCCATGTCCGTGAGGTTCGCCTGCAGGAGCGTCGAGTACAGGCCGGTGAGGACCGCCAGGGCCATCACGACGACGTAGAACGGAAGCACGGCGTCCAGCGGCCCGAGGAAGAGGTCGACGGCGCCGCCGATGGTGTTCTGAATCGGCTGGAAGTTGTAGCCGAGGATCGCCGCGAACGACCCGAGCGCGGCGAGCTTGTCCCACTTGGACCACGACGAGGACTCGGGGCTGTCCCCCATGTCGAGTTCCTCCTCGGGCGCCAGGCCGTCCTCGACGCCCTCGGGGTCCGCGAACGTGAAGCCGTCCTCGCCCTCCACGAGGATGTCTTTCTCCAGGAGGCGCCCCCACTGGCCGCTGGTGACGTCGCCTTTGACGTCCCGCCAGCGGAGCTCGCCCTCGCGGTCGAGGAAGTCTTCGAGTGCGTCAGCCAGCTCGGGGTCTTCGGCGACCAGCGAGCGGACTTTCTCCGCGGTTCGTGCCATTTGGTGTGTGTTTGCGGTGCCTGCTTGAACGTCTTACGGAAACGCGGAACCTATCGCGGCGTCGCTACGCGACCGAAACCGTGGTCTGGGCGTCCGCGGACGCGTCTTCGGCGACGGTCCACGCCCGCACTCGGTACTCGCCGCTGGGCGCGTCGTCCCAGGTCGCGGTGTAGGTTTCCGTCTCTCCCGGGGCGAATTCCACGCGGGCGAGCGCCATCGTGAACACCCGGGTGTCGCCGTATCGCCAGACGGTCTCGCCCGACTCGGGGCGCTCGGCGACGAACTCCGCGCGCTGCCCGTTCCGGAACGACAGCGTCCGAGACTCGTCGCTCGTGTTCTCGACGGACAGTGCGAGGTCGACGTCGTCGCCCGTCACTGTCGCGGCCAGCGTCGCGTCGAACATGGTTGCGACGTGGGCCCACTCGAACAATAAGCTATCCGTGGGTCGTCTATCCCCCGCCCGCCGTCGCTTCGCTTGACAGACCCGCGTCTGTGTGACTCGGGTTGTGCGTCCGAGAGTACGGAGACCGTGTTGCCCAGAACGCCCGGCGGCCGCCGGGGGCCGTCGTCAGTTCGCGTTCGCTTCGACAGCGTCCTTCACGTCCGCCCAGACGTCGTCGGGCGCCTGTTCGCCGTCGACCTCGACGAGCACGCCCTTCTCTCGGAAGTACTCGACGACCGGTTCGGTGTTCTCCTCGTAGACGTTGATGCGCTCCCGGGCGGTCTCCTCGGTGTCGTCCTCGCGCTGGTAGAGGTCGCCGCCGCACTCGTCGCAGACGCCCTCCTCCTCGGGCGGGTCGAAGTCCACGTGGTAGGTGGCGCCGCAGTCCTCGCAGACGCGGCGGCCGGTCAGCCGGCGGACGAGCTCCTCGTCGCCGACGTCCAGGTAGAGGACGACGTCGAGGTCCGTGATGGAGTCGAGGTACTCCGTCTGGGACTCGTTGCGCGGGTAGCCGTCCAGTACGTAGCCGTCGGCCTCCTGCAGCGCCGTCTTCACGATCTCGTTGACGACCGGGTCCGGGACGAGTTCGCCGGCGTCCATGTACTCGCCCGGCGTGGCGTACTCGAGGTCGAGGTGACTGATGTCCATTCCCTTGTTCTCCCGGAGCGCGTCGCCGGTCGTGACGTGTTCGACGCCGAAGGATTCGGTGAGTCGACGGCTCTGCGTCCCCTTCCCGGCGCCGGGTGCACCGAGAAGCAGAATGTTCGGGCTGCTCATACCCGTGCTTCCCGGCCCGCTAATAAGGAGGTGTTGCTTCCGGCGAACTCTAAAGGGCGTCGGCCGACTCACTCGACGCGTGGACGAAGCACGTCGCACTGCTCGAACGTACGAAGCGAACGCCGACGCGTACACCGAGAAGTACCGCGGGGGGAGTGTCGCCGCGCGCCACGGCGACCCCTACCTCGACGCTGTCGGGGACGGCCGCGTACTCGACGCCGGCTGTGGCCCCGGCAGCGATGCGGCCGTGTTCGCGGACCGCGGCCTCGACGTGGTCGGACTGGACGTCACGCGAGCGTTCCTCCGGGAAGCCAGCAGCGACGTCGACGGCGCGTTCTGCAGGGGGGGACGTCCGCGCGCTCCCGTTCGCCGCCGACGCCTTCGACGGCGTCTGGTGTTGCGCCGCCCTGCACCACCTCCCGAAGACTGACGCGCCCGCAGCGCTCGCCGAGTTCGAGCGGGTGCTCGCGCCCGACGGCGCCTTCTTCTGTTCGGTGAAACGCGGCAGCGACGCCGGGTTCGAACCGGACGACGACCACGGCGGCGGCGACGACCGCTACTTCGCGTACTACGCGGGCGACGAGTTCCGAGGCCTGCTCGCGGCCGCCGGCTTCGAACCCGACGTCCGCGTCGACGACCGCTGGGTGAGCACGTACACGACGCCGAAGTGACTGCAGTGCTGCGAGGGAGGGGCATAGAACCCCGGGGGCATCGCTGGCGGCGCCGGCACCACACCCGACCTGATTAGTGCCCAGCCCGCGAACGACGCGCCATGACCAGATTCGACGCCGACGCGACCGCCGAACGCATCGCGCTCGTCGCGGACGCCATCGCCGCTCACCGCGACCGGGAGAGCGCGTTCTGCACGCTGGAAGCCGACAGCGACCCGGGCGACGACCCGGACTTCCTGCCGCCGTGGGTGCAGTTCGCCGACGGCACGCTGAACCTCGACTGCACGGACGAGGAACTGGACGCGCTGTCCACCGTCCTCTCCGGGTTCGGCGCGTTCACGATCACCAGCCGCGAGTCCATCGAGGACGCGCCCGGGACGAACGTCCGCGTGGACGCCCGCGCCGACGACGAGCGAACCGGCCAGTTCGTCGACGCCGTCTTCCGGGAGGTCTACGGGCTCCCCGAGGACTTCCGGCTCTGGGCGGTCGAAATCTGAGGCGGGCCGAGCGAAGCCCCAATCGCGGGTAGCAGGAAATCGGTTTCCGGTGGCAGGAAATCCATACGCCCAGTCGGGACGTTCGGTACCAGGTCCGGGGGTAGGACGTCCGGTACGAGGTTCACACTCAGGACGTCCAGTACGCGCGCGTCAGTAACACGAGCACCGGGAGAATCTCGAGGCGACCGATCCACATCAGCCCGACCATCGCGAGTTTCGTGCTCGCGGGCAGGAACTCGTAGAATCCCATCGGGCCGACCGCGCCGAATCCCGGCCCGACGTTCCCGAGGGTGGCCGCGACGGCGCTCATCACTTCGAGCGCGGACAGCGTCTCCGGGATGCGGGTGACGTCGACGGCGACGAAGATGGTGCCGGCGACGAACAGCACGAAGTAGACGGCGGTGAACGCGTAGATGCCCCTGATGGCGGTCTCGTCGAGCGCGCGGCCGCCGAGGCGGACCGGCCGGACGGCTTCCGGGTGAACGGTCGTGAACAGTTCGCGCTTCAGCGACTTCAAGATGACCAGCCACCGCACCATCTTGACGGCGCCGCCCGTGCTGCCCGCGCTCCCGCCGAGGAAGATGGCGATGAACAGCACGTACTGGCCGGCCGCGCCCCACTCGGCGAAGTCCATGCTGGCGTACCCGGTCGTCGTCACGATAGAGACTGCCTGGAACGCCGCGTGCCGCAGCGACGACTCGAGTTCGCCCGCGATGGGGCCGACGACGACGTCGAGGGTCGGTCCGGTGAACAGCAGACCGGCGATGAGTGCGGTGACCGTCGCGAGCACGCCCGTGTAGAACCGGAACTCGGAGTCGCCGAACAGCGCGTCGGTGTCGCCGGTGAGCGCCTGCCAGATGAGCGCGAAGTTCGTCCCCGCCAGCAACATGAACGGCACGATGACCCACTGGACGACGCCCGCGAACGCCTCGATGGAGCGGGCTTCCGGGCTGAACCCGCCGGTCGCCATCGTCGTGAACCCGTGCGCGACCGCGTTGTACAGGCCCATGTTCGGCGCGAATCCGCCGTGGTGGAGCCCGTACAGCAACACGATTTCCACGGCGGTGATGCCGGCGTACGCCAGCCAGAGCGCGCGCGCCGTCTCCGCGATGCGCGGGGTGAGCTTCTCCAGGCTCGGCCCCGGCGCTTCGGCGTCCATCAGCTGCGCGCCGCCGACCGACAGCTCCGGGAGGATGGCGACGGCGAGCACGACGATTCCCATGCCGCCGAGCCACTGCGTGAGCTGGCGCCACAGCAGGATGCCGTGTGAGTGCTGGTCGAAGGAGATGTCGCCCATCACCGTCGCGCCGGTGGTGGTGAATCCGCTCATCGTCTCGAAGAGCGCGTTCACCGGGCTGCCGAGCGTCGACCCGGGTGACGTCGCGGCGGCGATGCCCGGGAGGCCGTGCGCGGCGACGAGGTAGGGAATCGCACCGACGATACTGACCGCCAGCCACGTCGCCGCGACCATCAGGAAGCCCTCGCGTGCGCCGAGGTCCGCGGGGTCGCCCAGGCGCTCCAGCGCCGCACCGACGGTGAACGAGAGGGCGATGGTTGTGACGAACGCCGCGATGCCGCCGTCGCCGTAGTAGAGGGCGACCCCCAGCGGCAACAGCAGTGGCACCGTCATCCACTTCAGGACGGTGCCGACCAGCGAGGCGCTGGCCCGCCAGGTCACGCGGAGGGTCATCGCTGCTCGCCCCCGCGAGTCATAGTTTCGAGGTGACTTCGTCGAGGGCGCTCGCCTGGACGAACGCGACGACGTGGTCGCCGACGTCGACGACCGTGTCGCCGCGGGGGGTGACGTAGTCGCCGTTCCGCGTGATCGCACCCACGACGACGCCGTCCGGCAGGTCCGCCATCACCTCCTTGATCGTGCGGCCCGTGAGCACGCTGTCCTCTTCGACTTCCACTTCCAGGACTTCCGCACCGCCGGGTTCGATGATTGCGACGTTCTCCGCGCGGCGCTCCCGCGTGAACCGCGTGATCTCTTCGGCGGTCACCTGCCGGGGGTTCACCGCGACGTCGACGCCGACCGTCTCGAAGAGGTCGACGTACCGCATCTGCTCGACCACGGCGATGGTGCGTTCGGCGCCCTCGCGCTTCGCGAGCAGCGCAGCGAGCAGGCTGCGTTCGTCGCTCCCGAGCGTCGCGACGACTGCGTCAGCGTCCTTGACGTGCTCCCGCGAGAGGAACTCGGGATCGGTGGCGTCGTGGGAGTAGACGGTCGCTCCGGGCAGGCGCTCTGCGAGTTCCCGCGCCCGCTGTTCGTCGTACTCGATGATGCGGGGGTGGATACCGCGGTTGGCCAGCGCCGCTGCGGTGAGTTCGCCAGTCTTCGACCCGCCGACGATGACGACGTCCTCGACCTTGCCCGCGGCGCTCTCCGGGTCGATGCTGCGTGCGAACTCGCGGACGCTCGGCGGTCGCCCGACGACCACTACCCGTGAGTCGGGGTGAATCACGGTGTCGCCGCGCGGGATCTCCGCGTGGTCGGCGCCGTCTGGGATGACCGCGACGAACGTCAGTTCGTCGAAGCGGTCGGCTTCCGCGACCGTCTCGCCGGCGATGGGACTGTTCGCCGGCACGTCGAACTCCGCCATCTCGACGAGGCCGTCCGCGAACGGGTCGACGTCCTGGGCTGTCGGCAGGCCGATGACGCGAACGATGGCTTCCGCCGCCAGCAGGTCCGTGCACACCATGAAGTCGACGTCGAACGCGCCCTCGTACTCGCGCCAGGTGTCGAGGTAGACGGTGTTCTTCACGCGCGCGATGGTGAACGCGTCGCTCATCGTGTCGACGGTGCCACAGACCGCGAGGTTGGTCTCGTCGTCGTCCGTGCTCGCGATGACGACGTCCACGGACTCGACGCCGGCGTCCCGGAGGACGTCGGTGTCGGTGCCGTCGCCGGCGATGGCGAGCACGTCCTCGGAGTAGGTTAGCGAGTCGACACGCTCCGGGTCGACGTCGACGACGATGACGTCGTGACCGTCGGAGAGACTTCCGGCGATACTCGACCCGACCTCGCCAGCGCCGACGACGAGAATCCGCACTAGCGCGTCACCCCTGTCTGCATGGTCGGGTCGTGCATCTGCTCCGTCAATAGCCCTTCGGAAGCGCGGCCGCCGTTTTCCCATTCTATCGAACGACCGACACGGGAACCGTCTCCACGACGATACTGGACTCGAGTGCAGGCGGCTGATTGGTCGGTCGACGTGACCGCCCACGACCTGCCAACGTTTATTGTTACCAAACACACAGTCGTCACGATAGATGGTTGACGAATCCCGGATCCGGGTGTTGCTCGTCGACGACGACGACACATTCGCCGACCTCACGGCGGACTACCTGCGCCGGGAGGCCGACGACTTCGAGGTCACCACCCGCCCGGCGGCGACGCCCGCCCTCGACTACCTCGGGGACGCCGACGTGGACTGCGTCGTCTCGGACCACGACATGCCCGAAACGGACGGCCTGGAGTTCCTCGACGCCGTCCGCGACGACCACCCGGACCTCCCGTTCGTGCTGTTCACGGGGAAGGGCAGCGAGGAGATCGCCAGCGACGCTATCTCGGCAGGCGTCACCGACTACCTCCAGAAGGGCGGCGGCACCGAGACGTACGCCATCCTCGCGAACATCGTGCGCAACGCCGTCGAGAAACGCCGCTCCGAGCGGGCGCTCCGCGAGGAGAAACACCTGCTCGAACAGGTACTGGCGACGACCCCCGGCTCGGTCGTCTTCCGGCCGAACGGCGAGATCGCGTCCGCGACCGACCGCGCCCGCGCCACGCTCGCCATCGACGACGACACGCCCGCTGACCACGACTGGGAGTTCGTCACGCTGGACGGCGAACCGCTCCCGGACGCCGAGCATCCGGCGCGCCGCGTCGCGCGCTCCGGCAAGCCGCTGCACGGCGAACGACTCGGCGTCGAGTGGCCGGACGGCTGGCGGAAGTACCTCGTCATGCACTGCGCGCCACTGTTCGACGCCGACGGCGAGGTCGACCGCGTGGTCGCCTCGTTCACGGACGTCACCGACCGCGTGAACCACGACCGCGACGCCGAACGCGCCGAGACCATCGTCCAGGCCGTCGGCGACCCGGTCTACTCGCTCGACGAGGACGGCGCGTTCACGTTCGTCAACGACGCCTTCGCGGCCATCACGGGCCGCGACCGCGATGCCCTCGTGGGCGAGCACTGCTCGACCGTCATGGACGACGAGCATCTCGCCGAAGGCGCCGACATCATCGAGGACCTCCTGGCGGGCGACCGCGAGTCCGGGATGCTCGAGATGTCCGTCCGGGACTGGGCCCACGGCGTCGAGCACGTTGAAGTCCAC
The DNA here is from genome assembly GCF_009831555.1 of Halobacterium bonnevillei. Classification (GTDB taxonomy): domain Archaea; phylum Halobacteriota; class Halobacteria; order Halobacteriales; family Halobacteriaceae; genus Halobacterium; species Halobacterium bonnevillei. The sequence continues at coordinate 2,026 of NZ_WUUU01000100.1, read as the reverse complement.
ATCGCGTTGCTGCCCTTCGACGTGGCGTTCCAGGGCACCGCGGGGGTCGTCCGCGACGTCACCGACCGCGAACGCCGGGAGCGCCGCCTCAGGGAGAGCGAACAGAAGTACGCCACCGTCGTCGAGGAAGCCAGCGACGCCGTCATCGTCGCGCAGGGCGAGACCATCCGGTTCGCCAACCCCCGTGCGGCGGACGTCCTCGAGTACGAGCAAGCAACTCTCGAGGGCAAACCCGTCGCGGACGTAATCGCACCGGAGGACCGCGGGACGGTGCTGGACCGCCTCCAGCGACGCCTCGAGGGCGACTCCCCGGAGCGCCGCTACGAGTTCCAGGCGGCTACGGCCGACGGCGACCGCGTCCCCATCGAGTTCACCGCCGCCCGCGTCACGTACGAGGGCGACCCGGCCGTGCTCGCCATCTGCCGGGACGTCTCCGCGCGGGAGGCCCGTGACCGCGAACGCCGCCAGTACGAGACCATCGTCGAAACCGCGCCCGACGGCGTGTTCATCGTCGACGAGGACGCCAACTACGTCGGCGGCAACATCCACGGCGCCGGCCTCACCGGCCTCGAGGAGTCGGAACTCGAGACCAAAACCGTCCCCGAACTCGTCGAGACCGGCGTCTTCGACCCGGACGTCGTCCAGCGGTACCAGGAGACGGTCCGCGACCTCCTGACCGCCGACGACCCGGACGCGAAGGGCAAATTCGAGTTCCACGTCTACCCCGCCGACGGCGACGAAGAGCGCGTCGTGGAGTGCCACCTCGCGCTCCGCCCGCACGACGACGAGTTCCGCGGCACCATCGGCGTCCTCCGGGACGTCACCGACCGGCGGCGCCGGGAGCGCGAACTCGAACGCCAGAACGAGCGCCTCGACGAGTTCGCGAGCGTCGTCAGCCACGACCTCCGCAGTCCACTGAACGTCGCCAGCGGCTGGCTCGACCAGTACCGGGAGACCGGCGACGACGACGCCCTGGACCGCATCGACCGCGCACACGACCGCATCGCGGAGATTCTCGACGAACTCCTCGCCGTCGCCCGCGAGGGCGTCGACGTCCACGACACGACCGAGGTCCCCCTGGAAGTCGTCAGCGCGGCCGCGTGGGCGTCCGTCGCCACGGGCGACGCGAACCTCAGCGTGGACTCGAACGGCGACTCGGTCGAAGCGGTCCGCGGCCGCCTCCAGGAGCTCCTCGAGAACCTCTTCGCGAACGCCGTAGCGCACGGCACTACGAGCCCTGACTCGCGGACTCGTCAGGACGCGGTCGAACACGGTTCCACTGACCATCGTTCGCGGGCTCACGGGGACGTCTCGGAGTCCGCCACGACCGCCGATAGCTCCGCAACTGACGCGGCCGCCGACGGCGGCGATGACGCGACCGTCGACGGGGACGAGGACGCGGACCCGGCGAGTGACCTCCGCGTCGAAGTCGGCGTGCTCGACGACGACCCAGGGTTCTACGTCGCCGACGACGGCCCCGGGATTCCCGCCGGTGAGCACGATGCCGTCTTCGAGATGGGGTACACGACCAGCGAGGACGGCACCGGGTTCGGCCTCGCCATCGTGGAGAGCATCGCCGACGCCCACGACTGGGACGTCGAGTTGACCACGAGCGAGGACGGCGGCGCGCGATTCGAGTTCTACACGACGGCGGACTGAACGCCACCGGCTCCCCGTCTCGGCGATAGCCGTTTGGGTCGGGGTCGAGTAGCTACGAACATGGGCTTCGGTCGGCGCGTGCTGTTCGCGCTCGTCGGCGTCACCCTCCTCTTCGGGCATGCAGCCGCCGCTGGATTCGTCCTCGTGGGGCTGTACGCGTTGGTCTCTCTGGGCGTCGACGTCCCGTCCGCGCTGATCTTGGCGGCCGCCGTCACGCTCGCGCTCGGCTACCTCAGCTACCGCCACGGGACCGCGCGCGTCCTCGCGGAACTGGATGCCGTTCCGCTGTCGCCCCGACGCGCGCCCCGCGCCTACCGCCGCCTCCAGCGCCTCGCCGACCGCATGGGCGTCGAGCCCCCGACGCTGT
>NZ_WUUU01000099.1 GCF_009831555.1 Halobacterium bonnevillei | reverse complement strand
CGCCCGAGGGCGTGGACGCGGCACGGGCGGGCGGCGCGACCTGCGAGGCGACGCCCCACCACCTCTTCCTGTCGCGCGAGGACCTCGACGACCTGGGGACGTTCGGCCGGATGAATCCGCCGCTGCGCAGCGAGGGCCGCCGCGAAGCGCTGTTCGAGCGGCTCGCCGACGGCCGCATCGACGTGGTGGCGACCGACCACGCGCCCCACACGCGCGAAGAGAAAGACGCCAGCATCTGGGACGCGCCGTCGGGCGTGCCGGGCGTGGAGACGGCGCTCCCCCTGCTCCTCGAGGCCGCCCGGACCGGGCGGCTGAGCTACGAGCGCGTCAGGGCCGTGACGGCGACGAACCCCGCGGAGATCTTCGGGCTGCCGCGGAAGGGCCGCGTCGAGGCCGGCCGCGACGCCGACCTCGTGCTCGTCGACCCCGAGGACGCCCGCGAGATTCGCGGCGGCGACCTGCACTCGAAGTGCGGGTGGACGCCCTTCGAGGGGAAACAGGGGGTGTTCCCGGAGTTGACGATGGTCCGCGGGACGGTCGTCTGGGACGGCGACTCGTTCGCCGACCACGACGGCGAGAACGTTCGGCGGGCAGACGACACCTGACCGGCAGGTAGGCACACGACGCCTGACCGCGCAGAACAGCGAGCAGCCGCGATCGCCTAGACGCCGAGCGCAATCGACGTGAGCGCGGCGGCGACGACCCAGCCGGCGCCCGTCCACGACAGCACGAAGAACGCCTCGCGGGCGCTGGCTTCCGTCCACCCCGAACTCACGTTCAGTCGCTCCTGCATTCCCTCGATGGTCCGGCCGAGGCCGACGGCGCTGGACCACGCGGTGACGCCGAACCCGAGGACGAGCGCGCCGAGTGCGAACGCCGTGTCCGTCGCGCCCTTCGGCGACCAGATAGTGAGGAGCGCGAGCGAGACGCCGGTTCCGAGCACGGCGCCGACGGCGACCCAGCGGAGTGCGCCGACGACCAGCGCGCGGTAGCGCTCCGCGCGCGGCCGCGACGACGGGACGCTGGAGTCAGTCAACGGTGTCCCGCATGCGGGGGTCGAGCGCGTCCCGCATCCCGTCGCCGAGGAGGTTGAACCCGAGCACCGTCAGCGCGAGGAACAGGCCGGGGAAGAACGACCACCACCACGCGCCCGAGAACAGGCCGCGCTCGACGCCCTCCGCGAGCATCATCCCCCACGACGGGTCGCCGGGGCTCGCGCCGAACCCGAGGAACGACAGCGCCGCGATGTCGATGATGGCGAGACCGTAGTTCAGCGTCGACTGGACGGTGATCGGCGCGAGGCAGTTCGGGAGGACGTGGCGGATCAACAGCCGGGGGTCCGTCGCGCCGAGCGCGCGAGTCGCGTCGATGTACTCGTCCTCGAGGACTTTCAGCGCGGCGCCGCGCACGACGCGGGCGAACCGCGGCGTGTACACGAGCGTGAGCGCCGCGACAGCGCGCCACAGGCCGAGTTCCTCCGGGAAGATGGTGACCAGCGCAAGCGCCAACAGCAGCGACGGGAACGACAACAGCACGTCCATCGTCCGCATGATGACGTTGTCCGTGAGGTCACCGTAGTACGCGGCGAGGATGCCGGCGGCGATGCCGAGCACGGTCGACGCGAGCACGGTCGCCGTCCCGAACTTCAGCGCGTACCACGCGCCGTAGAGGACGCGCGGGAAGACGTCGCGGGCCTGGCCGTCCGTTCCGAACCAGAACTCGGCGCTCGGCGCGGCCTTCGTCGGGTTCGTCCCGAACATCGTGTCGACGATGGTGTCGATGTCGTACGCGAGTCGCGCGAAGATGGCGATGGCGAACATCCCCCCGATGAGTACCAGCCCGAAGACGGCGATGCGGTTCGAGAGCAGTTCCTCGAGGAACGGACTGGCGCGGACTCGCTCGAGGAAGCCACGTTCGACGTCCGACGACTGTGAGGTATCCGTGCTCATTGTTCGATCCGGGGGTCGAGGATGGAGTACGTGATGTCCACGAAGAGGTTCACGAGGGTGTACATGAATGCGAACACGAGGACGGTCGCCTGCACGACGGGGTAGTCACTGCGCTCGATGGCCGACACCAGCAGGGTCCCGATGCCGTTGATCTCGAACACCGTCTCGGTCAACACGGACCCGCCGAGCAGCGACCCGAACTGGATGCCGATGATGGTGATGACGGGGATGAACGCGTTCCGGAGGCCGTGTTTCATCACGGTGATTTTCGCGCCCTGGCCCTTCGCACGCGCCGTCCGCATGTAGTCCATGCGAATGACTTCCAGCATCGACGACCGCATCATCCGGGAGATGAACGCCATCGAGTAGACGCCCAGCACCACGACGGGCATCAGCAGGTGGCGGGCCGCCGACTCGAAGGCCGCCAAGTTGCCTTCGAGGAGGGTGTCGACGAGGATGAGGCCGGTCGTCGAGTCGACGAAGTACGACGACGAGATGCGGCCGCTGGTCGGAAGGATGCCGAATATCTGGGCGAACAACAGGATGAGCAGCGGGCCGCTCCAGTAGATGGGGACGCTGATGCCGGCGAGCGCGCCGATGCGGGTGAAGTGGTCCGTGAACGTGTCCTTTTTCACCGCGCTCAGAATCCCGAGCGGCAGGCCGAACAGCAGGCCCGCGATCTGTCCGAGGATGGCCAGTTCGATGGTGATGGGGAGGCGGTCGACGAGAATCGAACTGACGGCCGTCCCGCGCTGGACCTGGTAGGACTGTCCGAAGTCCAGCGCCGCCGTGTCCCGGAGGAAGCGAACGTACTGCTCCCACAGCGGGTCGTCGAGGCCGAGATTCGAGCGGACCTGCTCGACGTACGCCTGGCTCGCTCGCTCGCCCGCGATGGTCAACGCGGGGTCGCCCGGTGAGAGGTGCAGAATCGCAAACACGACTGTCGCGACCCCGAACAGGACGGGGACGAGCAACAGCAGTCGTTTCGCGATAAACCGCTTTGATACCATTACGCGAAGACCGGGCTTCGAGACGCTAAAAACTTCCCGTCGCCGGGGACGATTCGCCGAGCCCTCGGGGAGTTGTCACTCGACTTCGACGAGGTGGAGGTGGGGGCCGCCGATGGCCGACACCGTGTAGTTGCTGACGTTCTCGCGGACGCCGCGGACCTCGTCGGCGTAGTCGATGTACACCCACGGCGCTTCGTCGTGTGCGATCTGTGCGGCCTCGTGGTAGAGGTCCTCGCGGGAACTCTGGTCGGCCGTGCGCTGGGCTTCCTCGACCAGGCTCATGTACTCCTCGTTCGCCCACGCGGCGCGGTTCGACGTGTTGAAGCCCTCAGTGCCCCAGTCCACGTAGTCCTGGCCCTCGGGGGATTCTACCTGCGGGTGGAGCAGCACGTACATGAAGTTGTCCGGGTCGGCGTTGTCGGTGTACCAGCCGGACAGGGAGGCGTCGTGGCGGCCCTCGCCGGTGTACGTCAGGTAGTCACCGAACTGGCGGTCGTCGATCTCGACGGTGATGCCGATCTCGCCGAGGTTCGTCCGGATGGTCTCGGCGGTCGGGAGCGGCGCGGGGTTGTAACCGCGCGCGTTCTGGAACGTCGTGAGCTGGAAGGAGAACCCGTCACCGTAGCCCGCTTCCTCGAGCAGGGACTTCGCCTTCTCGAGGTCCTGGGGGTACGCCTCGATGTCCGGGTTGTGCCCGAACAGTGCCGGCGGACACGGCTGGTTCGCGTCCGTCGCGATGCCCTCGTAGACCTCTTCCACGATGGACTGGGTGTCGATGGCGTAGCTGATGGCCTGGCGGACGCGGGTGTCGCGGAACGCCTCCACGCGGGACTGGTTGAACACCATGTAGCCGATGTTGATCCCCTGTCCGCTCTCGACCGCCGCGTTGTCCGCGTCCTCGACCGTGCTGATGGTGTCGGGGTCGAGGTTGTCGATGATCTCCAGTTCCTCCTCGACGAGCGCCTGTGCGCGCGTGGAGTTCTGGCCGCGCTCGATGAACAGGAGTTCGCTGACCTGCGGGCCGTCGCCCCAGTAGTTGTCGTTGGGGGTCAGCCGGATGCGGCCGTTCGCGTTGTCGAGTTCGTCGAGCTGGAACGGACCGGTGCCGTTGGCGTCCTGGTTGAAGTTGAAGTCGCTCTCGACGTCGTCCTTGGACATGACCACCGCCGCGAACATCGCGAGGTTCCGGAGGAACGGCGCGTACGGCTGCGTGAGCGTGATGTTCAGCGTGTAGTCGCCGTCCTTCTCGACTGAGTCGATCCAGTTCCCGAGCGTGAACGGCCCGTAGACCGAGGACTCCTCGAAGTGGTACTCGTAGTCCTCGTCGACGAACCGACGGTACGTCGCGATGAAGTCGTCCGCGGTGAAGTCGGTACCGTCGTCGAACTGCGCGTCCTCGCGGAGCTGGAGCGTGACGCTCTCGCCGTCCATCGTCCAGTCGGTCGCGAGGCTCTTCTCGAGGGTGGCCTCGCCCGGTGTGAAGTTGATGAGGCCGTCGTAGATCTGGTTCGTGACCTTCGACACTTCCCCGCTGGTCGTGTTCTGTGGGTCGAGTGTGTCCGAGTGAGCGCTCCGGCCGTACCGGAGCGTCCCGCCACCGTCGCCACCGCCGCCGAGACACCCGGCGACAGAGCTGGTTGCTGTTGCAGCGACTGTGGCACTACCCGCCGCTTTCAGGAAGCTCCGCCTGGAAAGCTGGCTGTCATTACCTGCCATAAGAGAAATCCATAGAGCTACATAAATAATACTACCGGACGGCACTCGAACCACCGGACGAGAGGCAGATTGACTGATAGGTCAGTCAGATACAACCGCGCAAGAATTGCCAAGACCGATAGACGGCGCTGGTACGAGCGGCGCTCGATGGGTGCCAGGATGGCAACAGGAGGACTATTCCGCGTCGGTGAAGAGGTGGCAGGCCGCCGGATGGTCGCTGTCGCCGAGTGACGGGTCCTCGCGCTCGCAGACGCTCTCGAACGTCTCCTCGAGGACGCGCTCCGCGGACTCCCAGTCGCCGTCCTCGAGGTGGCGGAACGACTGCTCGATGGCGTCCCGGGACTTGCCCGACAGCGGGCCGTCGAAGAACTGGTCGCGCAGCACGGCGTTGACGTCGCTGCCGCCGTCCGCGACGGCGCGACTCGCCGGCTGCTCGCCCGCGGCCTCCGCGCGCACCGCCTCGAGGTCGATGTCGCGGGACTCGACGCGCTGGCGGTAGAACATCACTTCCCGGTACCGCTCCTGCTCGATGTCGAGGTCCTCGGGCGGGATGATCGACGGACACCGCGTTCGGAAGTGGCACCCGCTCGGCGGGTCGATGGGCGACGGCACGTCGCCTTTCAGGATGGTGCGGCCGCTCGTGTCCGCCAGCGGGTCTGGTTCGGGAATCGCTGAGAGCAACGCGTTCGTGTACGGGTGCTTCGGGTCGGCGAACAGCGTGTCGGTCTCCGCCACCTCCACGATCTCGCCGAGGTACATCACCGCGACCCGGTCGGAGATGTGGCGCACCACGGAGAGGTCGTGGGCGATGAAGAGGTACGTCAGCCCGAACTCCTCCTGGAGGTCCTCCATGAGGTTGATGATCTGGGCCTGCACGGAGACGTCCAGCGCCGACACCGGCTCGTCGGCGACGATGAAATCCGGGTCGACCGCGAGTGCGCGAGCGATGCCGACGCGCTGGCGCTGCCCGCCCGACAGTTCGTGGGGGTAGCGGCCGTACTGGCTCTCGTCCAGGCCGACTTCCTCGAGGAGTTCGAGCACGCGCTTGCGTCGCTCGCCCTTCGCGAGGCCGTGGATCTTCAACGGCTCCATGATGGTCTGCCCGACGGTCATCCGCGGGTCGAGACTCGACATCGGGTCCTGGAACACCATCTGCATGTCCTTGCGCTTCTCGCGCAGCTCGGACTTCGAGAGGTCGCCGAGGCTCTCGCCCGCGAACACCACCGTGCCGTCAGTCGGCGGGTCGAGGTGGAGCAGCGCCCGCCCCGCCGTCGACTTCCCGCAGCCCGACTCCCCGACGAGGCCGAGCGTCTCGCCCTGCCGGACGTCGAGGTCGATGCCGTCGACCGCTTTCACGCTTGGTTCCTTCCCGGGGAACAGGCGGTCGAAGACGCTGTCCTCCTGCTCGTAGTACTTCCGCATCCCGTCGAGGGTGACGATGGGGTCGCCGATGTCCTGTGTGGTCGCTGCGGCGACGCCCTGCGTGCCGTACTCGCTCTCGTCGAACTCCGGCAGGATGCACTTCGAGGTGTGGTCGACGTCGCTGCCGCCGTGCTGGAGGAACGGAATCTCGCCCTCGCGGCACTCGGGTTGCGCCCACGGACACCGGGCGGCGAAGTGGCAGCCGTCGGGCATGTCGATGAGGTCCGGGACGTTCCCCTCGATGGGCGTCAGTCGCTCTTTCTCCTCGGTCGGAATCGACTCCAGGAGCGTGTACGTGTACGGGTGACTGGGGTTGTGGAAGATCTCCTCGACCGGACCCTCCTCCACGATCTCGCCGGCGTACATCACCGCGACCCGGTCGCAGGTCTCCGCGACCACGCCGAGGTCGTGGGTGATCATCAGCACCGACATCCCGAACTCGTCCTGCAGGTCGTCGATGAGGTCCAGGATCTGGGCCTGAATCGTCACGTCCAGGGCCGTCGTCGGTTCGTCCGCGATGAGCAACTGCGGGCGGCACGCCAGCGCGATGGCGATGAGCACGCGCTGGCGCATCCCACCGGAGAACTCGTGTGGGTACTCCTCGAGGCGCGTCGTCGCCTCAGGAATGCCGACCTCCGTGAGGATGTCGACGACGTCCGCGATGACTTCCTCGTCGTACTCGCGGCCGCCGATCTTCGGGAGGATCTCCCGGATGGCGTTCAGCCACGTGTCGCGTTTCCGGTCGCCGTACCGGTGGAGGCGCAGCGACTCGGCGACCTGTTCGCCGACCGTCACTGCGGGGTTCAGCGACGTCATCGGGTCCTGGAAGATCATCCCCATCTCGCCGCCGCGGACCTTCCGCATCGCCTCCTCGGGCGCCGCAGTGAGGTCGATGACGCCGTCCGCGAGTGTCACTTCGCCGGCGTCCTCGCCCACACCGTCGCCGTTCCGGAGTCGCTGGCGAGCGTCGTCGTCGACGTACACGAACCCTGCGTCCGCGTCCTCGATGGCGGTTTCGAGGTCGTCCGCGACCACTGACGCGGTCGCGCGGTCGTCCAGGCGGTCCGCAGCGTCGCGGAACGCGTCAGCGAGCGCCGCGGGGTCGTCGCGGCCCGCGAGGTCGTCCGCCATCCCGCGGAGTTCCTCGGGGACGGCGTCGACGTGCTCGCCGGTTCGCAGGTCGCTGACGACCTCCCGCGACGCGTCCACGAGTTCGAACGGGTACGCGACGAGGGCGTCGTCGTAGTCCACGAGGAAGTCCGCCGCGAGGCGGGGCGACCGGAACGTCACGCGGCCGTCCACGACCTCCCCGGGTTCGTCCACGAGGTCCATCGCGGACAGCGCCGTGACGCTCTTCCCGGACCCGGATTCCCCGACGAGGCCGACGGTCTCCCCCTCCCCGATGGTGAGGTCGATGCCGTCGACCGCCTTCACTGCGCCGCGCTTCGTCTTGAACTGCGTCCGGAGGCCGGAGAGAGACAGGAGGTCAGTCACTGCGAGAAAGTCACGGGGCGCCGAAGATATACCTTGTGGGACTCCGTCACTGACTGACCGCCGTCCCGGCCTCGGACCCGCACTCAAGACAGGTGGGCAACGCTTATCCCCGGTGCTGCCCGGGGTGCAACTATGAGCGAGAACCCCGCCGGCGACGTTCCCGAGAACGTGCAGGCGGCCGATGGCTGGAACGCCGTCATCGACGACATGGCGGCGACGGCCGACGCGTACCGCGACCGCGGCTGGACCACGCTGGAACTCCACCCCGGCGACTCCGTGCTCGTCGACTCCGAGTTCCGGACCGGCCTCGACGTCGTCCTGCCCGGCCCCGAGTACGAGAAACTGGAAGCCATCACCGAAGACGACGACACCGCGTTCACCGACGTCGACGTCTTCACCGCGGAGGACGGCGGCATGTTCTACCTGCTCGTCGTCGAGAAGGACCCGGACACCGAGACGGCCGTGTTCGTGCCAGCGTACTACGACCCCGGCGGGTCGCAGCCGAAACTCGACTCGATCACCGAAGCCGGCGAACTCCGGCTGTTCTGTCGGCGCCTGAACAACGACTACGTGGAGTTCGTCCACGAGGACGTCGCGCCGTTCCTCCCGGACGGGCTGCTGGACGCCTAGCCCTCGCCAGGCGCCGGACGTCCTGCTCGCCGACCTGCTCGTGCTGCCCGACGCCTACGTTCTACTCGAAAGCCTGCCGCACACCTCGACACCTGTCGGACTGCGCGACGATTGACGCGCTAGTCGTCGCCGCTGGCGTCCGCCTCGATGGTGTGCCCGCAGTTCGGGCAGTCGGTGCCGTCGTGACGGAGTTCGTCACTCGCCGACCGCACGTCCCGCATCACCGACGAAATCCGCTCCTCGGCCTCCAGTTCGTCCTCGACCGCGAGATCCACGCCCTCCACCTCCAGCAGGAACTTCGCGACCTCCGTCACCTCGTACATCAGGTCGTCGAGTTCGTCCGCCGTGAAGAAGTCGCACATCGCGCCGTAGAGGAACGTCGCGCCAGCCATCCGCACCTTGTCCTCGAACGCCGTTCGCGCCTGATTGACGGCCTGCGGGCTGTACGTGTCCGTCATGAACGGGATGAGCTCCGGGAGGTTCTCCCCGATCTTCGTCATCTCCACGCCCGTCTCCGTCCGGAAGTCCGCGCACAGCCGGGCGATCGCCCACTCGCGGGCCGTGATGTACGTTCGGTCCCGGAGGAACTCGTTGACGCGCTCGTACTGCGCGCCGTTCATCTTCGAGAACCGGGTGTACTCGCGGACGTCCTGCGGGACGTCGTCGTCCGGTTCGGTCGGGTCGTCGGCGAGTGGCTCGACCGCTGGCGTCAGGTCCCAGTCGGCGGGCGAACCGCGTTGGTCGGGCATGGGGGTGGATTGCCGGGTTGTGCGCAAAAGCGTGTCGCCGGAGGGTTCGAGCGAAGCGAGACCCCCCGAACGAGCGAGCGGGGAGCGTAGCGACCGCGAGCAACCGGGGCCTCGGACGAAGTGAGGACTCTCCAGGTCAACGAGCGGGTCGTTCCTCCCCGCTCGCGTATTCGGCGGTTCCTCGATTCGCCCGGAACCGCTCAGCCGAATCCTTTTCTACGAACGCCCTGACTGTCCACGTATGAAAGTGCTGTTGGGTATGGGCGGCGCCGAGGACTCACTCGACGCGCTCGAGGAGACGGTGACCCGTGCGGCTGCCGCGGGCGACGAGTTGACCATCGGCATCGTGGAGAACCCGGAGAGCGACCGGACGCCCGAGCAACTCGTGGCGGCGGCGAACGCGGAACTCGAGGCGGTGGGCCTGGACGCCGACGTGCGGCAGCTGTCCGGGGACCCGGGGAGTTCGCTGGTGCAGGTGGCGGAGTCGGAGGCATTCGACCAGATCGTGCTCGGGGGCGGACAGCGGAGCCCGATGGGAAAGATCCGGCTCGGACAGATCGCGGAGTTCGTGCTGTTGAACTCGCACGTGTCCGTAAAACTGGTGCGCTAACATGCCGGACGAACGCGTCTACCCGGAGGACGTCGCCGGCGAGTTCCCGCGGCCGCCCACCGAGTTCACTGACCGCGAGGACCGCGAGATCGAGGTGCGGGCGTGGCGCGAGCACCACGACGCCGACAGCGAGGCGTTCGAGGCGCTCGTGGAGATGTACGTGGACTTCGACCCGGCGGACCGCGCGCAGGGCGTGCCGCCGGTCGGCGAGACCCGCGTCCGGGACTGGCTGGAGAACCTCCTGGAGCAGGACGGCTTCGACGTCCTGGCGTGGCACGGCGAGGACGTGGTGGGCCACGGGACCCTGGTGCCGGACGACGAGACGACGTTCGAACTCGCAATCTTCGTCCACCAGGACTACCAGGGCGCGGGAATCGGCACGGAGCTCATCGAGGCGCTGCTGGGGTACGGCCAGGAGCACGGCGCGGAGTACGTGTGGCTGACCGTCGAGCGGTGGAACCGGCCGGCGGTCGCGCTCTACGAGAAGGTGGGCTTCGAGACGGCGTCCGCGGAGAGCTTCGAGATGGAGATGGCGATTCGGCTGTCGTGACCGCGGGCGGCGTCGATTCGCAGCAATTTACTCCCGGAGGCGGGGACGTTGACGAATGCCCGACCCCGAGCGGTCCGACGCGGCCCCCGAGCGGTCCAACGAGCACGTGTCCCGCGGGAACAAGTTCACCCTCCAGGTGGCGCTGGCCTGGGCGACGCTGGTGGTCCTGAACGCGGTGTTCGGACAGACCGGCGCGTTCAGCTTCGTGTTCGTCGGCGTCTTGACCCTGGGCGCGACGTGGGTGCTGGTGCACGCGCTGTTCGAGCACGTCGACCAGTTGATAGAGACGCGAATCGAGGAAGCAGCGGCCGCGGGGGAGGAGTCGGGAACGGGGGCGACGCCGGAGTGACCGGACGGACCCCGTGGCGGCGGCCTCAGACCGAGAGGACTGGCTGGCTGGCGTAGAGGAGGACGTACTCGGCTGCTTTCTCGAGGACGTCGCCGGTCTCGCCGCGCAGTCCCTCGCGCGGGATGGTGAGGAAGTCGGCGTCGACGTCGTCGGCGGTGTCGAGAATGACGCTTCCTGGATGCTGGAGTTTCCGGGACGTGGAGAACCCGTACGCCATCGAGGATTCGACGGTGACGGTGTCGGGCGCGAGTTCGGCGACGTCCGCGAGGAACGCCTCCGTCTCCTCGGCGAGTTCGGCCTGGTCGACTTCGCCGGCGTTGATGCTGCGGCTGACCGTCTCGCCGAAGACGTAGAGTGCGTGGGCGTCGGCGCCGTACCGGTCCGCGACGGCGAACGCGTACTCGGCGGCCGTGACGGACGCGTCCGTGCCGTCCACGGGAACGAGTACGGTGTCCACTTCGAGGCTCATGGGAGCGACTGCGTATGCAGGCTACTAAAGCGCTCCGCGTATCGACGGGTGGAGCGGAGCGTATCCCGGCGGGCCGGAGCCGAGCCGTGGTCGACTGGAGGTGAGTGCTGGTCGGACGGCCCGCATCGGCGGTCGGTCGAGGCGGACCGTCGTTCGACCGCGCGTGGCTTTAAGGGGCGCG
>NZ_WUUU01000098.1 GCF_009831555.1 Halobacterium bonnevillei | reverse complement strand
CAGTCGCGCGGACCGCGTCGTCGCAGCGGCCGGCCCGTGGAATCGCCGCCTCCTCGCGAGCGCGGGCATCACCCTCCACGTCCGGAATACGCGGGGGCCCATGCTCGTGGTGGGCTGGAACGGGCACGGCTTACCAGCCCTGTTCCACGAGGAGAGCGGCGTCTACACCCGGCAGAACGCCGACGGGACGCTGTTCGTCGGTCGCTTGCCAGGGCAGTACGCGGACGCGAAGGTCCTGGACCCGGACGCGGTGTCGAACGGGGTTCCGGACTCGCTCCGCGACACCTGTCTCTCCGAACTACGCCGACTCCGTTGGGACGTCGGCGACGCGCGCGTCGAGCAGGAATGGATGGGCGTCCGCTCACATACGCCCGACGGCGACCCGATCATCGGCACCACCGGCGTCGACGGCCTCTCGGTCGTCGCGTTCAACGCCAACGGCATCCAGTACGCGCCCGCCGCCGGGCGGATTCTCGCCGCCCGGGTCGACGGGACGGACCCGAACCTGCCGACGGCGGGCGTCGCGTTCGAGCGATTCGAATGAGAGCGCCCCCTGGAGCGCCCCCACAGACGAATCCCACCCTCGCCGTGGAGCGCCCCCCAGAGTCGATTCCAGAACTCGCGGTGGAGCGCGCCGTCCCGCTCGCCGGGCGGGACGGCTGCCCGGGCCGCTCCGGACGTCCAGCGAGAACTGCCAGGTGGACCGGGCTCAGGTCTTCAGGACCCAGCGCCTGATCCCGAGCACGATCAGCGGGACGAGGATTGTCACGACGAGCATCACCGTCGCCAGCGCGTCGATCTTCGGACTGATGCTCGTCCGCAGCATCGAGAAGATGACGACCGGAACCGTCGTGGTGGTGCGTTTCACCCAGAACTGCGTCGCCGTGAACTCACCGAAGGAGATGACGAACACGATGACCATCGAGGTGATGATGGACGGCGAGATGATGGGGAAGGTGACCTCCCGGAACGTCGTCAGCCGGTCTGCGCCCAGCGTGCGCGCTGCCTCCTCGAGCGTCTCGTCGAACAGGTAGAGCTGGCTGCGGATGATGAGGAACGCGTAGGGCAGACCCAGCAGCGTGTGCATCACGACGAGCCACCCCAGCGACCGGGGGATGCCCGCCTGACCGAAGAAGATGGTCGCCGCGACCCCGACGATGATCGGCGGGATGAGCAGCGGCGACAGCAAGACGATGACCAGCGCGTCCTGCATGCGGAAGTCGTTGCGGACGAACCCCATCGCCGTGAGCGTGCCGATCAGGCCCGCGCCGAATGCGGCGGCGACGCCCACCTGTAGGCTGTTCAGGAGTGCGCGCAGCATCAATTCGTCTGCGAGCAGCGCCTCGTACCAGCGGATGCTGAGCGTCTGCGGCGGGAAGTTACCCAGCCGCGAGGGGTTGAAGGAGTTGATGACGATGACCACCAGCGGGAGGATCATCATCACGTAGACGGCGACGGTGACCGCTCGGATGAGGTTCCACTTGACGCGCGAGGATATCGTGACCCCGAAGTAGCCGCGCTCGGCGTCGACGTCGGTCTCGCCCGTGGTCGCGTGATCGGTCGCCATCTCAGGTCGCCCCCGTTTCCAGTGCTTCTTCGAGGTCGACGCGTCTCGTGAACAGGTACAGCAGGAACGCGATGATGGCGAAGTAGATGATCGACAGCGCCGCCGCGAACGGCCAGTTGAAGTCGAGGATGAACACCGTCTCGATGACGGGCGCGATCATCCGCGTGTTCGGACCCCCCAGCAGCGTCGGCGCGAGGAACGCGCCGGCCGAGATGATGAAGACGAACAGGACGCCCGAGACGATGCCCGGCAGGGACTGCGGGAGCGTTATCTCGCGGAACGCGCGGAAGTCGGTCGCGCCGAGCGTCTTGGCGGCGTGAATCTGGTCCTCCTCGATGGCGCTGACAGAGACGTAGACGGGCAGGATCATGAACGGGAGGAGGCTCACCGTCAAGCCGAGGATCATGCTGAAGTTCGTGTACATGATGTTGAGCGGCGACCCGATGACGCCGAGGCTCAGGAGCAACTGATTCAGCACGCCGTTGTTCGAGAGCACGATGATCCACGCGTAGGTGCGGATGATGAAGGGAACCCAGTACTGGAGCACGACGAGACCGAGCAGGATCCACTTCCAGTCGGTCTTCGAGCGGCCCAGGAAGTATCCGGCCGTGTACCCCAGCGGCAGCGATAACAGCGTCACGACGAATCCGTAGACGAGCGACTCGAAGATGATGTTCTTGTAGACGTCGGCGTTCCAGAACCGCTGGTAGTTCTCCAGCGTGAACTCGTAGATGACGTTCCCGAAGTCTCCGGGGGCGGAGAAGCTGATGACGAGAATGACTGTCATCGGCAGGAATAGGAACAGGAACACCCAGCCGATGCCCAGTCCCGGCGAGACCAGGAAGCGCACCCAGTCGTTCTCCATCACCGCGTCCTTGAGTTCGGGGAGTCTGGCGCGTCCGGTGCTCATGGTTGGCTGTCGTCCGCGGGCAGACAGGTGACGTTCTCGGGTTCGATGTACACCGACACCGCGTCACCGAGGGTGTGGAACGTCTCCGTGCTGTGGTCCGCGATGTGGCTCACTTGGACGGTCTGCCCGATCTTCGGCACCTCGATGAAGTAGTTGATGTCGCGCCCGCGGTAGTCCACTGACTCGATGATTCCCTCGAGGACGTTCTCCGTCGGCGCGCTCCCGTCGACGAGCTTCAGTTTCTCGTCGCGGAGGAACAGCGACGCTGGGTCGCCGTCGGCGAGCGACCCCGACGGCTGGACCTGCAGCTCGATGCCCCCGCCAAGTTCGGCAACCGCCTCGCCGTTCTGGCGGTGATACGTCCCTCGGACCTCCGTCGACCGCCCCAGGAAGTCCGCGACGAAGCGCGTCTGTGGGTTCCGGTAGACCGTCTCCGGGTCGTCGAACTGTTCGAGGTGGCCGTCGTTCATCACTGCTAGCTTGTCGCCCAGCGACAGCGCCTCGTTCTGGTTGTGGGTGACGTAGACCGTCGTCACGCCCGTCTCGTCCTGGATGCGGCGGAGCTCGCTCCGGATGGACGTGCGGAGGTTCTTGTCGAGGTTCGACAGCGGTTCGTCCATCAGGACGAGGTCCGGGTCGAACGCGATGGCGCGCGCGACGGCGATGCGCTGTTGCTCGCCGCCGCTGCACTCCTCGGGATACTTCTCCTGGTAGCCCTCGAGGTTGACCATCTCGAGCATCTCCTCGACGCGCTCTCGCTGTTCGGCCTTCGGCGCGCCGCGCATCTTCAGTCCGAACGCGACGTTCTCGAACACCGTCTTGTGCGGGAACAGGGCGTAGTCTTGGAACACGAGACCGATGTTGCGCCGGTACGCCGGCAGTTCGGTGATGTCCGTGCCCTCCAGTCGGATCTCGCCGCTCGAGGGGGTCTCCAGGCCCGTGATGCTCCGGAGGATCGTCGACTTTCCGCAGCCACTCGGGCCCACGATTGTGACGAACTGTCCCTCCTCGATGGACAGCGATACTCCATCGACCGCAACGAGGTCGCCGAACTCCTTTCTCAGGTTGTCTAGTTCCAGAAATGCCATTGTTCGGTGTGGGGTCCTGCTGTGGATCGGGTGTGGTTAGTTCCCACGCACCGACTCCCAGCGCTGGGACCACTCGTCGTTGTGTTCGTTGATGTACTCGACGTCGGGGAACTTCAGGCCCTCGCCGCCCTGCGGGTCGTAGTCGTAGAGGTTCTCGATCTCCTCTGAGGTGACCGACGTCGACGGCGGGAGGCCGAGTTTCTCGGTGACCGGCTGGAGGATCTCGTCGCGCAGGAGGAAGTTGATGAACTCCAGTACGGTCCTGCGCTTCTTGTCGCTGATCCCCTTGACGAGGGCGTGGTTCTGCGTGTAGCCGTACGCGCCCTCCTCGGGGATGGTGTAACTGAGGTGGTCGTTGCCGTCCTGAACAGCGCCGTAGATGACGTTCCCCCAGGCCTCGCCGACCCAGGCGTCCTTGGACGCGAACAGGCGCGCCTGTTCGTCGCCGCTGGTCCAGTTGGTCACGACGAGTTCCTGCTGTTCCGCGACGCGGTCCCAGATCTTCTCGATGGCCTCCTCGTAGGAACTGTCCGCGCCGATGTCGTTGGGGTCCATCCCCATCTCGAGCGCCGTCGTGAACACCCTGATGAAGCCGAACCCCTCCGGTGCGACGTGACCATCGTAGGCGGAATCCCAGCACGCGCTCCAGGAGGTGGGGTCGTCGAGCTCGTTGTTGTTGTACGCCATCCCGACGGTCCCGTAGGCGTGGGGGATGCCGTGGATACTGTCGCCGGGGTCGAACACCGGGTTCTTCAGGGGGTCGAGGACGTTGCTCTCGTAGTTCGGCACTTCGTCGGGGTCGATCGGTTCCCACACGTCGTCTTTCGTGCCGTTGTAGAGGGTAAACGGCGGCACGCTGGCGAAGTCGACCTCCGCCTGTCCCGCCTGGATCTTCGCGTAGCCGCTCTGCTGACTGCTGCGGAGGCTGACCTCGACACTCGTTCCGAACTCCTCTTCGAACGCGCCGAACGCCTCGGACTCGAGCGCGTCTAACATGGTGCCGCCTTCCATCTGGAGGACGATCTTGTCTGCGAGGTCGTCGCCTTGAGTGGTCGTGCCATCACCGTCCCCGCCGGTGCTGTTGAGGCAGCCTGCGATGGCGGACAGGCCGGTCCCCGCCGCGAGACCGAGCACCGCGCGTCTGCTACTCGTGGGCTCGTTTGCCGTACCGTCGTCTTCGTTGGTTCGTGCCATGCGATACCAATCCATAGAGTGGGGTATAAGATTGCGACCTCTCATGGAAGGGGGGTCGGCCGGCCAGATGGTGATTCCGCAGACAGACGTGGGTGTCTGCCCCGTTTGGCCGACTTGGTCCACGAGTACGGGTGTTCGTCAACGACCCGGGTGGCGGTCAATCCCCGACGGACTCGACGTCCTCCATCACTGTATCGGCGCGGGCGGCAGTGACGTCGAATCCGTCACCGCTGAACGAGCCTGTCGGACCACCGCGAACAGGTGGAACTAACTTGACAGAATATCGTAGGTACCGACGGGTCAAACCGGGTGCCGTCCACACAGACTACGCGACTCCTGACGATCGCCGCGGCCCTGGTCGTCACGGCCGTCGTCGCGACCGTCCCGACCGGCGCCTCGCTCACCGCCGGGGGACAGTACGCAGTCGCGACGATGGCGTTCGCGGCGATTCTCTGGATCACGGGGGCGATCCCGCTCCCGCTCACCGCGCTGCTCATCCCCGTCCTCCTGACGGTGTTCGGCGTCTATCCGGACTTCGGCGACGCGGTCGCGGGCTTCGCGGACCCGGTCATCTTCTTGCTGCTGGCGGGGTTCATGCTCGCGGAAGCGCTCCAGGCACACGAGATCGACCGTCGCGTCGCGTTCTCGATTCTCGTCTGGTTCGGGACGTCGGCCCGCGGCCTCGTCCTCGGCGTGATGGTCGCGACGGCGCTGCTCTCGATGCTCATCTCGAACACGGCGACGGTCGCGATGATGGTCCCGATCGTCCTCGGCATCGTCGAGAGCGTTACCGACCTGACGAAAACGGACGACCAGGACGGCTCTGCCGAGGCCTCGAACTTCCAGGTCGGGATGTTGCTCGGCGTCGCGTACGCGGCGAGTCTCGGCGGCGTCGGCAGTCTCATCGGCACGCCGCCGAACGCCATCGTCGTCGGCCAGTTGCGCGAGCTGGTCGGCGTCGAGATCACCTTCCTCCAGTGGTTCGCGGTCGGCCTCCCGATGGTGGTCGTCACGCTCCCCGTCGCGTGGGTGCTGTTGACGCACGTCGTCTATCCGCCCGAGCCCTACGACGTGAGCCAGGCGCGGGACCGCGCCCGCGACCGACTCCAATCGATGGGCGCCCTCTCGAATCGAGCGCGCCGCACTGTCGCCGTCTTCGTCGTGACCGCGTCGCTGTGGCTGCTCGGGGGGCTCGAGTTCCTCTTCGCCGACCTTCTCCCGTCCGACTGGGCCGTCACGCTGTTCGGGGGCACCGGAGCGAACGTCTTTGGCACCGCCGGACACGAGGGACTTCTGTTCTACGTGCTCGTCGGCGTGGCCGCGATTCCCGCGCTGGTCGTCAGCGGCGCGACCGAGTGGGAGGACCTCGTCGGCATCGACTGGGGGACGCTGCTGCTGCTGGGCGGCGGCATCTCGCTGGCGAACGCGCTGGCGGACACCGACGCCACGGTCTGGCTCGCGGACCTGACGTTCAGTTCCATCGAGGGCGCCACGCTCGTCGTCGTCATCCTGGTGATCGTCTCGCTGACCATCGTCGTCGGCGAACTCGCCTCCAACACCGCGATGGCCGCCATCCTCGCGCCCCTGCTCATCAACGTCGGGCCGGCGTACGCCGACGCGCTCGGCACGTCCGGGGAACTCGCGTCGGTCCTGCTGGCAGTGACCGGCGCCATCGCCGCCAGCTACGGGTTCGCGTTACCGGTCGCGACCCCGCCAAACGCCATCGTCTTCGGCGCCGGCTACGTCGAACGCGACCACATGCTTCGCGCCGGCGCGCTGCTCGACGGCATCGTCATCCTCCTCACGACGGCCGTCACGTACCTCCTCATCCGGTTTCTCTGGCCGCTGGTCCTGGGATGACACTCGCGTGTCCACGTCCGGGGCCGCTACCCCCGGAAGAGGTTCATGACCTCGTCGACGACGTCGGACTCCACGGCGAGAATGTACTGCGTTCCGGATTCGAGAACCGTGTCGGGGCCCGCCAGCTCCGTCCGGTCGGCCGTCGAGATGAGCAGGCTCCCCTCGGGAAGCGCGACGTCGTCGAGTCGCCGCCCCGCAACGGGCGCCGACTCCGTGACCGTCAGCCTGAGGATGTCGAGGTCGCTCGTCGGATATACGAGTGTCTGGACGTCGCTGCCCGTCAGCATGTCCGCGGCGTAGTCGCCGCCCAGATACTGGGGGAGAATCGTCGCGTCGACCAGCTCCTCGTACTCCTGGTCGCTGCGTGTTTCCGCCCGTGCCAGGGTCCGAATCGACGGCGCGAGCCGCTGTGCCTCCATACAGACCGCCAGGTTCGTCGCCGCGTCGTTCGTGAGGGCGGCGATCGCGTCCGCATCGGCCAACGCCGCCTGCTCGAGAATCGAGGGGCGCGTGGCGTCGCCGTGGATGACTGGCCCGATGTACGCGTCCGACAGCTCCTCGACGCGGTCCGGGTCGGCCTCGATCAGCACCACGTCGTGGCCCTGGTCGGCCAGATTCTCGGCAGTCCGCTTGCCGACTCGCCCCCCACCGGCGACGACGAACTGCTTGACTTGCGGCATGCCTGTCGTATTTCCGGACACGTCAACTTCAATAGGCTCCCTTTTCTCAATCGACAGGAACGATGGCGGCCGTAATCAGGACGCAAGACGACAATGAATGAGTGCACGCACCGTCGCTGGGGCGGGGGAATTCCCACGGGTGCTGTCGTCCCGTGAGTCCGTGTCCCGGGCACGTTCGAATCGCACTGGCTGCCGCACTACTCGAGCGTAGATGAGCAGTCAGCACAGATCGCCGTCTGCCGAACTCGGGCTGCTCGACGCGACGATGATCGGGATGGGCGCGATGATCGGCGCCGGCATCTTCGTGCTGACGGGGCTGGCGTCCGAGATCGCGGGACCCGCCGCAATCCTGGTGTTCGCGCTGAACGGCGTCGTCACCGCGTTCACCGGCCTGTCGTACGCAGAACTGGCGGCGTCGATTCCGCGGAGCGGCGGCGGGTACGCGTTCGTCAGAGAGATCTTCGACGACCTCGCCTCGTTCCTCATGGGGTGGATGCTCTGGTTCGCGTACATGATCGCGGGGGCGCTGTACGCGCTCGGCTTCGCGCCGAACTTCCTGGAGCTGTTGCACGTCTACGGGGTGGTTCCGTCGCCGGGCCAGGTCGGCGCGCTCGCAGTACCCGTCGTGGACGCGGCGGTTCCACCGGCGTTCCTGCTGGCGTTCGTGGCCGTCCTCGGCCTGGTCGCGCTGAACGCAGTCTCGACGGCGGCCAGCGGGAGCGTCGAGACCATCTTCACCGTCGTCAAGGTGACCATCCTGCTGGTGTTCGTCGGCTTCGGCGTCGCGTCGCCGCGATTCAGCGGCGCGGAGTTCCAGCCGCTGTTCACCGAGGGCAACGGCGTGACTGCGATCCTGCCCGCGATGGGCCTGACGTTCATCGCTTTCGAGGGGTACGACCTCATCACCACCGTCACCGAGGAGGTCAAGAACCCGCGCGAGAACATTCCGAAGGCCATCTTCTTCAGCCTCGCCGCGACGGTCGTCGTCTACATGGCCGTGGTCTCGGTCGCGATCGGAACCCTCGGGGCGGACGGACTCGCAGCGGCCGGCGAGGCGGGCATCGCCCAGGCGGCGACCTCGTTCATGCCCACCGGGCTGCCGGTCATCCAGAACGGCGGCGCCCTGATCGTCTTCGGGGCCGTGTTCTCGACGCTGACCGCGCTGAACGCGGTCGTCATCGCGTCCTCTCGGGTAGCGTTCTCCATGGGGCGCGAGGGCCAGCTCCTGCCGTCGTTCGGCCAGATTCACCACCGCTACGGGACGCCGTTCGTCGCGATTCTGGCCAGCGCCGTCGTGATGCTCGGATCGGTCGCCCTGCCGACCAAGAGCGCCGGCAACATGTCGAGTCTGTTCTTCCTGCTGTCGTTCATCGTCGTGAACGTCGCCGTCATCAGGCTCCGCCGGGAGCGCCCCGACATGAATCGCCCGTACGAGATGCCGTTCTACCCCGCCCCGCCGCTGATCGGAATCGCGCTCAATCTGGTGCTCGCGGGCGTCCTCGTCCGGTACCTGATCCGGGTCGACCCGCTCGCGCTCGCGCTCAGTGTGGCGTGGATTCTGCTCGGCGGAGCGGCGTACCTCGGACTCAATCGACTGAAACGCGGTCCGGACCGCGACCGACGAACGGACGTCGACGCAGACCAGGTCCCCGAGATCGATGACTGAACTCGCGAATCGCACTCGAACGACCGCACGCACGACCACCACACTCGAATGACCGAACCCATGACCGGAACACTCGACGTCGTCATCGCTGGCGGCGGGCGAGTCGGCTTCCAGACCGCCGAGTTGCTCGCGAACCGCGACCACGACGTAACGATCATCGAACAGGACGAACAGGTGGCGTCGGACCTCACCGACGAGTGGATGGCCACCGTCATCACCGGCGACGCGACCGACCCCGACATCATCGCGCAGGCGGGGCTCGAGCGCACAGACGTGATCGCGGCCCTGACTGGCCAGACTGGACTGAACCTCGCCGTCTGCCTGGCGGCGTCGGAACTGGTCCCCGGAATCCGGACGGTGGCGCGCATCGAGAACGGGACCGGCGAGTCCTACACGCGGTTCGTCGACGCTGTGGTCTTCCCGGAGCGTGCCGGCGCCCGCGTCGCCGCCAACGAGATCGCGGGCAGTGACGTCCAGACGCTGGCGGACGTGACCGGCGACCTCGACGTCATGATCATCCGGGTCGCGGACGGCGCACCGGCCGCCGGGCGGGACCTCTCGGAGGTCCGATTCCCCGCCGGAACCCTGATCGTCTCCGGCGAGGAAGGCAACCGCATCGCCCGCCCGGACACGACGCTGACCCCCGGCAGCCGCTACCTGGTCGCCGTCGAACCCGACGTCGTCGACGAAGTGCTGAACCTGATGCGGGGGTAGCGTCGACGCACCCCGGCGGCTGTCCGGGGTGGCGCACATCGACGCGGAACGGACGGCGCAGGTCTCGACGAGACCGGTCCCGGAAGACGAGACCGCTGTCGCTTCGCGTCACTCGGCGGGGACCGAGTGAGACTGGTGAGCGAGATAGCTGCGCGCGTCCCACGGAATCGGCTGGAAGGCAGGTGGTGACGAGTCGTCACAGACTGCGAGGCCTGCAGTCCCTGCCGAACTCGCACAAAATAGCTACACAATCCTCGGTGTCGTAGCCGTGCTACCAGGGGGCGACGACGCGACCGTCGACCAGCCCCCGAGACACGACCACTAGCAAGAGGTGTTCACACATGGCACAAGCGGGAACCGCGGAAATTGGCGACGGAGTCGAATACAGCACCGATCTCCGGAGAGGTTCCGTGCTGATGGCACTCGCGGGCGTGGCGTTCGTCGGGTACGGCGTCGCGTTCCTCGTGTTGAATTTCGTCGGGGGCGGCTTCGAGATCGGCGTGAGTCAACTCGACGGGGCGACGCCCGGAGACCTGAACCCGACCGTGGCGTACTACATCAGCCACTTGCACGTCGCGACGGGGGCGTTCATCATCTCCACGGGCATCGCGGTCGCAGGACTGTCGTGGTACGGCGTCCGCCAGCGGTTGTGGTGGGCGTGGGCGACCGCCATCGTGACGGCTGTCGTCGGGTTGGCGCTCGCACTGCCGATGCACTGGACGGGAGCGGCGTTCGCTCACGACTGGCTGACCCACCTCGGCCCCATCTACCTGGCGACGCTCGTCTTCGTCGTCGGCGCCGTGGTGGCCTACCGAGGGTTGCAGGCGTCATAGCCCGCACCCCGAGCGATTCATCCACGATGCTTCCAGGCTCGTCCACACTACTGCACGCGGGACAGGACGTGGCGTTCCTGACGTACCTGTATCGCGTGGTCGCCCACCTGGTCGCGTTCGGCGGCATCGCGGTCCTCGTCTACTCGCTGGTGCGCGGCATTGACGCGCTTCCGCTCCCGTTCGTGGCTGGACGCGATACCGACGAGTCCGAGCGATAAGAATCCCGTGCTGGCCCGGATTCGTCCTCGAAGCGCCGCGAAGGAGGGGGACTCGGTCGTCGTCGCCGCTTCGTCGGAGACCGCGTCCCCGTCAGTCGCCCGCGTGTCGTCATGCCCGGCTTCGTCAGTTTCTGCGACCCGACCCCGCCACAGCGTCGGTGGACGCGGCCCCGCAAACGGGGAGAACAGTCCGCCGCTCAGAGCTTGTCGGCGGCCTTCGCCTGGTCGGCCCGCTGGCGGGCCTGGTTCAGTCGCTTGCCCGTGGCCCGCGTGATGGTCTCCGGGAGGGACTCCGACGCCTCCGCCAGTCGCGTGGCGACGCGTTCGAGTCGTTCGGTCACCGTGTCGAGGCGCTGGTCGGCGCGCCCCCTCTCGCCGGCTTCGGCGGCGTCCGCGGCGCGCCGCGCGGCTTCGGCGACGGCGTCGAGCGCGTTCGCGAGCCCGTCCACAGCGTTC
>NZ_WUUU01000097.1 GCF_009831555.1 Halobacterium bonnevillei | reverse complement strand
AGTTCACGGGCGGCGAGGCCGCCGATGCAGCCGGTGCGGGCGTTCGTGATGCGCTTGCCGTTCATGAACGACACCGGCTCGCCGGTGCGGGCGTCCGCGAGCACGATCTGGGCGTGAATCGTCGGCAGGCCGCGACTCGGGTTGTCGTCGTGGACGCCGACGAGCTTCGTCGCGAAGTACGCGCCGCCGTGGACGTACGCCGGCATCGTCAGGCCGGTCCCGAGTGGCTCCTCGGAGTCCAGTCCCTCCCCGACCGGATAGTGCGGGCGGTCCGGCCGTTCGACGTCGCCGGCGCCCTGTTTGACGAGCGCGCGCTCCACGACCGGCGCGAGCGCGTCCAGTTCGAGCAGGCCGGCGACGTCGTCGTCCGACAGGACGAGTGTCATGTCGGCGGCGACGGGGGCCAGCGAGTTAGCGTTTTCCCGGCCGGCAAGCGAACTGTCGGACGACGAGGTGTCGCTTCGTTCGGCCGACGCCCCGGTAGACTTATTCACGACTCACCGTGTGAGATGCAGACATGGACGTGGTAGTCGTCGGCGGGGGAATCGTGGGACTGTCGAGCGCGCATTATCTGGCCGAACGGGGCGTGGACGTCACGCTCTGCGAGGCGGGGTCGCTCGGGATGCAGAGCACCGCGCGCTCGGCTGGCGGCATCCGCAGCCAGTTCTCCACGGCCGTGAACGTCCGACTCTCCGAGGCCAGCCGCGAGGTCTGGGACGACTTCGAGGACGAGTTCGGCGTGGACATCCAGCACCGGAAGGCGGGCTACCTCTTTCTCGCGCGGAGCGAGGAGACCGCCGCCGAGTTCCGCGAGAACGTCGCGATGCAGAACGACCTCGGGGTCGACAGCGAGTACGTCGACCCGGAGACCGCCCGGGAGTACTGCCCCGGTCTCGAACCCGAGCACTTCGTCGCAGCGACCTACCACGACGAGGACGGGTTCGCGGACCCGAACCTCGCCGTCCAGGGGTACGCCGGCGCTGCGCGCGAGGCCGGCGTTGACGTCCGCACGAAGACCGCGGTCACGGACGTGCTCGTCGACGACAGCGGTACGGAGCGCGTCGTCACGGGCGTCGAAACCGAGGCCGAAACCCTGCGCGCGGACTTCGTGGTGAACGCCGCCGGCGCGTGGGCGAACCAGCTCGCCGCGATGGCGGACCTCGACCTCCCCATCGAAGCGCACCGCCGCCAGGTGGCCGTCGTCGAACCCACGGAGTCCGTCCCCGAGTCCGTGCCGCTCACCATCGACCTCGAGCGCGGGTCGTACTTCCGGCCTGAGCGCGAGGGCGATGCCATCGTCGGCGGGCACTTCGGTGGCGACACCGACCCGGTCGACCCGGACCGCTACTCGGAGTCGATGGACATCGACTGGGCTGCCGAAGCCGTCGAGCGCGCCGCCGGCCACACCACGTACTTCGACGGCGACTCCCGCATCAAGCGCGGCTGGGCCGGCCTGTACGCGGTCACACCGGACAACCACGCGATTCTGGACGAACCGCTGCCCGGCTTCGTCGTCGCAGCCGGGTTCTCGGGGCACGGCTTCCAGCACGCGCCCGCCACCGGGAAACTCGTCGCGGAACTGTGCGTCGACGGCGAGTTCGCTCTGACCGACGTCAGCGCGCTCGTGGCCGACCGCTTCGAGTCCGGGAGCGACACCGACGAGTCGAACGTCGTGTAGGACGAATCAGCGGGCTCAGACCGTGTAGTCGGACTCGCGTAGCTGGGCGTACTTCCCCTTCCGGTAGCGGAACTTCGCGCGCCGGTACTGCGAGTACAGCTTCAGGCCGCCCGCGGCCGAGCGCGCGTTCGACTTCGAGATGATCTTCCCGTTGTCGCTGGCCTCCAGCATCTGGCGCGTGACGCGGATGGTCTTGTCCCAGTCGGCCGGCCCGTAGTCGCCGACGACGTCCGCCATCGCGACGTTGCGCTTGATCTCGTCGCCGATGGCGTCGTGCCAAGCGTCGTTGTAGTTCTCGAGGCGGCCCTCGGCGGCCAGCCCGCCGGCGAGTTTTCCGGTTCGGTGCGCGACGTGGTCGCCGCCCTCGTGGAACGCCGACGTCGTCCCCATCGCGCCGCCGACGACGGCGATGCCCGCGTCCGTCGGGGATTCGATCGGTCGCGTCGAGGAGATGGCGTACGTCTCCGTGCTCTTGGACTTCCCGTGCCCGTCGACCAGGGGGAAGTCCGTTTCGACGTCGTACTCGTCGCCGTACAGCTCCTCGAGGAGGCGGCGGATGTACTCCGTCCCGGCGGGGATTCGGTCGTCGTCCTCGCGGAGGAGCCGCCACTCGCTGGCGTCGTAGTCGTCGACGTCCAGCCCGATCGGCATCGTCAGGCCGACGCGCGCGACGTTGTTCCGGTTCGGGAACACCCACGGGTAGGCCGTCTCGCCCGGCATCCACCCCCACCAGAACTTCATCGAGTCGGCGTCGAACAGTTCGTCGGGGAACCGCCGGTACTCCTGGTAGGCGATGTGGTTCGCGGAGCGCGGGTTCAGGAGGTTGCTGACGGCTTTCTCCGCCGGCAGGAAGTCGTCGAGCACGCGCATCGTCACCTGGCGCTGCGGGCCGTCCGCGAGCACGAGGTACTCCGCGGTGACGGTCTCCCCGTCCCCGAGGTGGAGCGTGTGCTCGTGGCCGTTCGAGAGGTCGGAGTCCACGTCCTTCACGGCGGTGCCCGCGACGTAGTCGGCGCCCGCGGCGTCCGCCCGGTCGCGCAGCCAGTCGTCGAACTTCGCGCGGTGGAACGTGAACCCGAAGTGGTCGTAGTCGGCGTCGATGCCGGTGCGGTCGACGACGACTTCCTCGTCGGGACCGATGAACTCCGCGTCCACGAGTTCCTGTTCGACGACGTCCTCGGGGATGTCGGCGAAGTCGATGTCTGCGATCTCCAGCCAGTAGTCGAGGAAGCCGGCGGCGTCCGTCGAGTCCGGGCCGAGTCGCTCTCGGTCGGCGCGCGGCACTCCCTTCTCGTAGACGACGGCGTCCGCACCTCGGTCGGCGGCCGCGTACGCGGCGGCCGACCCGGCCGGCCCGCCCCCTACGATGGCCACGTCTACGTCAGTCATACTACTCCCGTGACCACGCCGGACTTAAAGTGCTTCGAGTTTTCGCGTCCAAAAGTCGGTGGCAGCCCACTTCGGCGCCCCCGTCCGGCACTCGAGAACTGCCCGAGGGCGCGTCTCCGTTCAGCCCGCTGTCTCGTCGCTCCTCGGCTGACATGTCACTCGGGACAGGCGCCGCGCCGCTGTGCCGCAATGAGGTGCACGAACCCGGCGGTCCGGCGTTCGTCGCGGGTGAGCGTCCCGTCCTCGGCGAGTGTCCTCCGCGTGTCTCGATGCGGGCGTCGAGTTCGGTGCCGGGTTGGTCGCGGCCGCCGCTTGGCGACCCGGCGTCGATGAACGCGTCGAACGCCGGGTTCAGCAGGCTGCCGACCCGGTGGTCGCTCCGGCCGGCTTCCAGCACGGCGACGCGTCCGCCGTCCACGAGACAGTCGAGCCATCGCTTGCCGGCCCCCTCGGGGTCCGGGAGCAGTCCGACGACGAACGAGCCGAGGACGCGTCGACGCCAGCGACGGGCGGGCGCCGGCGTCACCCCGGGACGAGGTGGACGTTCTGCCAGCCGGCGCGCTCGACGCGGGATTCGGCGCGCGCCAGCATTCCGGGCGTGAGGTCGACGCCGACCACGGTGCCGGTGGGGCCGACCCTGTCGCGGAGGTGTCTGAGGTTCGCGCCCGTGCCGCACCCGAGGTCGACCGCCGGTGTCGCCGGGGGACAGCGAGAGCGCGTCGGCCGCGGCGCTGCGGAGGCCGTCGATGCCGGGGAGCACGCGAACGAACCAGTCGTAGGCGCGCGCCCACCGCCCGTAGAACGACTGCGTGTCGGCGACAGTCACGACTCCGGGTTCGCGTGCCGGCACCATAATTCGCGCGCCGGAGCGGCGCCGACCCGAATGGCTAAGGCGGTCGACTCGGAACCCGGGTGCATGGACCGCGTACGCCTCGCCTACGACTTCCTGCGAGCGTACGTGTACGCGCTGGTCATCGGTGGTATCGTGACTGTACTCTGGCTCGCGAGTCCACAGATCGCGGACGCCGCAGAGGTAGCGAGTATCTGGTTCGCCATCGGCTTCTTCGGCGTGCTCGTGCTCGTGACCTTCCTCCTCACGCAGTACGCCCGCGAGTTCTGAAGAAGAAGGAGAGCGCGCCGACGGCGCCCAGCACGAGCGGTATCGCGAGACTCACGTACAGCAGTTGTCCCGATGCCAGGTAGCCGTCGAGCCGCCCGGCGTTCGCGAGTACAGCGAGGAACCCGAGCCACGCGACCAACCCGAATCCGGCGCCGCCCGCGAGCGCACGCGGCCACGAACCCGCGAGCAACCCGACGGCGACGCCGCCGACCAGCAACCCCAGCCAGTGGACAACCGACAGCGCGAACGTCGCCAGCACCACGCCGGCCAGGACGATGCGCCGCATCACTCACCACCCCCGAAGCGGACGGTTCGGCCGTCGAACGTCCGGTCGAAGGTGTAGTAGTCGCCGTCCGCCCACGCACGAAGCTGGTCGTCGTAGGACTCACTGAAGGGGTCCCCGTCGTTGCCGCCGGGGAGCACGACCGTCGCCTCGCCGTCCATCGGCACGACCATCCGCCAGCTCGCGCCGACGTCGCTGTCCCGGCGGAAGTTGTTCACCGTCGCGGGCGAGCCGTCGGTCTCGAACTCGGGATAGTTGAGGAACGACTGGTCGAAGGGGTGTTCGAGCGCGACGACGTTGTAGTCGCCGTACGTCTCCCAGCCCTCGTCGGCGATGCGTGCTGCCGCGGCATCGACAGCCGCCCCTATCGCCGCTGTCGCGCTCTCCGGGGTTTCTGCCCGCTCGAACCACGAGGCGTCGTCCTCGAGGTGCACGGTCACCCAGTCCGTCGGCCAGTCGTCCGCACCGAGGCCGACGGCGTCGAACCCCTCGCTGTAGAGGCGCTCGCGGTACGCGTCGAGGAACGTCGCGAACGCCAGTGCGGCCTCGCTCTCGGGAGTCATCCGGTAGTCCCAGTCCGGGAGGGCGTCGAACGGAGTGCCCGCTGACTCGACGTCGACGGCGTCCAGCACCCGCGGAACGAGGCGTCGGGCGCGCGTGTCGAGCGCGTCCGTCTGGAGCGCGCGCATGTCCGCTGGCGTCAGGTCGCGGTCCCCCGCCCACCCGTCGAGCAGTTCGTAGATGCGTTCCCCGCGGAACGGCGTCGAATACGACTCCGCGAGGTAGTGCCGCGGGTCGTCGACGACGCGCTGGTTCGCCGTCGCGACGTAGTCCGCGTTCACCGCGCCGGGCTTCTCCTCGAACGGCACGAAGCCGTCCCACGTCGACTCCCCGTACGGCGTGAACCCCTCCCACTCTGCCTCGCCGGCGGACCCGTCGAACACCCGCCAGCCCGGGACCGCATCGCCGTCCACGCGCCGAATCGGGATGCGGCCCGTCGTCTTGTAGTACGTGTTCCCGTCGCGGTCCGCGTAGACGACGTGCTGGGTCGGCAGGTCGAAGTCCCGGACGGCCGCCCGGAAGTCATCGAGGCCGTCGCTGCGAGCGAACGCGTAGACGGCGTCGGTCGTCGACGTGGCGGTGAGCCCGGTCCACGAGACGCCGACCCGCTGTCCCTCTCGCTCGACGAGCGGCCCGTGGACGGTCGTGCGTTTCGTGACCGTGACGTCGTCGCCGTCCGCGACCTCGATTGTGTGCTCCTCGGTGTCGAAGTCGCGCCATTCGCCGCGGTAGCGGTACTGGTCCCCGTCGGTCTCGTACGCGTAGCAGTCCAATACGTCCGCACCGACGTTCGTGAACCCCCACGCGCCGGCGTGGTTCTCCCCGATGACGACGAACGGGACGCCCGGGAACGTCACCCCGCGGACCCAGTAGTCGTCGGCGTCGAGGTGTTGCTGGTACCAGACCGGCGGCGCGAGCAACGACAGGTGGGGATCGTTGGCGAGGATTGGACTCCCGCTGTCGGTGTGGTCGCCGCCTACGACCCAGCTGTTCGACCCGACGCCGTCCGGCGACTCGAACGCGGAGAGCCAGTCCGTGAGCGCGGCGTCCGGGACTGCCGCGTCGCGCTCCGCTGATCGGCGCTCCGCGAACGAGGCGGAGCCGCGGAGAATCGGGCTGTCGTGGTCGTACCGCCGCGGGAACAGCGCGTCGTAGTCGTCGCCCAGCGCGTCACGGATCCGGGCGCGCCGCAGCGTCTCGAAGCTCCCCGTGAGCGTCCACGCGATCTGTAACTGCAGGATGAGCGTGTCCGCCGGCGTCCAGTCGGCCGGCTCGAAGTCCAGGAGTTCGAACTCCGGCGGGAGGTGCTGGTCGTCGCGGGCGGCGTTCACGCCCTCGGCGTACGCATCGAGGATGTCAGCGACCGCCGGGTTCCGGGACTGGAGCGCGGTCCAGTTCGCGGCCGCCGCCCGCGCGAAGTCCATTCGGACGTGGAACTCGTCGGAGTCCAGCGCGGCGTCGCCGACGACGGCAGACAGCTGCCCGCGCAGCAGCCGCCGCTGGAGGTCCATCTGGAACAGTCGGTCAGTGCCGTGGGCGTACCCGACAGCGTAGTACAGCGCCGCCTCCTCGTCGGCCGACACCTCGGGCACGCGGCGGCCGTCGTACTGCAGGGTGGCCTGTCCGTGGGGGCCGTCGACGTCGCTCGGCGGCTGGTCAGTGGTCGCGTTCCAGACGTCGCCCGATAGCGGCGCGAACTGGTCCAGGTACGTCGCCGCTGGCGAGAACACACCCCCGGCCGCGACGCCCCCGATGACGGCCGCAATCAACCCCCGACGCACGGTGTCCACGTTGTCCATGTCTTCGGCGTAACTGTCACACACCATAACTGGTAGGGGTGGCCTAGAGGCGAGTCGGTTCGCGGTGTCGGCGATTGAATCGTGGACGGCGGGGTCGCCGAGCGGAATATGGCTCTTGAGAGCCCCAGTACGGTTCCGGTAGTCGGGCCAACCGGCACGAACCCTCCGAGACGAATTGAATTCTGTCCGAACTTATCCATCTGGGGGCGACTATTTATGGTGTCTCCGGCTATCCCTCGTACTGATTACATTGCTACGTCAACGCATCCCGGAGAAGCGCGGCGCCGCCTTCGAAGTCGCAGCCGGCGACACCTTCGAGGTGACCGACCCGGAGGGCCAGCAGGTCGCGGACCTCGTCGCGTTCAACGCCGACGACCACGCGGAGCGCTTCTCGACGAAGTACAGCTACCGCAGGAACGGGAAGGTCCGCGTCACAGACGGCGACACGCTCTACACGACGCGGGGACGCGAGATCCTCACCATCACCGGCGACGACTGCGGGACGCACGACCTGCTGTACGCGCCCTGCAACGAGTGGGTGCTGGAGGAGTACTACGACCAACCGGACCAGAACGGCTGTCGGGAGAACCTCACAGAGGCGCTCGAACCGCTCGGCGTCGACGAGGAACTGGTCCTCGACACGCTCAACGTGTTCATGAAGTCCACCATCG
The DNA here is from genome assembly GCF_009831555.1 of Halobacterium bonnevillei. Lineage (GTDB taxonomy): Archaea > Halobacteriota > Halobacteria > Halobacteriales > Halobacteriaceae > Halobacterium > Halobacterium bonnevillei. The sequence continues at coordinate 3,755 of NZ_WUUU01000097.1, read as the reverse complement.
CCGAACAGACCTACATCGACATCCGCGAGCCGCAGTCCGAACCCGGCGACGCGGTGCAGTTCCGCGCAGAACAGGACTGCTACGTCGCGGTGTCGTCGTGCGCCGGCGAGTCGGTCGTCAACGCCGGGGAGACGAACCCGATCGACGTCAGCGTCCCCGACGGCACGGAGCTCCACACGAACTTCTGAGCGTTCTCCGTCGAAGCCGGCTCGGCCGGCCGCTCAGTCGCCCACGGCCGCGTTCCCGTCGGAAAACCAGTAGAACTGCGCGTCGAAGTCCCGCGTCGTGAACTCCTCGACGAGCGCGCCCAGGTCCGCCTCCACGGTAGTAATCTCCTCGAGGAGGGCCTGGTAGTCGGGGCAGTCCGCGAGGTCGCCGTCGAACTCGCGTTCGAGGGCCGCGCGCTTCGACAGCAACCTGAAGTACCGCTGGACGTACCCGCTGTACTGATTGCGCGCAGCGAGACTCGCGACCAGCGACCGCAGTTCGTCCCGCTCGATCGGCTTCGACACGTAGTCGTCGAATCCCATCTCGAGGACGTCCACGTCGGGTTCGACCGCGGTCACCATCGCGACCTGGTAGTCCTCGTCACTCGCGCGCGCCTGGTTCAGGACTTCGTGGCCCGAGATACCGGGGAGCCGACGGTCCAGCAACACCACGTCCACCGCCTCCTCGAGTTGGTCGAGGGCATCGCGGCCCGTGTTGGCGACGCGGACGTCGTAGGTTTCGGCCAGCCAATCTCGGTAGAGGTCCGCGAGCGGTTCCTCGTCTTCGACGACGAGCACCGTTTCGAGACCGTCGCTGCTGCCACTGGGACTGCTCGTGGCTGTGTTCTGCTGCGTATCGCTACCGCCGTTGTCCTCCGCGTCTGCGTCCGCGCGACGTCTGCTCCCGCCGCTCTCGACCGCTTCCGCGTCCGGGTCGCCCCCCGGGTCAGGCATCGCTCGCTCCTGGCTCGCTCATACCACAACTGGCGGCGTCACCCCCATATGTTGCACACCTCGATGTAGTGATGTGAACCGTGACAACGACGAACGTGGTAGAACTGGGCGTGCTACCCGTCGAACACGACCGAGAGGAGTTTCCGCTGCGCCGCGTTGAGGTGCTGGCTGAACGTCTTCTGAGAGATCCCCATCTCGTCGGCGAGTTCGGTCTGGGAGTGGCCCTGCGGCTGGTCGAAGTAGCCGCGCTCGTAGGCGAGGCGAACCGCCTCCCACTGCCGGTCAGTGAGCAGCGCCCCGAACAGCGACCGCACGCCGGCCTCCGTGACCAGCGGCGCGACGACCTCGGCGTCGCGTTTTCCCGTGAACTCCACCGACGGGTGGTCGCGCTGAACGCGCTCGACGATGCGCCGACTGTCACTGTCACCGGGAACGACGCCCGTAATCGATACGATGCCCTCGGTCGCCACCGCCGACTGCGGTATCACGCCGTGTCGGGCGAGCGTCCCGACGATTGACTGTTCGGGCACGTACTCCGCGAGCAACTCCTCGCCGACCGCCTGCAGCACCCGCACTTCGGCGTCGACGTCGAGGGACTGGACGCGCGTCCGGAGTTCGTCGGCGGCCTCGTTCTGGAGGCGAACGAAGATGACGAGGCCGTCCGCGTCCGTGTGCATGAACTCCAGCAGGTCGACGCGGCAGTCCAGTTCCGCGGACAGCTGGACCGCTGGGTACGCGGTGTCCGCGGTTTCGAACGATAGTTCCGTGAACGCGCGGCCGTGACCCGACATCGGGGAGTCCACCTGTGGGTGAGGCCACACACCGGCAATACTTGACTGCTCTCCCCGAACTGTGTGATTTTTCCCACTGGGTTCGTTCGACTGAGTCACTCCAACTGAGCGGATCCCGCGGCGCCAACCGCGTTACAGTGCCAGGTCGGTGGTTCCCGTGACGCCCGCGGTTTTACGGGCCAGGTCGGTGGTTCCCGCGACGCCCGCGGTTTTACGGGAACAGCCCGCGGTATTCGTGGGCGTCCGCGGTCCGTTCCAGCGCGATGGTGTACGCGGCCGTCCGGAGATCCGGGATGTCCTTCTGCTCGTAGGCGGCCAGCATCTCGTCGAACGCCGTCGTCAGGCGCGCTTCGAGGTCCCGGTTGACCTCCTCGAGTTCCCAGGAGTACTGCTGGCTGTTCTGTACCCACTCGAGGTACGAGACGATGACGCCACCCGCGTTCGCCAGAATGTCCGGGACGACGGGGACGCCGCGCTCGCGCAGGACGCCCGCGGCGTCGAAGGTCGTCGGGCCGTTCGCCGCCTCCACGATGACGTCCGCTTCCAGGCGTTCGGCGACGTCCACGGTGATGACGTCCTCGATGGCTGCCGGAATCAGCGCGTCGACGTCCAGCGTCAGCAGGTCGTCGTTGGTGATGTACTCGGCCGGCTCGTAGCCCTCCAGGCGACCGTCGTTGTTCGCGACGTACGCGCCGACCTTCTCGACGTCCAGGCCGTCCGGGTCGTAGATGGCGCCCGTCACGTCGGAGACCGCGACGACGTTCGCGCCGCGCTCGGACAGCAGTTGCGCGGTGACGCTCCCGACGTTCCCGTACCCCTGGATGGCGACGTCCGCGTCCTCGACGTCCGTGCCGAGGAACTCGAACGTCTCCTCGGTCACGATGGAGACGCCGCGCCCCGTTGCCTCGACGCGGCCGTCGGTCCCACCGATTTCCGGCGGCTTCCCCGTGACGACTTCCGGGACGGCGTACCCCTGGTACATCGAGTACGTGTCCATGATCCACGCCATCGTCCGCGGGTTCGTGTTCATGTCCGGCGCAGGGATGTCGATGTCCGGCCCGATCATCCGTCGGATGCCCTCCGTGTACCGGCGCGTCAACTGCTCGATTTCGGCCTGCGAGAGCTCCTTGGGGTTGCAGATGATGCCGCCTTTCGCGCCGCCGAACGGCAGGTCGACCAGCGCCGTCTTCCACGTCATCCAGCCGGCGAGCGCCGACACCTCCTCCTTGGAGACGTTCGGGTGGAAGCGGATGCCGCCCTTGAACGGGCCGCGCGCGCTGTCGAACTGGCACCGGTACGCCTCGAACACCTCCACGCTGCCGTCGTCCATCCGCACCGGGAGGCTGACGGTGAGCGTTCGCTCGGGGGACTGCAGTCGTTCGAAGATGCCGTCGTCGATGTCCACGTACTCCCGCGCCTGCTCCATCTGCGCGAGCATGTTTGCCAGTGGGCCGCTGTCGGTCATGCCACGGCAGTATCTGCGGCTCGTATAAGGGCGTGCTGCATCGAACCCGCAGTGGTACGGCACGACAACCCGCAACGCGCCGGTTTTGACCACGTACGCTGACAAGACGAGCGGGAAGCGAACTTCAATTGGCGCCCGCGAGAACTGGGGGTTTCCGTGGACTTCGCAAACGCGTTTCGACGGACCCACTGGACGGAGCGGCAGCCCCCGAATCTCGAGAACAGCCGCCGCTACGCGGGACGGAACGAACAGGTGAGAACCGGTGATTCGTCTCGTCTCGACGCCCGTTACTCCTCGTACTGGTCGACGTCCGGGAGCTTCAGGACGTTCTCGCGGCCGATGCGGAAGGATTCCAGTTCGTCGTCCTCGCGCATGCCCTTGACGACCTGGCTCGTCTTGGCCTCCGTCCACCCCATCGCGTCGACGACGTCCTGTTGTTTCGCGCGGCCGCCCTGCTCGCGGAGGAACCGCTTCACGCGCTCCTCGTTGCTCAACAGCTCCTCGGGGGTCTCCTCGGCGGATTCGCCCGCGGCCGCACCGGCAGCTGCGCCCGCGGCA
>NZ_WUUU01000096.1 GCF_009831555.1 Halobacterium bonnevillei | reverse complement strand
GGCGGGACATCACGCGGCGACCGGCTCACAGCCGTCGACGGCGAAGCGGTCGCGAACAACACCGAGTTCGAGGCCGCGCTCCGGGACAGCGCCGACCGCCGCGTGACTGTCACGCGCGCCGACGGCGACCAGGTAGACGTCGACCGGCACCTTCTGACGACCGGGGTTGCCGCCGACTCTCCGCTTGCTGCTATCGAGACTGGCAGCGTCCTCGCGTCAGTCAACGGCACCGACGTCTACACGGAAGCCGGCCTGGACGAGGCCGTCCAGAACCGCACGGTGGCGACGTTCGAAACGGCGAACGGGACGACGGTCACCGCTCCGGCGGGCGCGTTCGTCACAGTCGTCCCGGACGGTCCCGCGGCGAACGACGGCATGCCCGCCGAGACGGACGCCATCGTCACGTCGTTGGCCGGCGAGCGGGTGACCTCGCGGGCAGACATACAGGCGGTTCTGGACGGACTCCCACCCGGTGAGTCCGTCGAAGTCGCCGCGTACGTCGACGGTGACCGCGAGACCTACGAGGTGGAACTCGGCGAGCAAAGCGACGGGTCGAGCTACCTGGGCGTGGTCATCGCACCCGGCGTCAGCGGCCTCGCAGTCTCCGGGTTCGGCGCCCAGCTGTACCCCGCGGACTCCTTCCACGCGCTCGTCTCCGGGGACGTCAGCGGCTCGGCGGCCATCTCGGTGATGCTCGGCGGCGGCGAGGGCGGCGTGGCTGGCTTCCTACAGGGCATCTTCGCGGCGCTGTTCCTCCCGCTGTTGAGCCTGCTGGACCCCACGCTGGCGTTCAACTTCCCCGGGTTCGCGGGCGTGAACACGAACTTCTACGTCGTGGAGGGCGCGCTGGGCGCGCTCCCGGCCGGGGTGACGTTCGTGTTCGCGAACCTCCTCCTGTGGACGGGGTGGATCAACCTCAACCTCGCGTTCTTCAACTGCATCCCCGCGTTCCCGCTGGACGGCGGCCACCTCCTCCGGACGGTCGCGGAAGCCGTGACGTCGCGGCTCCCGGTCGGTGACCGCCGCTCGGTCACGCAGGCCATCACCACGAGCATCGGGCTGCTGATGCTCGCCAGTCTCGTGTTGATGTTCTTCGGGCCGCAGTTACTGAACTAGGCCGCGGGACGCGAACGGCCGGCGCGGACTGTCTCGCGTCCGGCGTCCCGACCGCTACTCGTCGTCGAGACCCATGCGGTCGGCGAACTCCTCGGGCGTGTCCTCGACGCGCTCGAACTCGTCGAAGTAGTACTCGTGGTGACGGATGACCTGCTCGGTGATCCACGCGGAGAACTCCTCGTCGAACCGCCAGCCCTCGCCGCGCTCGGGGTTCGTGACCTCGAAGCGCTCGTCGGTCGCGAGCGCCGCGAACACGTGGTAGAATCCGAGGATGACGTCGGTGAAGTCGTCCCCGGTCTCGCCGACCTCGCTGCGCTTCTCCGCGAGTTTCTCGTGGCCGTCCTCGGTGATTTCGAAGTACTTGCGGTCGGGTTCGTCCTCGCGCTCGATGCGCTGGGCGAACCCCTCCTCCTCGAACTTGTACAGAATCGGGTAGACAGAGCCGTAGGAGGGCTCCCAGTGCCCGCCACTGATGTCCTTGATCTCCTTGAGGATCTCGTAGCCGTAGCGCGGCTTCTCGTCCAGCAGCTCCAGCACGAGATATGAGACGAGTCCCTTCGGCGGACCGCTCTTGCGCATTCGGGCGGACGTTCCGCTGTTCAGCGGGAAAGCGTTTCGGTCGCGGTTATCTCAGGAGAGCCGCGGGAGCGGGTTGACCGGCCAGTACGTCCAGGATTCCCGGAGCAAGTGCCCGAGGACGCTGCCCCGTCCGAGGCACCGGCCGAACGACGGACGGATACTACATTTGGGTTGTCGCTGGCGCGTTTGGGAAAACCCTTCTACGGCGAATGCAAACACGCCTACATGGTAGACGCGCCGCAGACCGAGGAGGGCTGGTTCGCACTCCACGACTTCCGAACCGTCGACTGGGACGCGTGGCGGGAGGCCCCGGAGCGCGACCGCGAGGCCGCACTCGAAGAAGCCGAACACTTCCTGAAACACCGAGAGGTCGTCGCCGACGCCGAGGAGGGCGACTCCGCCGTCTTCGCCATCACCGGCCACAAGGCCGACCTGCTCGTCGTCCACTTCCGGGAGACCCTGGACGAGGTGGAGCGACTCGAGCGCCGCTTCGAGGGAACGGCGTTCGCCGAGTACGCCGAGCAGTCCCACTCGTACGTCTCGGTCACCGAGATCTCGGGCTACACCAGCCCCGAGTACTTCGAGGACCCGGAGAGCGTCGACGAGGGCCTCAAGCGTTACATGGAGGGGAAACTGACTCCGGAGATTCCCGAAGACACGTACGTCTCGTTCTACCCGATGAGCAAGCGCCGCGACCCCGAGTACAACTGGTACGACCTCTCGATGGAGGAGCGTGCAGAACTGATGGCGGGGCACGGCGAAATCGGCAAGCAGTACGCCGGCAAGATCAGCCAGGTCATCGCCTCCAGCGTCGGCCTCGACGACTGGGAGTGGGGCGTCACGCTGTTCGCGGACGACCTCACGGACATCAAGGACATCGTCTACGAGATGCGCTTCGACCCCGCGTCCTCGCGGTACGGCGAGTTCGGCGAGTTCTTCGTCGGCCGCCGGTTCCCCGCCGAGGACCTCTCGGCCTACATGGCCGGGGAGGAGGTCCCCACGCCGGACGGCGAGGGACACTCGCACGGCGAGGAGGAGCACGCCCACGGTGAAGCCAGCCACGCGCACGGCGACGAACACGCCGAGGGCGCCCACCACGGTGGCGAGGGTCACGGCGAAGGTCACGCACACGGCGGTGCAGGCCACGACCACAGCGGCGACGACGGCGACGACGAGGACATCCGGGGTGAACTCGAGGACCTCGACATCTACGCGGGCCAGCCCCACGGAGAGGACGTGTACGCGACCGTGCTGTACTCCGAAGCCGACGTCGACGACCTCTTCGAGGAGGTCGACGGTCTCCGCGCGAACTTCGACCACTACGACACGCACGTCAAGACCGCAGTCTACGACGGCCGCCAGACCGACCGCCGCGCCGTCGTCTCCATCTGGGACACCGCCAGCGCCGCCGACACCGCGGCGGGCTTCCTCTCCGACCTCCCCGACGTCGTGGAGCGAGCCGGCGAGGAGTCCGGGTTCGGCACGATGGGCATGTTCTACGAGACCAAGCCCGAACACACCGACGACTTCGTCGAGAAGTTCGACACCGTCGCCGACGTCCTCGCGGACATGGACGGCCACTTCGAGACGGACCTGATGGTGAACGTCGAGGACGACAACGACATGTTCATCGCCAGCCAGTGGCGCTCTCAGGAGGACGCCATGGCGTTCTTCCGCTCTGAGGACTTCAGCGACACCGTCGACTGGGGCCGCGACGTGCTCGCGGACCGCCCGCGCCACGTCTTCCTGGCGTAAATTTTTGCTCGGGGGTTCGCTCCGCGAACCCGCCCCGCAAAAAGTCACAGCAAAAGGCCTCACTCACTTCGTTCGCGCGGTGAAACCCTCGCTGCGCTCGGGTATGCTCGTGTTCGAGTACCAGGGCGCTCGAACCTCGGTTCTTCGAGGAGGGTCACCGGAATGGTTCTCTCACGGCCCTCGTTCGGAAGTGAAGTGACTGACGCGGCGAACGTGCAGGCGTCGCTGGGACGCGGGTGGAGACGTTGTCCCTTTTCAATGGGCCCGACGTGCGGGGCGTTGGGACGAAGACGGTCCAGTCCGTTAAACGATCCAATGACCGTCTCAGACTGGTGGAACCGCACGCGGTACAGCCTCTACGCGCCGGTGTACGACTGGGTGGCGAAACCGCTGGCGCGCGGTCGCCAGCGCGCAATCGAGCGCCTGGACCTCGAGCGCGGCGACCGCGTGCTGATTCTCGGCTGTGGCCCGGGCAGCGACCTCGACTACCTGCCCGAGGGCGTTTCGGTGACTGCCGTGGACCTCTCGCCCGCGATGATTCGCCGGACCGAAGCCCGCGCTGAAACACTCGGCGTAGACGTGGACGCTCGCGTCGGCGACGCTCGCGACCTGCCGTTCGGAGACGACACCTTCGACGCAGTCCTCCTGCACCTCGTCCTCTCAGTGGTTCCGGGCGCCGAGCAGGTCGCCACCGAAGCCGACCGCGTGCTCGCGCCGGACGGCCGCGCCTCCATCTACGACAAGTTCGTCCCGGAGGGCGAGTCGCCGTCGCTGCTCCGGCGCGCGCTCAACCCGGTCACGCGGTTCCTGTTCTCGGACGTCACGAAACAGCTCGGGGCGCTGCTCGCCGAGACGACCCTCGAGGTCAGCGACCGCGAGTCGTTCCTCGGCGGCGTCTACACGGTCACCGTCGCTCGGCTGGCGAACAGTGAGGAAACCGGAGAGGCGAATCGTGAGTCGTCGGTCAGTCAGCGGAACCGATGAGCCCCGCGTCCTGCAGGTCCTCGCCGTCCACGCTCGTGCGGTAGTCCTCGTGGCTCATGCCGTCGAAGCGGTCCACGCCGAAGTTGTCGGCGTAGAGGTCTGCGACCCGTTTTTTCTCCTCGCCACTGAGCGCGGGCGTGTCGGGCGCGGCCGCCCACTCGTCGATGTCCGCCTTCGAGCGGAACGTCGGCGTGACGCTCGCGACCTCGTCGAAGCTGAGCAGCCACTGGATGGCGGCCTGTCCCATCGTCCGGTCCCCGTCGCGTTCTAAGAATCGCAGTTCCTCGATCTTCTCCCAGCCGGTCTCGTACCACTCGTCCGGGCGGAAGCCGCGGTGGTCGCCCTCGCCGAGTTCCGTCTCCGGGGTCACCTGTTCGTTCAGGAGGCCCGAGGAGTGCGGGACGCGCGGAATCAGGGACGTGTCGGCGTCCCGCTCGCGGACGTAGTCCACGAAGTGGTTGTGGACGTCCTGCTCGAGTACGTTGCCGACGTACTGGACGCCGTCGAACGCCTCCTCGATGGCCGCCTCGCCCTCGGCGAGCCACCCGATCGAGGGGCCGAGCGCGACGCCGATGGCGTCCGCCGTGCCGTCCTCGCGGAGTTCGTCGAGGAGTTCGAGGACGTCCGGCGTGAGTTCGTCCACGTTCGGGTTGTGTAACTGGAGGTAGTCCACGTGGTCGGTGCCCAGGCGGTCGAGGCTCCCCTCGACGGCGTCCCGGAGGTACGCGACGTTCATCTCCTTCGGGAGTTCGCCGTGGCCCGCCTGCGGGTTGTTGTAGAAGTCGTAGCCGACCTTCGTGGCGACGGTCATCTCGTCGCCGTGTTCGGCGAGCACCTCGCCGAGCAGTTCCTCGCTGCGGCCGTGGCCGTAGACGTCGCCCGTGTCGAAGTACGTGACGCCCTGGTCGAGCGCGTACTCCACCATCTCGATTGCGTCGTCCTCGTCGCGGTCACCCCACCAGTCGGTACCGACGACCCACGCGCCGAAGCCGACTTCACTGACCTCGATCCCGGAGTTCCCGAGTTCGCGGTGTTGCATGCCAGCCACTTGGGGGGACTGGCACTTAGCGGGTGCGGTTCCAGCGGCACGCAAAGCAAGCTTGAAGCCGCCGACCGGCGACCGACGACACATGGACGACGAAGTCGCCCAGCGACTCGCTGCCATCCACACCCTCCTCAGGAGCGTGTTCGTCGTGCTCAGCCTGCTCGCGGGCGTCGCCCTCACGTGGTTGCTGTTCGGCGCGGCCGAAACGATGTCCCTCCTGCCAGCAGTGTTGTTCGGTGGGGTCGTGCTGGTGCTCGCGTTCGTCGCCGGCCAAGCGGCCGGGCGGTGAACCGGAGGTTCCCGTCGGGACGGAAACCGATATCAGTGCCGACGGCAGACGTAGGGGTATGACAAAGCGACACGTCGCCCTCCCGGACGACGCGGAGGCGACGCTCCGCGGGTTCGTCTCTGCCGTGGACGACCGACTCGCGGCCGCCGGCGGGCCCGCGGAGCTCGCAGACGAGGTCACGGAGACGCTCGTGGACCTGCACGGGGACCGCGAGGCCTACGAGCGCTGGCGCGACGACGACGCCGTCTCGCCGGTGGAAGCCGCGCGGTTCGCGAACTACGACCCGCGGAACGCGACCCTGGAATCCGAGTACTACGCCGAGAAGGACGAGGAGGCGTTCGCGCGCTCGAAGCCCCTGCAGTGGCTGTGGCGGCAGTTCGACAACACGCCGCTGGCGGACAACGTGGAGTTCGCGCTGCGGTTCCGGCGGATGCTCGCCGACCACCTGTTCGCGGACGTCGGGGAGGACGTCCGCCTGTTCAAGGGCATCTCGATGACGTACGGCCACAACATCGAGATCGGGGACAACGTCGTCGTGCACGACGACGTCCACCTCGACGACCGCGGGAAGCTCACGATCGGCGACCGCGCGAGCGTCAGCGACGCCGTCCACGTCTACACGCACGACCACGACATCGTCGACCAGACCGATGTGGACAACTACCACACGATCATCGAGGACGACGCCCGCGTCACGCAGGGCGCGCTCGTTCGAGCGGGCGTCCGCGTCGGCGAAAATGCCGTCGTCGGCTCTCGGTCGGTCGTCCAGGGCGACGTCCCCGACCACCACGTCGCCGTCGGGATGCCCGCGAAGAGCATCAAGGTCAAACCCGGCTGGGAGTCGGTCGCCGCACCGCTGGAGAGCGCCAACGAGAACCGGCAGGACGAGCGCCGTCTCGACCACGACCTGCCCGAGGACCTCGATGCGTTCGACGAGTTCCAGCGCGACCGCTCCCCGCCGGACGCGTGACGATCGTCGACGCCCAGCGCACCCGGGCGGCTGGCGGCGTCTCGAGCGGACAGACACCCGAAGCGGGGCCAAGGCTGAATAGGCTCGCCGTGCTACTGGTACACATGGAATGGGGGTTGTTCGTGCTCGCAGTCCTGCTGGTCGCCGCACTCCAGTTCGCCGTCTGGCGACGGCTCCAGGACGGCAACCTCGGAACGCCCGACTCGACGGGACGGAGCGAAGCCGCGCCGCCCGCTGACCTGGCCCAGCGGGAGGGGAGTGACGACCCCGACGTCCAGCTGTGTCCGTCGTGTGGCGCGCAGAACGACGCCGACTACCGGTTCTGCTGGGACTGCACGAGCATGCTTCAGCCGTGACGCGGGCGGTCGCGGTCAACGTCGCGGCGAACACGAACCAGCCGGGCTTCCGCGGCCCGCTCCGAGCAGACGGGTCGTTCGTCTACGTTCCGATTCCGGAGTCCGAGCCGACCACCGAGCAGGTGCCGAGGTACGCGGACCTGGCGTTGTCGCTGGACCTCCCCGAGGACGTCCGCGAGACGCCCGTCCACCTCGACCCGTCGTTCGCGGACTACCCCTGCTGTGAGGCGTACACGTACGGCGACCCGCACGGCGTGAAAGCCCGCCCGCTGCTTGACCTCGAGGCGGGCGACCGCGTCTACTTCTACGCCACGCTGGAGGCGCCCGACGACCCTGCGGGCTGGATGGCCGAGGAGTGGGGCGCGTACCTCATCGGGGAGTTCACGCTCGCTCGCGACCCGGTGACGGGCGAGGAGTTCCGGGCGCTCCCGGAGCGCGAGCAGGCCGCGTTCGCGGGGAACGCGCACCTGAAACGCGACCCGTTCGACGCCGCCGTCATGCTCGCCGGCACGGACGACTCGCGGCGCTACGACGCGGCCGTCCCGCTCAGCGGTGCGCGCGGCGTCGAGGCCAACCGGGCGGTCACGGAGTGGTCCGCGGACTCGGGGAAGGGGCCGTGGTGGCGACGCCCACTCCGGTACGACGACGCGAGCCACGACCGCCTCCGGGAGTGGGTCCAGCGGGAGACGTACCCGGTTGTTCGCTGACGGTTCCGTGACTTCCACCTGAATCCCCTCGCAGGCTCGAACGCTACCCGTCCGAGCCGCTACCCGTACTGGACGACGGTCCGCAAGAAACGTCCCGAACTCGGCAGCGACGACATCGCCGAGTAGCTGGGCGACCACTACGCCGGACTACCGGACGTCGACGACTACCGAGGACTCGTCTGCGGCTCGCTCGTAGCGGCCGTCGTCGGTCACGCGGACGACGTCGAACCGCACGACCAGACGGCCGCCGTCTAGCGTTGCCCGGAGCACCGGGCCGCGACTCGTCACCACGACGTACGGCGGCGCGGCGACCGGGGCTGCCTGTAGCTCGCCGCCCGCCGCATCCGCGGCATCCGCGAGGACGCCGGGCAGCACCCCGAGCACGCCGTTCTCCGACAGGCAGGCTTCTAGCCGGTCGGCGACGTCGCTGGCGTCGTCCGTCCAATCGCGATCCCAGGAGTCGGCGACGGCGTCCGCACAAGCCGCCACGCCGCCACGACGTCAGTCCGCTCCTCGCGGACGTATTCCCGGGCGGCCGAAGGGTCCAGCGTCGACACGACCGAGTGTCAGTCTGGAGTGTGCTTGAGGGTTCTGGATGCCTGGAGTGCGACGAACAGCGACACAGCAGTGGCTGTACGGGTCGGCTCCGAGAGCAGGAACCGCATCCGTACTTACTTGCGGTATGCGTTAGATGTTCACACAGCACATGAACGTTGTCTTCGTCGACATCGACTCTCTGCGCGCGGACCACGTCAGTGGGTACGGCTACGACCGGAACACGACACCAAACATCGACGCGCTGATCGACGACGGCGTCGCGTTCGAGCGCGGATACGTCGCGAACTCGCCGTGCATGCCGTCGCGGGCGGCGCTGACGTCCGGTCGGTACGGAATCGCGAACGGCGTCGAGACCCACGGCCAGCAGTCCCAGCAGATGAACCGGCCGGCGAATCGGACGGACTGGGCGGGGTCGTGGACCGAGAATCAGCCCGACCGACCCTGGTGGACGCTGCCGGAACTGTTCTTCCAGAACCGCATTCGGACGATCGGCGTCTCGTCGTTCCCGCGGCACCCCGCGCCGTGGTTCTATCACGTCTGGAACGAGTTCATCCAGCCCCAGGAACCCGACGAGGACATGACGACCGAGTGGGGGCACGTGTCGTTCCAGACGCCGCGCGCCGAAGCAGTCGTCGACGAGTCCATCGACGCGCTCGAGCGAACGGACGCCGGAGACTACTTCCTGTACGCGCAGTTCTGGGACCCGCACGCGCCGTACAACCGTTCGGACGAGGAGATCGACCGGTTTCGAGACGGAGCGCTCCCGCCGTACCCGACCGCGGAGCAACTGGAACGCCACCGAACCTGGGACGCAGTGCGGTCGGCGTCGCACACGGGTATCGAGTCACGCGACGACCTCGCCGAACTGATTGCCGCCTACGACGCCGAGATCCGCTACGCTGACCGCCACGTCGGTCGGCTCCTCGACTACCTCCGGGAGACGGGCCAGTACGAGGAGTCCCTCATCGTCCTCTCGGGCGACCACGGGGAGGAGTTCGGCGAGCACGGACTGTACCGCGAGCACTGGTCGACTCACGACGGCACCCAGCGCGTCCCGATGGTCGTGAAACCGCCCGGCGACGCGCCCGTCGACCCGGGAGTTCGGGACCACCTGATCACGAACGTCGACTTCGCACCGACGATCGCGGACTACCTCGGTCAGCCACCGCCGGAGACCTGGCAGGGACGGTCGCTTCGCCCGGTCATCGAGTCGGCCGACGCCGACTGGCGCGACGAGATCGTCTTCGACCACGGACTCTACACCGCCCAGCGAGCGGTGCGAACGGACCGCTGGAAGCTGATTCGCACGCTCCATCCAGGCATGTGGAGCGGCGTCCTCCCCGACTACCAGCTATACGACATGGCGGTGGACCCGTGGGAACAGACCGACGTGAGCGACGAGCATCCCGACGTCGTCGACCGACTCGAACAGCGGGCGATCCGCTGGGCCCACCGCCACCGGGACGGGAGCGTCGACCCCCTCTACCGCGTCGCGGAGCGCGGCCCGTCGGGCTATCTCTCCTTCGAGCCGGACTTCGAGGGCGTGTGAGCCGCCCCTCGCTCTCGAGAACGGTCACGCAGCGTAGCAACCAATCGAGGCCGAAGGCGTCCGAAAAATGCGCCGACCGGGAGTCTCGTGAGCGCAGCGAACGAGACAACGGTCGGCGCACGAGCTGTCGAACGAAGTGAGACTGCGAAGTGCGCCGACCGGGAATTGAACCCGGGCCGCGAGCTTGGGAAGCTCGAGTCCTACCACTGGACCATCGGCGCGAACACGTCGACTGCAGGCGTTACTATCCGAGCGCACCACTTGAACGTAGCGTTTCGGCGAGTGGACGTTCGTCCACGAATCCGCGGGCGGCGAGTGGGTTTTAGTCGGGTGATTCCGAAGTGTGAATCGATGACAGGGCCAACCACCGTGGAGCCACTCGACTTGCGGTTCTCCGAGGCGGAACTCGCCGCGCGCCGCGACCACATCCAGTCGTTCATCGCGGAGCTGATGGAGGGGGCGGGCGCCGACCGCGCCGTGCTCGGGCTGTCCGGCGGCATCGACTCGACGACGGTCGCGCATCTCGCGGTTGACGAGCTGGGGGCGGACGCCGTCCACGGCCTCGTGATGCCCGGAGAGGTGTCCAGCGAGCAGAACATGAGCGACGCCGAGCGCGTCGCCGACCTGCTGGACATCGAGTACGACGTCGTCGAAATCGACCCCGTGGTCGACCTCCTGACCGACCTCTACCCGGACGCGGAAGGCGACCACGTCGCGGTCGGGAACGTGCGAGCGCGGACGCGAGCGGTCCTGAACTACCTCGTGGCGAACCACGAGAACGGGCTGGTGCTCGGGACCGGGAACCGCACGGAAGCGCTCGCCGGCTACTTCACGAAGTACGGGGACGGCGCGGTGGACTGCCACCCCATCGGGAACCTCTACAAGATGCAGGTGCGACAGCTCGCCCGCGACTTCGACGTCCCGGAGGACCTCGTGACGAAGACGCCGACGGCGGAGCTGTGGGCCGACCAGACCGACGAGGAGGAACTCGGCGTGGACTACGACACCATCGACGCCGTGCTCGCGCTCCACGTCGACGGCGCGATGTCGGCGGCCGCGACGGCCCGCCACCTCGGCGTGTCCGAGGACGTCGTGGCGACCGTTCGCGGGCTCTTCGAGGCCAGCCAGCACAAGCGTGCGGTGCCGCCAGCGCCCTGAGGGGAGGTCGAGCGGGCCAGCATACGGGGGTGAAGTGTGAGACGTTACTCCTCGAACGGGTCGTCGGCGAGGAGACGCGCGAACGCGTCGGCTTCGCGACGGTCGGTTTCCTCGCGGTCGGCGTCCGCGGCGAGCAGGCCCTTGAGTTCGCGGAGCGCGGCCGCGTCGTTGGCAGCGATCTCCCCGGCGACCGCCCTCGGTTCGGGG
>NZ_WUUU01000095.1 GCF_009831555.1 Halobacterium bonnevillei | reverse complement strand
CGCCGTCGCCGCGAGCTCCGCGACCGTCTCGGGCGCGAACGCCGCGAGCGCGACGAGCACGCCGCCCGCCAGCACGGTGATCGTCAGCAGGTCGTAGACGCGTTCGACGGTGAGGGACGCGAACCCGGTCGTGTACGGGATGTTGCGTCGGGCTTTCACGACGTACGCGCGGATGGCGTCGCCGGCGCGCGCCGGAATCACGAGGTTGCCGGTCTGGCTGATGAACACAGCGCCCGTCAGGAACCACGTGTTCTCCCGGTAGCCCAGCTCGGAGAGGATGTCGCGGTAGCGCAGTCCCCGGAGCGGCCACGACAGCAGGTAGACGACCGCGCTCACGGCCACCAGCGTGGGGTCGGCGTCCTGGACGGCGGCCACGAACGCGCCGACGTCGATGTACACGAACATCAACGAGAACGCCAGCACCGACAGCAACACGCCCACGACCATGCCCGTGCGGCGGTTCGCGTACGGGCTGACGTTGAACTCCCAGAACGTCCGGAGAATCTGGCTCCCCATGCCGAAGACGTCGCGCACGAGGTCCACCTTCGAGTCGCCTTTCGGCGTCCACTCCACGGGGAACTCCGCGACGTCGAACCCGCGGCGCTGTGCGCGCACCAGCATCTCCGTGTCCCAGAACCAGTGCTCGTCCGCGACGTCGTCGGCCAGCGACTCGAAGGCCTCGCGGCTGAACGCCTTGAACCCGCACTGGTGGTCGCGGAGTTCGGAGCCCAGCAGCACCCGCACGGCCACGTTGAATCCCCGCGAGGGGATGCCGCGTTTCGCCGGGCGCTCGGCCTGCTGGCCGGGAATCCACCGCGACCCGGTGGCGACGTCGTACCCCTCCGAGCGCACGCTCTCGACGAGCTCTTCGAGGTGCCGCATGTCCGTCGCGAGGTCCGTGTCGAAGTACACGAGCGTGTCTCCGCGGGCGTCACGGAACGCGGCGTTCAGCGCGCCGCCGCGACCGAGCCGCTGGTCGCTGTGGAAGTGCCGCACGCGGTCGTCCTCGGCGGCGAGCCGGGACGCGATTTCGGGCGTCTCGTCCTCGCAGCCGTCCTCCGCGACGACCACTTCGTAGGACTCGTCGGGCAGGAACGCCGCGAGCGTGTCGAGCGTCGTCTGCACCGTCGTCTCGATGGTGTCCGCCTCGTTGTACGCGGGGAGGACGACACTCACCTCGACGCCCGAGTCCGTCATTGTGCCAGGATTCGGCCGTGACCGGGTAAGAACTTTCTGTCTTCGGCGTTCGCCGACTCGCTCGAAGCCGTCGTGCTCGCGGCCCCGGAGAATCCCGACGCGACGTTAACCGGGCCTACCAACACTGACCGCACGCCGGCCCCACCCGGTACTCGAAGCCAGCAAAACCGCAAGACGGCGCTGTATTTACTGGTCGTACCAAACCCCTCTTGGGTGTACCGACCAACGGTAGGGTATGAGCGCGACAGCCGCGGCGAGTCAGGCACTCACGCCGAAACAGCACCGGATCCTCGAGTACCTCCGCGAGAACGCCGACGAACGCACGTACTTCAAGTCCCGTCTCATCGGGGACGAACTGGACCTCTCCGCGAAGGAAGTCGGCGCGAACATGCCCGCCATCGAGGACGGCGAGTTCGAAGTCGACGTCGAACGCTGGGGGTACTCCTCGTCGACGACGTGGAAAGTCGAGGCCTGACTCCCGCGCCGATTCGGTTCGCTCGGGGCCGTCATCCCCCCGAGTGACGCTCGCGTTCTCCGCCCGGCCCCGCCGGGCACCCAGTGTCTGTCACGGTCCGCCGTCTCCTCGGTCGCTTCGAGCTCGTCGCGTTGCTCGTGGCTGCCTTGCGGTCGGCCGTACCTGACGTTCCGCAGCGACTGCGCCGCGAGGTGCAGAGCCGGAACGTCGCGAACTCGGGCCCGGCAGGAACCGCTCAGGGTTCGTAGGAGAGAAAATCGGCGGCCTCGCCGGCGAATTCGACAGTCGTCGCGTCGAAGGAGTCCGCGTACCGCACGAGCAGCGTGATGAGGGTTTCCGGCTGCTGTACGGCGTAGCCGTCCACCCGGGAGAGCACGCCGGCCTCCTCTAACTGTGCCGCGTACTTGCTGACCGTCGCCGGGGACACGTCCAGGCTCTCTGCGAGTTCGCCCGGCGTGGTCTCCGGGTCGCGCAGCAGTTCCACGACCATCCCGCGCGGGGTCTCCCGGCGGAGGTAGCCCAGCGCTCGCTGCTCGAACGGCGAGAACCGGCCCGCAGGGAAGAAGCGCTTGTAGTCGCCGTCTCGGGTGCTCTCGACGGCGTCCTCGTCGAGCAGCCGTCGCAGGTGGTGCTGGGTCTCTCCCGTCCCCAACTGGAGGTCGTCGCGGAGTTTCGAGAAGTGCGCGCCGGGCGTCGCCGTCACGTAGCCGGTGATGGCGTCGCGGACGTCGCTGGTGGTGCCAGCGTCCGCGTCTCCGTCCCCGCCTTCGTCGCCCGCGAGCCGCGTGAGCGGACTCGCAGCGCCGACGGCGGCGAACCGACGGAGCGTCGCGCGCTTGTTCTCGTCGATGCCCATTCAGGTCCACGTACGGGGTACCACGAGAAAAGCGTTCGGTACTCCAGGGGGGTGGGCTGTAATCTGGTCACCACCTGACGGTGACCGGGACGAAGCCTGCCACACCCGGCGTCTACAGGCCTCTCGACGGCGCTACGACTCCGTGTCGCCGTTTCCGTCGTCGATGTCGAGTTCTTCGTCCATCTTGTCGATGACCTCGTCGGCGGCCTGCAGGCCGCTGTCCTCGCCGCGCTGGACGGCCTCGGCCTGCTCTTCGATCTCGGAGGGGTCGACGTCGGCCTCCTGACTGATCTGGTTGAGAATCTCGTCGATGTTGTCCAGGCCGATGAGCTCCCGGGTCTCCGCGTCGAACTCCAGGCTCTCGAGGTCGGCACCGCCGTCGCCGACGTCGCTGCCGGCGAGTTGCTTGCCGTAGCGGCCGATGAGGCTCGTGACCTCCTGCGGGAGGACGAACGTGTTCGATTCGCCGTCGCCGATGCCCTCCAGGGTCTCCATGCCCTTCTCGATGATGGCGCGCTCGCCCATCGACTCCGCGGACTTCGCGCGGAGCACGGTGGAGATCGCGTCACCCTGCGCTTCCAGGATCTGGGACTGCTTTTCACCCTGTGCGCGGATGATGTTCGACTGCTTGTCACCCTGGGCGTTCTCGATGGCGGAGCGCCGTTCACCCTGCGCCTCGAGGATCATCGCGCGGCGGCGGCGCTCGGCGCTGGTCTGTTGCTCCATCGCCTTCTGGACTTCCTGGGAGGGGTTGACCTCGCGGACCTCCACGCTCTCGACGCGAATCCCCCACTCGTCAGTGGGTTCGTCGAGCTCCGTGCGGATGCGCGAGTTGATCTGCTGGCGCTTGTTCAGCGTGTCGTCGAGTTCCATGTCGCCGAGCACCGCGCGCAGCGTCGTCTGCGCGAGGTTCGACACGGCGGTCTTGTAGTCGTCGACCTCGAGGAACGCGCGCTTGGCGTCGCGCACCCGGATGTACACCACGGCGTCCGCGGTCACCGGGGAGTTGTCGCGCGTGATGGCTTCCTGGCGCGGGACATCGATGGTCTGCGTCCGCATGTCGAAGGGATACGTCCGCGCGACGAACGGCGGGACGATGTTGATGCCCGGTTCTAGGAGGCCGCGGTACTCCCCGAACACGGTGAGCGCTTTCTTCTCGTAGGCGTCTACGATTTCGACCGTCTCGTAGACGATGACAGCGAGCAACAGCAACAACAGCACGCCCACTGCCGTTATCACTGTGCCACTCGCCTGAAGCGGGGTCAACTCCATACTGCAACGTCCGGCGACCGGACAATAAGTGTTGGTGAGCGTTCTAGTGGACAGCGACTGCGTAGTTACGCGCTGTCGGCGTCCGTCGGGTCCCTGTCGAGTTCCCGGTCGATGTCGTCCTGGCCGTTCACGGCCTCGACGGTGAGGATGTTGCCGCCCCCGGGGTCCACGACGACGATGTCGGCCCCCTCATCGATGGTGCCGGAGATGCTACGCGCGCCGTACGACGGGTCGAACCCGCCGGACTCGAGTTTCACGCGGCCGGACCGCGGCGTCACCGTCTCGACGACGTAGCCGCGCTCCCCGCGCAGGTCTTCGGCGTCCCGGGTCTGCCCGCGCCCGGTCCCCTGGTAGATGTCGTAGTTGCGGTACAAGTACAGCGCCGACAGGCCGATGCCCAGCACGAGGATTGCGAGGATGAACGGCGTGGCCGCCGCCGGAACGAACAACCCGATGAGGCCGGCGGCGAGGAGCGCGACGCCGAGGACGATGAGGTGGGCGCCCGGCGCCAGCGCTTCCATGATACACAGCGCCGTCCCGACGAGGACCAGCAGGAACGACAGCGACTGTCCGAACAGTTCAACCATGTCAGCCAGTTAGGGCGGGGGTGGGAAAACCGTTACCCGCTCAGCCACCGTGCCCGCTGCCCGAACCCCGGCTCACGCGAACAGCAGTACCGCCAGCACGCCGACCATCACGGCGACGCCGAGCAGGAAGAACGCGACGTTCTCGGCGCTCGGGGACCCCGGCTCGATGGCGCGCACGTCCGGTTCGGCGTCCGGGCCGACCTCGTCGAGCTCGTAGCGCCACTTCCGCTGGTCGTCCTCGGACATGGATTCAGGTACGGGGTGCGCGCTGAAAAACGCGCGGGTTCGCAGCGACGAGCGGACTCCTCGGCGGCCGACGAATTCGGTAGCGCGAGCGTCTGATTCAGACGGCGGCCGCGCGGTCAGGAGTCGCCAGCGTAGACGACGCCCCGTTCGCCGTCCACGGTGACGAGGTCGCCGTCGTCGATCCGTTCGAGGTCGGCGTCCCCGACCATCGGCACGTCCAGTTCCCGGGCGACCATCGCCGGGTAGCCGGTCATCCCGGACTTCGCGCTCACGATGGCCGCGATCCTGGAGAGGTCGCCGCGGAACTCGTCGTCGAACGCGTGGTCCAGGACGACGACAGCGCCGTCGGGGACGTCGCCGAGGTCGCCGTCGTCGAGAACGACCACGGGCGCCGTCGCGCGACCGCTGACGACGGACTGCCCGACCGCCAGCGTCTCCGCCGCGACGTGGACCTTCAGCGTGTTCGTCGTGCTCGCGCCCTCCAGTTCCGTCATCATCCCGACCAGCACGACAACGGTGTCGCCGCTGTCGACCACGCCGGACTCGACGGCGGACTGGACCGCCCGCTCGACGACTGTCGTCGCGTCTCCCTCTGCGACTTCCGCGTACTCCGCGAGGACGCCCCAGTTGAGCGCGAGCTGTCGGCGAACGCGGTGCGAGGGCGTCGCGCACACGACCGGCACCCGCGGCCGGAACTTCGCGGCCTTCCGTGCCGTGTACCCGGACTCGGACGCCACGACGACGGCGCTCGCGTCGATGTCGCGTGCGAGGTACCTCGCGGACCGCGCGAGTGCGTCGGTCTTCGCGGTCCCGTCGGCTTCCGGGACGCGCTGCTCCTGTACCTCCGCGTACTCGCCGCTGCCCTCGACCTCACGAATGATGCGATCCATCGTCTCGACGACCCGCGTCGGATTGTCGCCAACGGCAGTCTCCGCGGACAGCATCACGGCGTCCGTCCCGTCCAGGACCGCGTTCGCGACGTCGCTGGCTTCCGCGCGCGTCGGCCGCCGCGCGTGCACCATCGAGTCCAGCATCTCCGTCGCAGTGATGACCGGGACGCCCGCGTCCCGGCACTGCCGGATGATGCGCTTCTGGATCATCGGCACGTCCTCCATCGGGCACTCCACGCCGAGGTCGCCGCGCGCCACCATCACGCCGTCCGCGGCCTCGATGATGCCTTCGAGGTTCTCGACGGCGCCAGCGCGTTCGATTTTCGCGACCACGGGGACGTCCGCGTCGAACGACTCCAGGACGCGCCCGACCTCGAGGACGTCCTCGGCGTCCCGCACGAAACTCGCCGCGACGTAATCCACGTCCTCCTCGGCTGCGAGTTCCAGGTCCCGGCGGTCCTTCTCGGTCACGACGTCGAGGTCCAGCGCCACCCCCGGAACGTTCACGCCCTTCCGACCACCGAGGTCGCCGCCTGACTCCACGCGCGCAACGACCACGTCGCCCTCCACAGACTCCACGACCGTCTCGATGCGGCCGTCGTCCAGCAGCACTCGGTCACCGGCTTCGGCCGCTGCGATGCTCGTCGAGAGACCGACGGTCTCGCCGGTCGTCTCCCCGTCCGGCACGAACTCCACGACGCTGCCGGTCTCGACGTGCACGGTTCCCTCGGTCTCCGACGTCCTGACCTCCGGTCCCTTCGTGTCCAGCATCACAGCGACCGGTTTCTCCGTCGCGTCGTCCACGCGGCGCGCCGTCGCCACCAGCTCGCGGCGGTCCGCCATCGAGCCGTGGCTCGCGTTGATGCGCGCGACCGACATCCCCGCGTCCACGAGCGACCGAATCGACGCCTCGTCGTCTGTCGCCGGGCCCAGCGTACAGACGATCTTCGCGTTCCTCATTGCCGCGGCCTACGTTGCCGCCACGCAAAAACGTACGTAATTTACTCGATATCGAGTACCACGAGAGCCATAGGGATTTTTGTCGTACGCAATCAATCCGAAGTTATGCCGACGTACGCTGCCTTCGCCAACGTCGAGACCGGGGAGTACCAGAACGTCCAGGAACTAGCCTCCATCTGGGGAGACCTCAGACAGGACCTCGAAACCCGGAACTGCGACCTTCTCGACGCCTACATTCTCCTCGGGGAACGCGACGTCCTCCTCCTACTCGAAGCAGACTCCCACGACTCCGCACTCGCCGCGTCCATCGCGGCACAACGCTACGGCATCGAAATGCAGACCATGGAAGCCCTGCACGTCGACGACCTCGGTGAACTCGCCGAGGACCGAACGTAGCCACGTTTTGCTGTCGCCGAACCAGCCCAACGCGCTCTCTCGAACGACGTCGTCCGTCGTCGAACCGCGCCCAATCGCGCCGCCGCGCCGCTCGGTTGTCGGATGCCGGCCTGGCCCCTGCGTAGGTTCAAATAGCGGGCCGGGACCAATCCGGCGCGTGACGTAACCTTCGCCCGGTGTGCTCGGACGCGGAACGGCGGTACTCGTACCGGGAGCGGCCCACCGCCTGCAAGCCCTACTTGACTTTCGTGCCGGGTTCGCTGTCCCCGTGGGTCGTCAGGAGGTCGGCGTCTTCGCCCGCGGCGAGAATCATGCCGTTGGACTCCACGCCGAACAGCTCGGCCTTCTCGAGGTTCGCGACGATGACGACGCGAGTCCCCGGGAGGTCGTCCAGGTCGTGGAGCTGCTTGATTCCGGCGACGATCTGGCGCACCTCGTGGCCGATGTCCACCTCGAGGCGCGCGAGGTCGTCGGCGCCCTCGACGCCCTCCGCGGTCTGAATTTCGCCGACGCGCAGGTCGAGGTCCTGGAAGTCCTCGAAGCTGACGCGCTCGTCGGCGAGCGGTTCGAGTTCGGTCGCTGATTCCTCGCTCACGTCCGCCTCGTCGTCCTCGTCGCTACTACCGGCTTCGATTTTCGACTGGAGCTTCTCGTCGAGTTCCTCGACGCGGTCGTCCTCGACCTTCGTGAACAACTCCTCGGGCTCACCGAACTCCCCGGCGGGCGCCTGCAGACAGTCCCCGATGGTGGCCGCCGCAGCCGAGTCCGGCTCCCCGATCTGCGACCAGATTGCGTCCGCCTTCTCCGGCGTGAACGGCTGCAGCAGGACCGCGACGGCCTTCACGAGCTGCACGCAGTCCCGAATGACGGGCGCGGCCTCGTCGTCGTCGAGCTTCCAGGGCTCGTTGCGCTGGATGTACTCGTTGCCGAACCGCGCCAGGGCGACGGCGCGCTGGCCCGCCGACTGGAGGTCGTAGTCGTTCAACGCGTCCTCGTAGTCGTCCATCGCCTGCGCGATCTCGGTCTCCACCTCGTCGCTGACCCGGGCGTCCGGCGTCCCGCCGAAATTCCGCGCCGCGAACAACAGCGCGCGGTAGACGAAGTTCCCGACGACGTCCGCAAGTTCGCTGTTCACGCGCTCCGCGAACCGGTCCCACGAGAAGTTCACGTCCCGCTCGAAGCCGCTGGCGGTCGCGATGTAGTACCGCAGCAGGTCCGGGTGGAACCCCTCGTCCAGGTACTCCTGGGCCCAGATGGCGCGGTTCTTCGACGTCGACAGGCCCTTCCCGTCGATGTTCACGAACCCGACCGCGCAGACCGCGCGCGGTTCAGCGTAGTCCGCGGCCTCCAGCATCGCGGGCCAGTAGACCGTGTGGTGCTGGATGATGTCGCGACCGATGACGTGGACGACCTCGCCGTCGCCGTTCTTCCAGACGGACTCCCAGTCGAGGTCGCCATCGCGCTCGCTGTACTGTTTCGTCGTGGACACGTACTCGATGGGGGCGTCAACCCAGACGTACAGCACGAGGTCGTCGGCGCCCTCGCCCGGGTAGTCGATGCCCCAGTCCATGTCCCGCGTGATGCAGAGGTCCTGGAGTTCGCCCTCGATCCACTCCAGGGGCTGGTTCTGGGCGTTGCTCGTCCCTTCCACGCGGTTGATGAAACCCTGGAGGTGGTCCTGCAATGCGGACAACCGGAGGAACTTGTGCTCGCGTTTGCGGTACTCCGCGGGGTTGCCGGTGATGGTGGAGACGGGCTCCTCGATCTCTCCGGGTTCGAGGTGGCGCTGGCAGCCCTCGTCGCACTCGTCGCCGCGGGCGTGCTCGCCGCAGTACGGGCACGTGCCCTCGACGAAGCGATCCGGGAGCCACTGGTCGGCCTCCGGGTCGTAGGCGACGTTGATCTCCTTCTCGTGCACGTAGCCGTTGTCCTCCCAGGACCGGACGAACTCCTTCGTGAGTGCGGTGTTCGTCTCGTCGTGGGTGTGGCCGTACTGGTCGAACTCGACGTTGAACTGCGGGAACGTCTCCTCGTACTGTTCGTGGTGGCGGAGCGCGAACGCCTCGGGGCTGACGCCCTCCTTCTCGGCTTCGACCGCGATGGGGGTGCCGTGCATGTCGCTGCCGCAGACGTAGATGGCTTGCTGCCCGAGCTTTCGGAGGCCGCGCGTTAACGCGTCGGCGTTCACGTAGCTCCGCAGGTGGCCGATGTGGAGGTCGCCGTTCGCGTACGGCAACCCCGCAGTGACCACCGCTGGGTCGTCCGTCGGGAAGTCTTCGTGAGTCATGTTCGCTGTTTCTGCTGGCGCGGGCCTAAAGCCCGCTGGTTGTGTCGCGTCGTTCCGGTTCCGGCGCTGTGCGGACGATGCTCGGGGGAGAAACGGGGTTCGTGTCCACCCGACGGCCGCATGAGGGCCCGGGGGTGGACGGTCCACCCGGTGACGGCGCTACGCGTGCATCCGCATCGAGTCCGGTCGCGCACTGCGCCGTTGCCGTGTCACAGCCGAACAACGTTGCGCCCACGCAAAAACCTTGTCAGGGCGAGACAGTCACGCCGCCGAACAGCGCGAGTCCGGTGACGACGAGGTCGGGACCGTCGCCGGCGACCTCGCCGGAGCGACGCGGTCGTTCGTCCTCCGACCCGCCGAAGATGCTGAGCACTTCCAGTTCGACCCGCCAGTCGTCCGGGACGTTGAGCTCTGCGCCGCCGAACGCGACGAGGCATTCGACGTCTGCCGGGTCGGCGGGGACGTCGGCGTCGCGGAGGTCGAGTTCCGCGCCGCCGAACGCCACGAAGATGTCGCCGCCACGGAACCCGCTGCCCGTGACGCGGCGCTGCGTGCCCGAGAAGAGGCTGACGAGCGAGACGGTGCCGGCGTCGCTAGTGCTCGTCGACACCGCGCGGCGTGCTCGTCGGTTCCGTCCGACGAGGACGAGGACGCCGAACAGCACGACGAACAGCGGCCACCAGGTGCCGATGTGTTCGTCCGTGACGTACCCGAGTGCCTTGGCCTGGTACGTGCTCGCGATGGCGATGACCATGACGGGGCCGGTGAGGTTCCGGAAGCCACTCCGTACGAGCGCCCAGAGGCCCAGCACGATGAACACGGCCGGGAAGAAGTCCCACAGCGATTCGGTGGGGAGGGCGTCAGTCGTGGAGAGCAACAACAGCACGCCGACGAGGATGATGAGCCCGCCGGTTACGAGGCGGTCCGAGCGCAGTCCGAGCATGTCTCTGCAATGATAGTCCCGGTGCTTAACCGTTGCTGGTCTGACTCGTCTCGATTTACGCCACGACCAGCGCGCCTTCCAGGACGGCGATTGTGACCGCGAGCCGGCCGACGCTGCCGGTGAACGCGGCCGCGGCGAAGCGTCGGTAGTCCTTCTCGATGACGGAGAAGACGTAGATCGAGATGGTGTCCGGGAAGCCCGGGACGGAGAGCCCGAGCGCCATCCCGTAGTAGCCGTACCGCCGGACGAGTTCGACCATGCGTCGTCTCGACCACTGCACGGGGTCGAACCCGAGGCGGCGAGCAGCCCGCATCACGGGGCCAGAGTGACTCGCACCGTAGCCGACGCGCAGCGCGACGATGCTCCCGGCGGCCTTCCCGACGCTGCTGGAGAGCACGACGAACGAGACGACGAGCGGGGACGGGATACCGAGGCCGAGGTGTGCCGTTTCCGCGCAGACGTAGCCGGCCGAACAGAGAACGACTTCGCTGGGAAACGGGAGGACAAACGCGATGAGAAACGAGTACACGAAGATGACGCCGAGTCCTGGCCACCCGGTTGCAGCGCGCACCGCGTTCTCGATTCCGGCAATGTCTATGGAGGCAGCGACCGCGGCTGACGGAGACACTACCCGGGTGATGGGTCGCCGAGAATTAAACCCTGCTGGCTTCGGCGAGGTCGTCGCGGAACGACGCGAGCATCTCGCGGGTCACGTGGGGCATGCAGACGACGCGGAGTTCACCGGCGGCGGTCCGGGAGATTCGCCAGCCTGCATCCCGGAGGACCTCGAATTCGCTGTCCGGGACGTCGGCGGCGACCAGCGGTAACTCGGGTTCGACGACGTCGTAACCGAGGCCGCGGAGTTCCGTCGCGAGGAACTTGGCGTTGGCTTGCGAGCGCTCGTACTGGTCGCGGTAGCCGGCGGGCCAGAGCGCGTCGAGCGCTGCGTGCGTGCCGGCGACGCCTGCGCCGGAGCGTGTGCCGGTGAGCGTCGGCTGGACGTCGGATTCGAGGTACGGGGTGTCGATGGCGAGCGCGTCCAGTGTCTCGGGGTCGCGCGCGAGGAAGGCACCGGCCGGGACCGGAGCCTGCCCCATCTTGTGCGGGTCGATGGTCATGGTGTCGACGGCGGCGTCCGCGAAGTCCCAGTCGTGGTCGGTGAACGGCAGCACGAAACCGCCCCACGCCTCCTCCGTGATGTCCTCGGCGGTCAGCAGGCCCTCGGTCGTCCCGAACTCGTCGATGACGACGACCAGCTGGACGCGCTCCTCCTGCATCTCCCGGAGCAGGTCGTCGACGTTCTTCGACTCGGGG
>NZ_WUUU01000094.1 GCF_009831555.1 Halobacterium bonnevillei | reverse complement strand
CGCCCGCCGTCTCGATGCCCATCTCGCGGAGTTCGCGTGCGCGCACCGGCCCGACGCCGTGGACGTCGGCGACGTCGATGGGCGCGAGAAACTCCCGTACTTCGCCCGGTTTCACGACCACGAGGCCGTCGGGTTTGTCGTGGTCGCTGGCGAGTTTCGCGGTGCTCATGTCCGGCGCGACGCCGACACTCGCCGGGACGCCGACCTCCCGCTCGATGCGCTGTTTGACGTGGCGCGCGAACCCCTCGGCGACGTCCCACGCGGTCCGCCCGGTGACGTCGAGGTACGCCTCGTCGATGCTGAGCTCGCGGACGGTGTCCCCGAGGTCGTAGAGGATGTCCTTGACGTCGCTGCCGACGTCCTGGTAGAAGCCGATGTCGACCGGCCGATAGTAGCCCGCGTCCGGGTCGTCCGGGTCGTCGGCCGTCCGCGGCAGGCGGTCGAGCGCGGCGCTGATCGCCTGCGCGCTCTGGACGCCGTACTCGCGGGCCTCGTAGCTCGCCGTCGCGACGGCGCCCACGGTCTGATCCTCCTGGTACCCCATCCCGACGACGAGGGGCTCCCCCCGCAACTCGGGTTCGCGGAGGCGCTCGCAGCTGGCGTAGAAGCAGTCCATGTCGACGTGCAGGACGATGCGCTCCGCGGTGTCGGGTGCGCCGGGGAGGCGTTCGCCGTCGACCATCACTCTGGGCTACGGACCGCGGGGCAAAAAGCGACTGGTCGCGGCGGCGTCACCGCATCGTCACCCACGCGAGTGCGGCGACGGCGACGAACTGCAGGAGGCGCATCACCAGGACGATGGTCTGGACGACCGGGTCGCCGGAGTACAGCATGTGCATGCTGAAGAAGAAGTAGACGGCGACGGCGTTCTCCACGGCGAGCACGGCGCTGAACGCGACGAGCCCCAACACGAGCGGCGTGCGGAACTCGAAGTAGTTGCGCACCCAGACGCCCGCCAGCGAGACGAGCACGACGAGGTTGACTGCTGACAGTGCGGTCGCCGCCATCGTTTCGGTTGCCATTGCCATTGTCAGTCCAGGTGTTCGACGACGTCCTCGAAGGCGTCGCGGTGTGCGTCGAAGCGGTCGGTCAGGAAGTACAGTTCGCCGTAGTCCTCGCCGCCCGCTTCCACGACGTCGTGGTCCTCGAGTTTGTCGAGGTGGTAGCGGACGGTGTTGTAGTCGACGTCGAGCATGTCACTCAGTTGGTTCGCGTTCCGCGGTCGCTCCTCGAGGGCTCGCACGAGTCGCGCGCGGTTCGCGCCGCCGCGCGTCCCCACGAACAGGTACCAGAGCGCTTTCTCCATCCTTTCGTCGTGTGGTGTCGGGACCGCATTCGGTTGCCTCGTGAGCGACTCGGGTGGCCACCCGTATGGGTGTTGGGCAAACTCTCTCTAGAGTTGTCCAGACGACAGGCGGGGACCGACGTAAAAGTACGCATCACGTCGGTCGGCGCTCGACGACGCTGCCGGTCCGGCGGCCACTCTCAGGGCTCGGGGAGGACTTCCACGTCGCTTTCGTGGTCGCGGGCGTCCTCGAGGGCGTGCTTGGCGCCCATGCCGGCGTCGTGGGCCGAGGTGCCGCGACCGACGCCGACGCGGACGTCGACGCCCGCGGTGGCGCTGACGTGGTCGATGGCGTCCGCGTAGTCGGCCGTCGAGAGATCCGGGCAGACCGCGATGATGTTGTCGCCGCCCACGAAGAACGACAGCGAGTCGTGGGCGTCGTGCATGTACCGCATGAGCGTCGCGTACCCCTGCTCGATGTGCGCGAACGAGGAGAACGCGTCGAGTTGGTCAGTGTACGTGCCGGTGGCGTCGACCACGTCGAAGTGCGCGATCTGGACGTCGTCGTCCGTTCGCTCGGCTTCGGGAATCGGCTGCCCGAGTAGCGCTTCGCGCCGGTCGGCGTCCTGCGCGCTGCCTTGGTCCTGGAGGGCGGCGGTGGCGTCGACGAGCGCGTCCGCGGGCGACGGACCGGTCCCCATCGAGAGGCTGACGGTGACCGGGTAGCGGTTCCGAACCGACTCCTGGATTCGGGCGTGGTCTTCGAGGTCGAGGCCGTTGGTGACGGCGATCATGTTGTCGAAGCGCGTGAAGAAGACGTAGCCGTCGCGCATGCCGAACGCCTGCGAGAGGTCGGCGTACATGCGCGACTGCATCGTCTGGAGGTCGACTTCGCGGCGCGGCGACGGCGTCACCGTCCACGGCCCGTAGTTGTCCAGTTGGACGAGAGTGACCTGCGTGTTCGTCACGGTTATCGACACTCTGCCCCACACCGGTATATCGGTTGTGGATTGCGTTCCAAATCTGTTCCCTCGGACGGGGCGTGACACCCAATGACAAGAAAAATCTATATTAAATTTGTTGGATTCGTGGGATTCTTTACGAACCGCGAGGATACTGTCAGATGTAGCGAGGTGAGAACCATGCCACTGCCCACGACAAGCCCGAGTTCGTGGATGCAGGGTCTCGACCTGCCCTCGCAGCTGTTCGGCGAGGGCGGGTTCGGTGGTAGCGACTACGAATTGTACGAGGAGGACGACGACTTCGTCCTCTCCGTTGACATGCCCGGCTTCGAGACGGACGAAATCGAGGTCGCCTGGGACGACGGCGTCCTGAACGTCTCGGCCGAGCACGTCGACGAGGGCCGCGGGCGGAAGAAAACATACCACCGCCGCTTCCGCTTCCCGAAGGAGATCGACGAGGACGAGATTTCGGCCTCGTACAACAACGGCGTCCTCGAAGTGACGCTCCCGATCATCGCGGAGGCCACGGCCCGCGGCGAGACCATCCCGATCGAGGGCTGACGACCGTCGGTTGCCGACGGTCGTCCAGACCGACGCGGGAACTGTATTTTCGTCGAAGCGGACACCTGAGCCCGGTTGACCGGTAGCACACAGCGGTCTGTGCAGCCACACTGTCCTGATCCTCCGGTCGAGTCGTCGGGGTGTGAACGGTCACCCAATCCGCAGCGGAGATTTGACCGTGGTAGGAATCACGCGACACCGTCCACCCGACGGCTTCCGGAGCCGGTTTTCTCGCAGCGATTCGTCGCAACAGCCGGGCGCCCCCCTCGAGAACACCTCGTAAAATTAAGAAGTCCCGAACTAACAGAAAACTTATTCGGCTCCGAGCAAGTCCGTAGCTATGGAACGCCGCCAGTTCCTGGCTCGGAGTGCCGCCGTGGGCGGCGTGCTCATGGGGCGGAAGTCCTCCCGGTTCGCCCGGCAGAACCTGGCGCCGTGGACCGACACAACGACTCCGGAGGGAGTACTCGCGCGCGCTGAGGGCGTCCATGGCGAAGTTTCCGGCGTCGCCGAAACCACCGTGACGCTCGACGTCTCCTGGCCGGACGCACGGGACTCCTTCGAGGTGCTCGTCCGCCGGCGGCAGTACCCGGACGGAGCGGTGCTGGGCAGCGCTGCCAGCGGGCAGTTCCACGCCGCCAACCCCGATGAGACTCGGACGGTCACGGTCTCGGTACCCCGAACGCGCGGCGAATCCGGCGATTGGTTCTACGAAGTCTACGTGCGGCCGAACGCGGACCAGAACGTCGAGGGCTTCCTCTGCGAGTCAGCGCCGCTCCGTTGGGATTCCAGGAGAAAGGACCGCGTGCTGTCTGGCGAACGCGTCTCGGATCCGAGACCGTCGATCGACGGCGCCGCGTTCTCCCGTCGCCGTGCGGGCAACGAGTACATGCTGTCCTACCGGTGGACGGATAGCAGCCGGACGACCTGGACGTTCGACTACCGGCTCCGTCGGTCCACGTACGACGCCGCTGTCGCCCGCGAGCGCGGGTACGCCACGACGTACGAGGAGTCGCTGTCGAGTCCCGTCGCGCAGGACTTCGCCACGTCGCTCCTCGAGCGGGCCACCACCGAGGACCTGTCCGACGGCGACGACGGAGCACGGACGGCTACCACCCCGGCGTCCCTGGACGCCGGCCGTCGCTTCGACGTCCTCGTCCAGTTCGTGCAGGCGCTGCAGTACGCGCCGGACTCCGAAACGATGGAAGCGTACGACTACCACAGGACGAACGAGGAGACGCTCGTCGCCGCCGTCGGCGACTGCAAGGACCGGACGTACCTGCTCGCTGGCCTGCTCGCTACGGCCTTCGACTGCGAGACGACCCTCCTGTTCCAGACGGGCCACCTCTTCCTCGGCGTCGACGTCGAGGACGTCCCGGCCCTGCCCTACGACGTCGACCCGCTGTCGCTTGGGGGCCGCGAGTTCCTCGCGATCGACCCGTCGCTCCGCGGCCGAATCGACGCCTTCCCGGACTTGCCGTTCGTCGCCGCCTACAGCGAGGGGAACTGGTGGTACACCGACGCAGACGCGATCACGTCGGGCATCGACGACGTCGTACGGGACTACCTCAAGACTGCCGACGTTGTGCCACAGGTCTTCTGAACGTCTGCGACGTCTCCGGGCCGCTGCCGCGAGTCTCTATCCCGCTGGGCTCCCATTGCCGGGGCCGCTGATGGGGTGGCGGCGACCGGCCTGGAACTCGAAGATTAAAGGTCCGGAGCGTCGTCCTGGCGGACAACCACAGTCGTCGCCAGGTCGCGAGCCCGCCACGTAGTCGTCGGCCTCCGACCGACCGGAGACTGACCCGGTACGACACAACTCACTGCCACCATGTCCTCGGACCCCCTCCCGCTTGACACAGACTTCTACGCCGTCGACAGGAAGACGTCCGTGCCGGAGTTCCTCGCCGTCTCGAAGGTCTACGCGCGCGAAGTCGTCGCGAACTACGACCTCACCGTCTCGGTCAGCGACCTCGAGTGGGAGGTCAGCAAGCGCGCGAAGCGGCGCGCCGGCGCCGTCAAACACCGCGACGACGAACCCGAAACCGTCTCGCTCACCTGGGAGTACTTCCAGGAGCACGGCTGGGCCGCCACCGCGTCGGTCATCCGCCACGAACTCATTCACGTTCACCTGCTCAACGAAGCCGACGACCCCAGTCACGGCGACCGCTTCGAAGCGTGGGCCGACGAACTACAGACCACGGTCACCTGCGAGCGGTTCGCCGACCCGAACTGGTGGGTGGTGTGTGAGTCCTGCGGCAGCGAGATGCCGCGCTACCGCAAATCGAAACTCGTGAAGAATCCCGACCAGTACCGCTGCGGCGGGTGCGGCGGCAGCCTCTCCGCGCGCGACGCACGTCCTGACGCCGACGGCGACTGAACCTCGGGGCCGGATCCCGGTCTCTGGGTCACGGCGAGTCGGCGTCAGAATCCGCGTCCGTCGACGGCGGTTGCCTGGAGAGTTCGTCGAATCGGCTCTGGGCGGCTTCTGCGCGGTCCGTCGTCTCGGCCGCATCGTACGCGGCGTCGACCAGTTCGCCGTCCGCGAGTTCGACGACCAGCACCGCGTCCGCGTGCCGGCCGACCTCGGGGAGCCGCCCCGCATCGACGGCCACTTCGCCGACCGTCTCCCCGTCGTCCTCGAGCAGGAGCACTGCGAGGTCGTCCTCGAACCGGTCCACCACCGCCGTGTAGGTGCCATCAGTCGTCATTCGTAGGCCTCCCGGAGCACTTCGCTGCCGTCCTCGGTACGGACGACGACCGTGTCGCCGCCGTTGTTCCAGACTGCGCTGCCGGCGCCCCAGTAGAGTGACGTCGCCGTGTCCGCTCCGGCGCCGGTGTACAGCGTGACCCGCGCGCCCGCGCCCAGCGAGAACCCTGCCGGGAACGTGTAGGTGTGGCCGGCTTCGTCGGCGACGGTCCAACCGCCGAGGTCCAGCGACCGGTCGCCCGCGTTCTCGAAGACTACGTACTCGTCGTCCAGGTTCTCGTTGTCGTTCCCCGCGGCGTCCGCGTGGACCTCGACGACCGATAGCGCCGCCCCCTGGGCAGTCGTCCCTCCAGTCGTCGCCGGCTCGGTCGTCGCCGGCTCGGTTGTCGTCGCCGGGTCGGTGGTCCCACCGTCAACGTGGACGACCGTGCGGACCTGCACCTCGTCGTCGGTCCCCGGTTCGATGGGCGCCCCGTCGCGGAGCGCCAGCGGGTCCGTCGGCGCGTTCCGCTGGGTCGCCACCGTGAGCGCACTGCCGTTGCTCGTCATCCTGACGTTCCCGTGCGTCGCCGTCCAGTACGTCGGAATCGACCGCGCGGCGAAGCGCTCGAGCACCGATTCGTCGGGGTGGCCGTACTGTGAGTCGTACGCGCTCGACACGACCGCGACGCGCGGGTCGGCGGCGTCGAGGAACTCGCTGCCGGAACTGGACTCGCTACCGTGGTGGCTCGCGCTCAGCGCCGTCGCCGCCAGCTCGGCCCCGTACTCGTCGACGAGGTAGCGCTCGCTGGCCGTTTCGCCGTCGCCCTGCAGGAGGAACGACGACGCCCCGAACTCCAGATGCAGCACCAGGCTGTTCTCGTTGCGGTCGCCGTTCGCGATGTAGTCCGCGGGCGGGGCGAGCACGCGCGCGCCCACGCCTTCGAAGGGGATGCGGTCGCCCGCACGCGCCTCGTACAGCGCCACGTCGTGGCGCTCCACCGCGTCCAGGTAGTTCTGGTAGGTCTGCGAACTCGAGGCGATGCCGGGGTCGTAGACCGCGCCGACGCCGTCCCCCTCCGTCTCGACGTAGTCGATGACCGCCGCGTGCCCGCCGATGTGGTCGGCGTCGGCGTGCGTCGACACGAGGTAGTCGATTCGCTCGACGTCCTGCGATTCGAGATACGCGATGACGTCCTCGCCGTCGTCGGACCAGTCGCCCGTGTCTACGAGCATCGTCTCGTTGGTCGGTCCGACGACAAGGGTGCTTCCGCCCTGTCCGACGTTCAGGAAGTGTACGGAAAGCGTGCCGTTCGGACTCACTGTCGACGTAGTCGTCGTCGCCTCGGTCGTGGGGCCGGGTGTCCCGGGCGACGAGTCCGTCGTCCCCGGCGTCGTAGCACCATCGGTGATCGCCCCGCTACACCCGCCGATGGTGACGAGAACGACCACCGCGAGAACGCCGAAGACGCGCCGCCGATCCATGGCACTGACCAACACGGCCGGTCAGCATAGGTGTTCTGCTCCGTGGTTTGGTGGTGGTTCGGGAGTGTATCGTTCGGACGAGCCTCGTCGTTTGGACGCGTCTGTTGCACACCGGACTGGCTCTCGTTACCCAGGACGCGCAGGCGAACGCCGGTGACTGCGGTCGCACGTGACCGTCGCTGCGGTGCACGGGACTGTCCGAATCTGTGGGCCGGTGAGACGGAGCAGCGAATCGGGCGGCTACTCCTCGCCCGATGGTTCCGTGGCTTCGGCCGTCTCGTCGGGGAGGTCGACCCGCACTTCCAGGATGCGGTTGTTCTCGGCGGTTTCGACAGTCAACCGGACCCCGTCGTAGGTCACTCCCTCGCCCTCCCCGACGAGTCGGCCGGTCTGACTGATGAGTAACCCAGCCACGGACTCGAACTCCCCGGCTTCGGGGAGATCCGTCCCGAGTGCCTCGTTCGCTTCGTGGACGTTGAGTTCGCCTCGAACGACCACGGAGTCGTCGTCGAGGCGACGAATCGGCGGCGATTCCGTCTCGGTGAGCACTTCGCCGATTATCTCCTCGACGATGTCCTCGATGGTCACGATCCCGGCCGTCGCCCCGAACTCGTCGACGACGATCGCCATGCGTCGTCGCTCGGCGCGCAACTCGTCCAGGAGGTCGTCCACCTCCTTGGATTCTGGAACGACGTACGGCTCGGCGGCGACGGAGCGAAGTGACGCCTCCCCGTTCCGTTCGCGCGCATCAACCAAGTCCAGGAGGTGGACGGTTCCGACGACACTGTCCAGGACGTCCTCGTACAGGGGGAGCTCCGTGAATCCACCGTCCAGACACGCATCGACGGCCGCGTCGAGGTCCTCGTCGGCCGCTATCGCGACCACGTCACGCCGCGGCACCATCGTCTCCTTGACGACGCGGTTGCGGAACCGCAGCAGGCGCTGGAGCATCCGGTGTTCCTCGTCCGTGAACACGCCCGCTCGCCGGCCGGCCGTGATCACTTCCTCGACCTCCGCTCGCGTGACGTACGCCGTTTCGAAGTCACCCTCGCTGCCCAGCAGGCGATTGACGACGCGAGTGAGCGCGTCGAACAGCTCCACGAAGGGATAGAGCACCGTTTGCGCCGCGCGCAGCGGCCGGGCTGTCCGGAGCGCCCACGACTCGCTGTGCTCGACCCCGTACGACTTGGGTGCCGTCTCACCGAAGAGCAACACGAGCGACGTCACCCCGAACGTCGCCACCAGGACGGATTCACCCGGCGTGAAGTAGAACGCCAGCAACCCTGTCGTGATGCTGGACATCCCGATGTTGGCGATGTTGTTCCCGATGAGAATCGTCACCAGCAGCCGTCGAGGATCGGATTTCAGTGCCGACAGCGTCGCCGCGCCAGGGGTGTTCTCCGCGGCCAGCGTCCCGATTCGGTGGTCTTCCAGCGAGAAGATCGCGATCTCCGCGGACGCGAAAAACGCCGAGAGCAAAATCAGGACCAGCACAGCGAGAATCCCCAAACCGGTGATGGTTCCCTGCGAGACCTCGAACAGCGCGAAGCCCTGTCCTGCGAGTATCCGAGTCGAATCGAGAAGGGACATGCTCTGGCTTACGTGATTAAACGGGTAAAATTTCGGTCCGACGTGGGATAACGGAGGGATTGCGAACCACGCCAGCGCGTGCTCGCTACGCTGCGCCCGCTGTCTGGTTCAAATGCGCCCCAATCACCGCTTGCTCACGCGAAGCGACACACGCGTTGCTTCGTGGTGAGGTGTCGTAGAAGTAGGGCCGGAGGGATTTGAACGCCCCGGCTCAGGGTCGCTCTCCGCCGTTCGCGGCCCTTCGCACCGCAACGCAATCCGACTACACTCCGAACGTGCGCTCTCCCAACGGACCTCGGACTGGTCGCTCTATCGGGCATACAAACAATGACCGACATTCGACTGCGGCCACAGCAAGCAGTAGACGACTTCCTGAAAGAGAAGAAGGCAGAAGTAGCCAAATCGTCGTGGCGGAACTACAAGTACCCGCTCGGCTACCTTGTCGAGTTCTGCGACGAGCAGGACATCGAGTACATCGGTGACATCACAGGATACGACCTCAAGAAGTTCAAGACACAGCGGCGTAGCGACGACATCAACAACGTCACGCTCTACAACAATCTCTCCGTCATCCGGGTCTTCCTCCAGTGGTGCGAGGAAGCCCAACTCCTCAAGCAGGACTTCCATAAGCTCGTCCAGCTACCGCCAATTGACGACGGCCAGATTGTGAGCGACGACAAGCTCGAACTGGATGAAGTCGAGGACATCCTCGACTACCTCTACAAGTTCGAGTACGCGACTCGGCGTCACGCGGTCTTCCAGCTGATGTGGCACACCTGCATCCGGATGGGGACCGTGATGGCGCTCGACCTCGACGACTACCTTCCGAGAAAGCAGCAGCTGCGCGTTCGACACCGACCTGAATCGGACACGCCGTTGAAGAACAAGTCGGACGCAGAGCGGAAGGTGAACCTCGGTGATGACCTCTGCGAAGTGCTGGACGACTACATCGACGTGCATCGCGTCGAGTTGACCGACGACCACGGCAGAGAGCCGCTGTTCACGACGCCGACACGCCGGCTCTACGACACTATCCTCCGCAAGGATATGTACGCGATAACGCGGCCCTGCTTCGTCGGTCAGGAGTGTCCTCACGACCGCGACCTCGATGAGTGCGAGGCGACGAACAAGAAGCAGGCGTCGAAGTGTCCATCTTCGATAAGCGCGCACCCGCTCCGCCGGTCCGCAATCACGTACCACCTCAACCAGAACGCGCCGAAGGAGAAGGTGAGTGAACGAGCCGATGTCAGCGTGAGTGTCCTTGAGAAGCACTACGACGCTCGGACGGAAGACGGGCGAGCAGCGGGCCGGAGGCAGATTCTCGATAGGCTATGAGACGATAGCGACTCGAAAGATGGAATCGCCCTGAATCAACCTCTCCAATCTGGAACAGCGATAAGGCCGACTGCCGGCCGCGACTGCTACGTACAGGTGAAGCACCCCTCGATTTATATGTATAACATTTTTATTAGGCTGGGTTTTCGATTGAAATATGCTTGACTCCCCACACGCTCGCTTTATTATCAGCTTCCTCCTCGCGTTTCCGCTCTCAGCGATTATTTCGCCACCCGATATATTCGGACAGCTGTTCGTCCTCGTATTTCTCGTGGTTGTCGCGTACTACCTGAGCTACAAAGGCGGATACGATGCTCTCCTGAGCAACTGACTCGATATATTCGCACACCTACTGAACGGAGATTTCGTCCTCAAGTTGGACCTCGATAAGGCCGGCAAGCGGCAACCACTCTCAGTCAATATCTTGCCAGCAGAATCTGGCGGAACTTCTTTGAAGGCCCATATCACATATCTCATCGCCTGATAGCGACGACCAGCATCCGAGAGTTGGTTCAATTAAAGACCGCAAATTCGGAGTGACGTAAAAGAATCCCGCCGCTGTACGTGGGTTATTGGTCGGAAGATAAGTTAGTGGGGCCGGAGGGATTTGAACCCCCGATCGACTGATATCTCCGGTGCGCCTCGGAACTCCAGAGGGTCGTCGTCGCGGACCGATGATCAGTCGGCCGCTCGGTATACCAGTCTGGAATTTCGTCCCGGGCGCGTGGCCTCTGGAGTCAGTCGCCATGCCTGGCTTGGCCACAGCCCCTCGCGTTCCAGCGTACGGTGATTTTTCCTAAGAGGGTTTCGGTTCGGCCCGGGTGGCCGAGCGAGTGGCGGCCGTGGATGCCGGACGCGTCAGCTTCTTGCGGGGGTTGGTCGTAGGCGTTCGTATGGCCGAGTACCCGATTGTGGTTCGCGAGCTGGGCGGGAAGATGCGGCTGGGCGTCGAGGAGGCGGACGCGCTGGAAGCCGACCTCCGGGACGTCGTGACGGAGGGCTACCAGCGCATCGACGTCCAGGAGTGCGCGGACGGCGAGCAGGTGGGCGTGGTGGTCGCGAGCGGCGACAACATCGAGACCGTTCGGTGGGCGCGATAGCCGCGGAAACCGAGAGAAAGAGACGGAGAGAGCAGAGGAATCAGGGTTCGCGGTCGCTCCAGTCGCAGTCCTGGCACTTGTAGCCGGTGACGAACTCCGTGACGGAGGGCATGTAGCCGACGGAGAGGACGTCGCCCCCGCACTCGGGGCAGTCGCGGTCGGCGTCCTCGATCGGTTCGGCGTCCATGACTGACTCGCCCTCGACGAGCGCGGCGAGTTTCTTCGGCGTCACCATGCGGCCTTCGACGACGCGGTTGTCGGACATACAGCCAGGGACGGACGCGGCGGAGTAAAGGCTTCCCGTCCCAGGGACGGCCGCAGAATCGGCAGTCCCCGCCCGGGCGGACCGGCTACAGCCAGGGGGCGCGCTCCTCGGCGCCGTCCTCGCCGGGGTACCCGTACGCGGGTTCGTCGTTGTCGGGGTCGTTGCCGCCGTCGGGCGT
>NZ_WUUU01000093.1 GCF_009831555.1 Halobacterium bonnevillei | reverse complement strand
CGACGCGAACGCTCCCGGCGAACGGGACCAGTCGGCGCAGTCCGGCGCCAGCAGGGTCAGCCGGCAGGCCGCGCGGAGCAGCCCGGCGTGGACGTCGACCGTCCCGGGAGCCACCCGGAGAGCGCCGACGAGGAGGCGCATAGTTCCGCAGCGTCGGATACCGGCGTCGACCGCGACCGCGGCGAGTGGCCGGAGCCGAAGGAAGCCGACGACGAGGGCTTCGACGCCACGCCCTCGGCGGACCCCACTGAGTCGACCTTCCAGTTCGGCGGCGACAAGGAGGTCGTGGAGGCCGACACCGGGTTCACGAGCGTCGGGCCGCTGGACAACGAGGAACGAACGGAAGCAGACGACCTCGACTACGCGATCTACTGCCCGGAGTGCGGGTTCGAACAGTACGCAGGCGGGTCGAGCTTGCGCGCGGGCGACATCTGCCCGGAGTGCCGGAAAGGCTACCTCGCCGAGGACCGGTAACGCGAAGCGATTAAACCCCTCGCTGTCCTTTTCGCGTCCATGAAGGAGTACAAGATGCGCCGCGGTGAGTACCTCGAAGAGCGAATGCCCGACCTCGAAGCCGAAATCGAGGACTACTTCGGTGCCATCACGGCCACCGAGGAGTACAAGGGCAGTGACCTCTACGTCGTCGAAGACCCCGACAACCCGGTCTTCGACCGCATCACGGTCGGCGCAGTCGAATACTCCGGCAAGAAGGACAAACTCGCGGTGGACTTCGAGGAGCGCCCCGCCGAAGAGGTCATCGCGGACGGCGACGCCGAGGCCGCCGCCGACGCGGTCGACGCGAAAAACGACTTCCTCCTCGAGGCGACCGGTCGGGACGCGAAAGCCCGCCGCGACTCGATGAAGCGTTCCGTCGAAGACGACGCCGAGAAGCCCGACAACGTCTAACCGGCCCCAGGTCGGCTGTCGCGGGCACCCGCGGGTGGATACCGGTACGGTCGGGTCGAAACTGGCGCGCTAGCGAATCGCCGACCGTAGCCGGATTTCCTGACTTCGAACAGCGAAACTGTTCGGTACCTCGGCGTCCGTAAGTGGTCGCAGGTCCGGAGAGCGCGCGTCCGTCGGGGGTTGCTCGTCGGCGCGGGGCTCGGAACGCAGCGTACAGCCGCGGGCGCGGCGTCAGTGGCGGTTGAGTTTCGAGCGACTGATGCCGAGGCCGTTCGGCGTGACGATGAGCTGGTCGTCGCCCTTCTGGACGATGTCGCCGCCGACCTCCTGTGCGACCTGCCGGAGCTCGTCGACGACGTGTTCGACCGTGCGGTCCTCCGTGCGGAGGCGCGTGATGTCCGCGATGACCATGTCGCCGTCGTAGACCGCGTCCTTGATGGCGATGACGTCCTCCTGTCCGTCGATTTCCGCGACGTGGACGGTGACGCTGGCCTCGTTGCCGTCCGTGTCGAAGTCCTCGATGTCTAGTTCCACGTAATCCTCGGTGGAACTCCCGCTGCCGCCGAGAATCTTGTCCATGAAGCCCATGGGGGAAAGAGGGGGCGGCCGCGGGCATAGTTCTTGCGTCAGACGCTAGCGCGAACGGGCGGCCTGTCCTGCACGAACGTGCCGTCTATCCGCTGCTGGATACCGGGCTGTCGACCGTCGACGCGCGCTTGGTTTGGTCGTCCTCGAAAGCCCCGCCCAGTCCGCGTACTGTTTTGGCCGTCGAGTGTGTTCGGCCGAGCGTGACCTTCAGCATCTGCGTTCGCGAACCCTACGAGGACGACGAGGGCGACCAGCAGTACCGGTTCGGCATCGCCATCACGACGCGTCTGCCGGCGGTCGGCGTGCCGTGCCCGCACGTCAACGAGTACGGCGCGGTCGCCACCCAGAGCGTGACCAACGAACGTCTCGGATCGAAGGGCGTCGAGTACCTCGCGGACGGCCTCGGCATCGAGGACGCGCTGCAGGGCCTACTCAACGCCGACGACGGCAGCCCCACCCGTCAGCTCCACGGCGTCTCCCGGGACGCCGCGTTCACGTTCTCCGGCGACGAGTGCAACGACTGGTACGGCCACACGAGCGGTGAGAACTACACGGTCGCCGGCAACCTCCTGGAGGGGGAGGCCGTCGTCGACCGCACCGCCGAGACGTACGAGGACGTCGCGTTCGGCGACGCACCGCTCGCGAAGCGGCTGATCGACGCGCTCGGCGCCGGGCAGGCCGCGGGCGGCGATAAACGCGAGGACCTCACCGTCCAGAGCGCCGCCGTGACCGTCGTGGACACGGGTGCGGACGACCGCCCGTACTACGACGACCTGCGAGTCGACGCTACCGAAGACCCAGTCGTGGACCTCCGGGAGACGTTCCGCCTCGCGAAGCAGGGGTACGAGGACGCGGTCGAACGCTACGCGGACGAGGAGGACAGCGACGCGACTGACAGCGAGGACGACGCGACTGACAGCGAGAGCGTCGACGCAACTGACGCCGACGACAGCATCGAGGAGTGAGCTAGACCGTGAACTCGTAGAGTTCGTCGCCGACGTGATGGAGGTTCCGGACGACCTTCCCGGAGTCGCCGACCATGTCGTCGCCGTCCGTGAGCGCGCGGCCGACCGCCAGCGCTTTCCCGTGGGTCTCTTCCTCGACGACGACGAGGTCGCCGTCCTCGATGCCGCCGCTGGCCTCGGTGATGCCGGGGCGCATGATGTCCGCGCCGTCGCTGACGAACGAGATGGCGCCCGCGTCGACGGTGACGACGCCCGTCGACGGATCGAATTCGTTGGCGCCCTGGACGGTCACGAACGGTTCGCCCTCCGGGTACCACACGAGCGGGTCGCCGTCCACGAGCACGACGTCGAAGTCCTCGTCGGCGAGTTCCACGAGTTCGAACGAGTCCGCGTCCAGTTCGACGCCGAGTCCCTCCCGGAGGGCGTCGGCGATGGCCTGGACTTCGTCGCTCCGCAGGTGGTGGCGAGAGGAGACTTCCATGTCCGGGACTTCGGAGTGCTCCACGCTTAAAACCGCCGCTCCGTCGACACAGCAGGCCTCATGTCGCTGGCAGGGCCAAATTGCTAAGTGCGCGGCGAGCGAACGACGAGACATGTGGCGGTCCGACAACGACCGCGTCTCCTGCATCGCGTGCGACGCCTCAGTCCCCCGCGAGGACGCCCGCGAGTACGACAAGCACGGCGACCGCTGGGACCGCGAGGGCAAGCGCTTCGAGTACCTCTGCAAGCCGTGCTTCCGCGACCTCTCGAAGCACTCCCGGGACGGCCTGGAGGCCGCCCTGGAGGACGCTGGCGCCGGCCGCGTCGACGACGTGGAGTTCGTCGAGCGGTTCCTCGAGGCTGCCCACGAGGACCCGCCCGGCCGCGAGTAAGCCAGGGGGTCTGCGGCGGAACTGCCGGCGTTCCGCGGCGGGCGAGCGGGACTGTACGGCGATACGCCTAACTGGGGGAGCCGGCTACACGATACTATGTCCAAGGACGCCGAGGTGGCTCCGGGTTCTATCGAGGACCAGGGACCTGTCGAGATCTCCCCGGAGCTCGCCCGCCAGATCGAGAACAAGCGAGACGACCTCCTGGAGAAGTTCGAACTCCACGACGAGTTCGCGCCGGAGGTCCTCGAGGAAGCCGAGCAGCGCATCGAGGACGTGGACGCCGAGATCGAAGCGGAGATCGACGATCGCGCGGACATGCGGCCGCTCCCGACGTGGACGACCGACCCCGTGGACGCCCAGGACTTCGACGACGCCGTCAGCGTCATGGAGCGCGACGAGGAGTACGTCATCTGGGTGCACATCGCGGACGTCACGCACTACGTCCACCCTGGGTCCGAGATGTGGGACGCCGCCGTCGACCGCGGGAACACCATCTACCTCCCCGGGTACACCATCCACATGCTCCCGCCCGTGCTCGCGGAGACGGTCTGCTCGCTGGTCCCCGAGGAGGACCGCCTCGCGCACACCGTCGAGATGCACCTCGACAAGGACGACCTCTCCTATCGCAACATCGAGATCTACAAGTCCGTCATCCACAGCGACGAACGCCTCACGTACAAGGAAACCGAGCAGCGCCTCGAGGACGAGGACGCGCCGCTGCACGACGAGATCTCGCAGGTCTTCGAACTCGCCGACCAGATGCACGAGCAGCGCAAGGAGGAGGGCAGTCTCGTCCTGAACCCGCGCCGGGACCGCGCGCACACCATCATCGAGGAGTGCATGCTGAAAGCGAACAAGGCCGTGACCCACGAACTCATGTGGAACCGCGGCGTCGAGGCGGTCTACCGAGTCCACCCGCAGCCGTCGCCCGAGGAGTGGGACGACGCGCTCCGCGAGATCCAGGAGCTCGACGGCGTCTCCATCCCCGGGGACTCCTGGGACGACCCCCGGAAAGCCGTCAACGCGACGCTCGAGCAGGCGCCCGAACGCCAGCTCGGGAAGATCCAGTGGGCGGTGATGAAGGTGATGCCGCGGGCGCGCTACATGAACGACCCGTTCGGCGGCCACCACGCGCTCAACTTCGAGATCTACGGGCACTTCACCAGCCCGATCCGCCGGATGAGCGACCTCGTCAACCACTGGATCGTCTACCAGAACGACGTGCCCGAGAACCTCGTGGAGCTGTGCGACCACGCCAGCAGCCAGCAGAAGGCCGGCGAGTCCGCCGAGCGCGAGTACCGCGGCTTCCTTGAGGAGATCGGCCTCGATCCGGACGCAGTCAACAACCGCGGCCTGGAAGTCGTCGAACCGGACGAGGACTGAACGGCGCTCGCTACCAGGAGCTGACCGGGAGCTGGTTGTCCGTCAGGAACGGGTCCGGGACGCCGTGCGTCCACAGTGACCGCCCGAGCCAGTAGCCGACGTGCCAGCCGACCCGCTCGTGGCTCTCGCTTCCGACGACGATGCGGGCGTCCGTGACGTACTCGATGGACCCGTCGTCGTCCACGTCGGGGCCGTCCCACTCGAGACACGAGTGACGCGGACTGAGTCCCGGACACTCGACGGTCTCAGAGTCGCGCAAGTCGACGACGACGTCCGCCTCGTGTGCGTCCGCGACCACCTGGAATTCGGGGGGCGACGCGACGGTGCCGTCCGCGCCGCGCTCGTAGTACGCCAGCGCCTGCCGGACTCGCTCGCGTTCCGTGACGTCGGACCCGGACTCGCCGACGACCGCGACCCGCAGCGAGTCCGACGCCCACGGGTAGTCGCGCTCGGCCGCGTCGATGACGTCGTCGGGTGCGTTCGCGGTGAGGTTGTGCGTCATCAGGTCGTTCGGTCCCTCGCCGTGTTCGTACCCGAGCACGTGCCCGAACTCGTGTTTCAGAATTGCGAGCGTGGTTTCGTGGGAGTGGCCCGCCCGCACCTGGATCGTCACGGGTTTGTCCGTGATCGTCGCGTTGGTCGGCACGACGGGCGCACACCCCAGTCCGACCTCGTCGCGGTGCACGCCGCAGTCGTCGACGGTCTTCACGATCTCCACGCGGATTTCGGGGGATTTGCTCTCACTCACGACGCGGAACTCGGGCGCGTACCGCTGCCCGGGGTCGATCTCGTTCTCCCAGT
Organism: Halobacterium bonnevillei; assembly: GCF_009831555.1. GTDB lineage: Archaea > Halobacteriota > Halobacteria > Halobacteriales > Halobacteriaceae > Halobacterium > Halobacterium bonnevillei. The sequence goes on along the minus strand of NZ_WUUU01000093.1, from coordinate 6,225 downwards.
ACCGCGTCGTCTTCATCACCGCCGGGTGGATGTTCTGCCCGGTGGCCGTCGTGTCCTCGACGACCACCTCGATCTCGCTGACGCCCCACGGGTTCCGGCTGTCGTCGACGTCGGGTTTCTCGAGTTCGTAGGGCGCGTCACTCGCGCTCGTCGTCGGGTCCGCTGGAGCCGTGCCTGCGGGCTCCGCCGTGAGGCATCCCGACGCCACGACGAGGACGAGCACGCCGACGACGAGCGCAGCGCGCGCCATTGTGTCCCATACACTCGTGTAACCATTATTAACTCATCGCTCGTGTGCCGGGTTCTCGCATGCACCGGGATGGGTCTACAGCGTCGACGCGGACGGTCGTCCGCCCGCGTCAGGGCCGGCTGGCCTCACCCGCGTGCGTCACCGACGTGCGGATTTCGAAGCGGGCGCCGTCGTCCCCTGAGGGCGGGTCCGTGGCGGTGATGGTCCAGTCGTGGGCGTCCACGATCTGTTTGACGATCGCCAGCCCGAACCCGGTGCCGTCGTCGCTCGTCGTGAATCCGCTCTCGAAGACGCGACTGTAGTCGGTAGCCGGCAGACCCGGCCCGTCGTCCTCGACGTAGAACCCGTCCCCGTCGTCGAGTCGACCGACCCTGACCGTGACGTCCGGGTCTGCGTGTTCGACGCGGTCCTGCAGGGCGTTCGCGTCAGCGCTCGCCGAGCCGTGTTCGACGGCGTTCCGGAAGAGGTTCCCCAGGAGTTCCCGCAGCCGGGTTTCGTCCGCGCGGACGGCGTAGTCCGCGACCCTGCTGCCGACCTCGAGCGTCGCCGCTGCCGTGTCGGTGTGCGACCACGCCGTCTCGACCACCTGGTCGAGGGGGACGCGCTCCGGGTCGCGAATCGTCTCGCCCTGCCTGGAGAGTGTCAACACCTCGTCGACGATGGTGTCGATTCGCTCCAGTGCGGTCAGTGACGTCTCCAGGTCGTCCGCGATGTCGCGCTCCCCGGTCCGCCCGCGGGCGAGTTCCGCGTGCCCGAGCGCGATCGCCAGCGGGTTCCGGAGGTCGTGGGCCACCGTCTTCGCGAACTCCTCGAGGCGGTCGCGCTCGCGCTCCAGCTGGGACTCGTAGCGCTTCCTGTCCGTGATGTCGGTGTTGACGGCGACGAATCCGTCGATGTCGCCGTCGCCGTCCCGGATCGGTGCGACCGTCTGGGCGATCTGGTAGAGGTCGCCGTTCTTGCCGCGGTTTGTGAGTTCGCCCTGCCAGACGTCGCCAGACAGGATGGTCTCCCAGAGGTCGCGGTAGAACTCGTCGTCGTGTTCGCCCGACTTGAGGATGCTCGGGCGTTTCCCCACCGCTTCGGCCGCCGAGTAGCCGGTCGTCGCCTCGAAGGCGGGGTTCACGTACTCGATGGTCCCGTCGACGTCCGTCAGCATGACGACGTGCCCGGCGTGTTCGACGGCCTCCTTGAACAGCCTGCGGTCGCGTTCGCGCTGCTTGTGTTCGGTGACGTCGTCGACGAGCGCGACGACGCACTGGACGTCGCCGGTGTCGTCCCGAACCGGATTCGCGGTCAGCCGCATCGAACGGGGGTTGTCGTCGCCGACCGTGAACGCGCCGCACCACGATTCGCCGGCCGTCACCGCCGCTCGGAACGCCCGGACGTCGCTGTCGTCCGCGACGACCGACAGCAGGTCCACCAGCCCCGGTTCCGGAGCCGGGTCCGCGGCGTTCTCGAGCGCCTCGAACGCTGGATTCGCGTACGTGATTCGGCCGTCCGGCGTCGCGAGCACGACCCCGTGGTCGATGCGGTCGAGCGCCGACCGCAACCGCCGGGCCGTCGCGTGCTCCCGGTGGCGGGTCACGCAGCGCTCGATGCGATGTGCGAGGAGCGTCGCGTCCGCCCTGTCGGCGTCGCGCACTACGACGTCGTCCGCCCACTCGCAACGGACTGCCCGTCGAACGTCCGCGTCACGCCCGGAGTCGACCGTCAGCACGACCGGAACCGACGGCGGGTGGTCCTGTCGCCGCCCGAATCGTTCCGCGTCGACGTCCACGTGCCCGCCCGCCGCGTAGACGATGCAATCGACCGCGTCGTCCCCGCGTGCGCGCTCGACCGCGGCCTCGAACGAGGACAGCACGTCGACGTCCAGGTCGTGTTCGTCGCGGAGCGCCGAGGCAACCGCGAGACTGTGCTGTCGGGTGTCCGGCACGTAGACCACGGAAACCGGTCGCTGCTCCGGTGGGACCGCGTCACGCGTCCTGCCGCAGGTCGTGGGTTCGGTTCTGTTCGGCGTCGTCACTGCCACCCTTCCCGGGACTCCTGGAGGGCGTCCCGAAACAGCGTGGTGGCTTCGACCCTGTCCAGCAACTCGTCCTGTCGCGCGCGACTCGCCCGCTGCAGGCGGGCGAGTCGCCGGAGCAACCGCTGGTAGTCCTCGTCGTCCGCGAGGTCCGCGGGGTCGTTCCGCGTCTCCAGGGCGGCGAGCTTCGACGCCACCCGGAGCAACTCCTGGATGCCCGCGCCGTACTCCGAGCGCAACAGCAACTCCGCGACGACGTCTCGCAGGTCGCGTCGTCGCACGGGCTTGACCACGTACGCGTCGAACGCCAGTTCGGTGACGTCCCCGTCGGGTTCGACGGCCGTCACCATCGCGACCTGGTAGTCGTAGCCCTCCGTCCTGACCACGTCGAGTAGTTCGTCACCCGTCACGTCGGGCATCCGCCGGTCGAGCAACACGACGTCGACGTCGCTCGTGAACTGCCGGAGCGCGGCCTCGCCGCTGGTCGCCGTTCGAACCGTGTGGCGGTCCTCCAGCATCGCGGCGTACATCCCTGCGAGTTCCGGTTCGTCGTCGACGACCAGGACTGTCCCGCTGACGTCCCGGCGCGCGTCCGGTTGCGAATTTACGTCGGCCATGGCTCCGTCTTTCGGTCGCCGCGGTGGCGTCTCTCCGTGCGTCTCATGCCTCACTCGCTGTCCGCCGACTCGGTGAGCCGTCGGACGGACTCGCCGATGTCGTCGACCTTCGCCGTCTGCTCCTCGTTGGCGGCGGCGACGGCCTGGATCTCGTCGCGGACCCGCTGGGCCTGCTCGACGGCCTCGTCGGTCATGCTCGCGACCTCCTCGGTGCTGGCCGCCTGGTCGTCGGTCGCCTTCGCCACCTCCTCGACGCCGCTGGCGGCCTCGTCGACCGCCTCCACGATGTCGGTGAGGTTGTCCATCGCCGCCTCGACCTGGCCGATGCCGGACTCGATCGCAGCGTTCGTGTCCTGGAGGCTCTCGACGGTCTCGTCGGTGTCGGCCTGGATCCGCTGCACCATCGCCTCGATCCGGCCGGCCTGCTCGCGCGACTCCTGGGCGAGGGTCTTGATCTCGTCGGCGACGACCCCGAAGCCGTCGCCCGCCTCGCCGGCCCGCGCCGCCTCGATGGACGCGTTCAGCGCCAGCAGGTTCGTCTGGTCGGCGATGTCGTTGATGACCTCCACGACGTCGTCGATCTCCGCGACGCGCGCCTGGAGCTGGTCGACGTCCTCGGCGACGTCCGTCGCGGCCTCCCCGACGTCCGCCATCGTCTCGATGGCCTCCGTGGCCGACGTCTGGCCGTCTTCTGCGAGGTCCGCTGCGGCTTCGCTCGTCGCCCGGACCTCGTCGGTCGTCGACGCGATCTCTTCGACGGTCGCGCTCAGGCTGGACACCTCGCCGGCGACCTCCTGCATGCTCTCGGTCTGGTCCTCGGCGATGTCGTTGATCTCCTGGGAGGTCCGGGCGACGTCCGCGGACGTCTCCCGCAGTTCCTCGACCGCGGCCTGGACGTCCCGGGAGATGGTCTCGCGGCGCTGCAGCTCCGACTCGACCTGCTGGCTGTACGAGTGGATGTAGGTGTCCATCGCGACCTGCTGGTCGAGCGTCAGTAGTTTCAGCACGGACAGCGCCCGCTCGACGACCGTGTCGATGGCGTCCTCCGCCGTCGCGACGTCCATCCCGCCCGGGTCGGCGTCTGCCGACCGACTCGCTGGCTGTGCCTCTGGCACGTCGCTTGCGTCCGATTCGGGGGAGACGGCGACGCCGCCGTCCGGCCGCGTGAACTGCTGTTTGACGTCGTCGGCGATGGCGGTGAGGATGCCCTCGTAGTAGACCGAGTAGGCGCCCAGGTAGACCTTCGGTCCGAGGTCGAGCATGTCGTGGATCTTCCCGATGCGGGCGCGGCGATCGAAGTAGTCCGGCCCGTACTCGCCCCGGCCGAGGTCCCGGAGGTACTCCGACTGGCTCTGCTTCAGCGCCTCGACGGGTTTCGAGGAGGAGTCCAGGATGGCGACGGCCTCGTCGTACGACTGGAGGTGGTCGTAGAACTCCTCGACGAGGTGGTCGGCGATCCGGTCGAAGGTGTCCGCCATCGACTCGAGGCGGGCCTCGTCGGCCTGGTCGAACTGGGTGAACTGCCGTCGCCAATCGATCTCGTCGCGATCGATGCCGATCTCGGCGCTCAGTTGCGATCCGTCGACCTGGCGGCGGTCTTCGTCCGTGATCTTGACCGCTGTGTCCCGTGACATACCTCCCGGAACGACCATTGGGAACAACCCACACATAATCGCGGGTCAGCATTTCAAACGGGTCGCGCGCCCCGGGTGGACATATCAACACTACCGCGTCCCGGGCACTCAGCCCGCGCGGGCTGCCACGTCCCGCAGCGACGCGTCCTCGTCGCTCAGCAATCAGCCTGCGTTCATCCGTAGCCGTGCTCGCGTCCGACGGCAATCCGACTGCACACCCTACAGTGACTCGTCTGCGCCCCTCTCGAAGACGCCTTCGAACAGTTTGCGCTCGGCCGCCCGCACGTGGTAGTGGAACGCCGACGACGAGAACCCCAGCTCCGACGCGAGCGCCTCGCTGCTCGCGTTCCGCGGCGACTCGAAGTAGCCGCGTCGGTACGCCGCTTCGACGACCTCCCGCTGGCGGGGCGTGAGCTTCTCCAGCACCCCGTCGGCGAACGAACCGCTGGAGTCCGAGGGTGCCGCGGTCCGCTCGCGCTTCGCCAGCAGTTCGGAGTTCCGGTACGTCGAGGTCACCACTTCGACCGCCTGGTGGACGGCGTACGTCGGCGGGACAGCGACTGTCACGCGACAGATCGACTCGTCCGCGGAGATGTTCCGCACCGTGATCCCGTGGTCGGCGAGCCGCGACGCGATGAACGGCTCCGTGAACCGCAACTGGACGAGCGGCCCCTCCCCCGATTCGACGCGCCGAACGCTCTCGATGGCCGGCGTCTGCTCGGCTTCCGCGCGCAACTGCTCGGGCGACCCGTCCCGTACTCTGACGAAGACCAGCGACGAGTCGTCCGACTGCGGGATGACGCTCTCCAGTTCCAGCGCGCAGTTGGTGTCCTGCGCGAACCGCAGGAAGAAACACGCCTCGTCCTGGACGTCGAACTCCAGTTCGGTGCCGCGATTCGACAGCAACGCCTGCTTGCGTTCGATGGCGACGATGGCGTTCGCCAGCAACTCCCCGAGCTCGACGAGCACGGACTGCATCAGCTCCGGGAACGCCGACTGGGTCGTCGAGTAGACGGTTAGCACGCCCTGTCGCGCCCCCTGGTAGACGAGCGGCACGCTCAACACGGACTGGAAGTCCCGGCGCACCGCCTCGCTGCGCCACGGCGCTCGCGTGATGCGCTTGGCCGTGTTCTCCACGACGCTCAGCTCCCCCGACCGCACTGCCTCGACGGCCGGCTCGCTGCCCGCGTCACCCCCGACAGCGCGCGCCACCTGGTCGAGGTAGCCTCGGTCGTCGCCGGCCTTCGCTCGCGGCGTGAGCCGGTCCTCGACGGGGTCCACGGTCCCGATCCACGCGAACGCACAGACGTCCGTCTCCACCAGCTGCGTACAGACCGCTCGTTCGATCTCCCGCCGCGTCTTCGACTGGACGATGGCCTGCGCCAGTTCGCGGATCTGGGCGTTCATCGCCTCCGCCTGGCGGAGCTGCCTGGTCCGTTCCCGGAGCTGTCGCTCGCGGGCCCTGAGTTGCTGCTCGCGTTCGGTGCGCTCCAGTGCGGTCTCCGCCGTCGCGCACAGAATCTTGAGGAGTTCGACCGACCGGTCGTCGAAACTGTCGACCGCTGTGTCCTCGGCGACGAGGACGCCGCGCTCCCCCAGCGGGACGACGACCTCGCTGCGGACCGGCGGGTCCGGCTCGGACCACTCGCGTTCGGTCCGCACGTCGTCGGCCGCCAGCGTCTCCCCCGATGCGAACGCGCG
>NZ_WUUU01000092.1 GCF_009831555.1 Halobacterium bonnevillei | reverse complement strand
CCGACCGACCCGGGACCCCGACTCACCGTCCGCGACCGTCGCAGCCACGTACCCCGACCCCGTCCCGACCTCCAGCACGCAGTCCCGCGTCGAGAGCTCCGCCACCGCCGTTTCCGCCAGCAACAGGGAGTCCTCCGCGGGCTGGTAGACGGTCGTCTCCGTTCCGCGTCGGTCGGCGAGGTCACTCATCGCCGCTCCCGTCGCTTCGTCCGCGCACGTCTCCGCCGTCGTTCTCGCCCCCTCCCCGCCGCCGGACTCTGTCACGCCCGAGCCGTCGCCGAACTGGTCGTCCCGGCGGACGGCCGACCCCGGCTGGTCGGCGTCCACGGGTTCGTCCGCCTCGATTGTCGGCTGCTCGCTGACGCGGAACCCGCCGGTCTCCGCGCGCCCCGAGAGTTCGCGCTGCGGGAACGGAATCTTCACGCCCTCCTCGTCGAACGCGGTTTTCACGGCCGAGATGACCGCGGTCTGGGCGCGCCACATCCGCCGCGAGCTCGGCTTGTCGATCCAGAACCGGAGGTCCAGGGTCACCGCCGAATCGTCGAAGGACTTCAGGACGACCTGCGGCCGCGGCACCGTCAGGATGTCCTCGACGTCGCCCATCGCCTCCTTCGCGACGTCCATCGCGCGGTCGACGTCCGTCGTGTAGTCGACGCCGACCTCCACGTGAATCCGCAGGCGGCCCTTCCGCGACCGGTTGGTCACCTCGTTCGACCCCACGTAGTCGTTGGGGAGCATCACGTACTCGCCGTCGAACGTCTGCAGCCGCGTGTTCACGATGGTGATGTCCGTCACGATGCCGTCCTTGTCGCCGACCTTCACCCAGTCACCGATCTCGAACGGCCGCGAGAACATCAACACGAGCCCCGCGATGACCGCGCCCAGCGTCTGCCGGGCGGCCATCCCGAGCACGATGCCGGCGAACCCCGCCCCGATGAGGAGGCCGGAGAGGTTCACTTTCCAGAACCCCAGGACGACGATGAGCGTCAGGATGTACATCGAGATCTGGACGATGCGGAACGTGATCTCGGCCTGGTGTTCCGTGACACCCTCTGTGCGACTCACGAACCGCTCGACGGCGCGGTGCGCGATGCCCGTCCCGATGTACACGCCGACCAGGAACGCCACCGTGAGGAACGCGCGAACGAACATCGTCGCCTGCACCTGGAAGCTCGCCAGCGTCTCCCAGGTAGCAGCCTCCGCGTCCCACGCAATCACGATGACCGCGGTGACGACGACGAGCGCAGCCAGCGACCCGATGCTCGCGACGACGCTGGATACGCGACCTTCGCGGCGCGCGCTCTCCCGCCTCGACAGCAACAGGAACGCGAACAACCCCAGAATCGCGACAGCAGACGCCGCGAGGCGCTCGACGGTCGAGAGGTCGTTCACGGCGACGTCCACGAACTCCGGCGCGGTCACGTCGCTCCCTCCCGCTGGATGCCCAACGCGACGTTCGCCAGCGCCGCGAACGTCGCGGGCGAGAGGTCACCCGGACGCTTCCCGAGGACGTCCTCGTCGACGGCGTCGACGACGGCGTCCGGGTCGTCCAGCCCGGAGATGTGGCCCGTGTTCCGGATTGCGTTCCGCACCGTCTTCCGGCGCTGCGTGAACACCGCCTTCACGAAGTCGAAGAAGAAGGCCTCGTCGTCGACCTCGTACTCGGGGTCCCGGGGCGTCAGCCGCACCACCGCGCTGTCCACGCGCGGCTGCGGGTCGAACGCCTCCGGCGGCACGGTCTCGACGACCTCGACGTCCGCGTAGTGCTGGGCCGCGACCGACAGCCGGCCGTACTCGCTCGTGCCCGACTCCGCGGCCATCCGCTCGGCGAACTCCAGCTGGTACATCAACACCGCGGGCTCGCGCTCCGGCAGCAACCGGAACGTCACCCCGCTGGAGACGCCGTACGGTAGATTCGACACGCAACACGTGTACGCAGGGAACTCGACGTCGAGTGCGTCGCCCCGCACGACGTCGAGGCGGCCCGCGGCAATTTCGTCGCTGAACTCCTCGCGGAGGAAGGCGGCGTACCCGCGGTCCCGCTCGACGGTGGTGACGCGGTCGGCGACGTCCAGCAGGCGGTCGGTCAGCGCGCCCGTCCCCGCCCCGATCTCGAGGACGTGCGACCGGTCGAAGTCCCCGGCGTACGTCGGAATCCGGTCGAGAACGCGGTCGTCGACGAGGAAGTGCTGGTCGCGCTCGGGGTCGGGCCGGCCGGCGCGACGGATCAGCGCGTCGGGGTCCCGCGAGTCAGTCATTGCCGGGTGTATCCACCGGGCTTCCCTAAAGGCTACCTTCTGTCCCGGTGGCACGTCAGAACGAGGCGACCGGCTACGACCGCGCGAAGTTGTGGTACTTCAGGTCGTCTTCCTGGATTTCGTCGAGGATGCGCTCCACGATGACCTCCTCGGGGTTGTGCAGGCCGTCCACGCGGTCCTCGACGTCCTCGAAGCTCTCGAATGGGCCGTGGCGCTTGCGCTCGTCGAGGATGTTGTCGCGGAGTTTGTCGCCGATTCCGGGCAGCAGATTCAGCTGGTGGAGGCGCAGCGAGATGGGCTGGGCGTCGTTGTAGAAGTCCACGAAGCGCTGCTCGTTGGCGTCCACGACGTCCTCGATGACGTAGTCCAGCTCCGAGCGCGCGCCGTCCGAGAGGTCCTCGTAGTCGACTTCGCGGCCGCGCTCGATACCGTCCTCGAAGTCGGGGCGGATGCGCACGCGGTCCAGAATCGAGATGTCGGCGTCGGGGTCGAGGTTCAGCTCGTAGAGCGTGAACCGGTCCGTCGAGACGGCGTACGCCAGCGGCCCGTCACCGTAGTCGTGGCCGCCATCCGACCGGCCGTGTGCGAGGAAGTCGAGGACGACGGCGTACTCTTCGTCGTCCGCGGAGGACGTGTCACTCATACCTCGGCGTACGCCGAGGCGATACTTAAACGGTCGCCTACTCGTCACAATCGCGGGACCGGTCCGCGGGCCGTCGTCGCGTGGTCGCTTACGCGTATTTCGCGACGACGTTGAGAATTTCGTCGAGTTCGTCGCCGGAGAGCGCGTAGCGCTCCTGGGCGAACACGGCGCGGAGTTCCGTCCGCGTCCGCGGCAGCAGGTCCGCAATCTTGTACGCCACGGACTCGTCCTCGACGACGTCGAGGGCGAGCAGCTCCGAGACGAGCTCCCGGGATTCCTCGGGTTCGAGAACCGCGAACCGGTCGACGTGCTCGATGGCTCGCGCGAGTTCGAAGCGGAGTTCGCGGTCCTCGTCGGCCGCGCGCTCGGCTTCGACGTCGGCGAGCAGTTCCTTCGTCTCGGCGGTGGTGAGGAACTCCTCGTCGAGCGTTTCCTTGAAGATGGTCATGCTAGTCCTGCTGTGCGCTGAGGTGCGCTGCCTTCGCGATGACCGTCTTCTCCTTGCCGTTGTCGTTGATGCTGACCTTGAACGCTGCGCCCTGCTTCCCGATGACCTCGCCGGTGAGGCCGTCGAAGCGCGGGTGGAAGCGGCCCTCAGCCGTGCTGGGGTCGGTCTTCAGGTGGACTTTCTGTCCGTCGTCGAACTCTGCGATTGCGCGCTGCGGCGGGGACGTCCCACGGTCTCGTGGGCTGTTCGAGAGTTTGTCGCGCGTGCCGTTGAGGGGTCCGTTGGAGCTCGGCATAGTCGTACGTCCGGATACTGCCGTCGCGGTTATAAAACGCACGTTATGGGCGTGACCGAGCGAAGCGAGGTCACGGTAGTGCGAGCGGGGAGCGAAGCGACCCGCGAGCCGCGTGGTCGAGCGTGGCGCGGACGAGTGAAGCGAGTCCGCGGAGTCAGCGAGCGGCGAAGCCGCGAGCAGCGACACCTCGGTGCGAGTGACCGGGAGCGTGACCGCGAAGCAACTGTTTAAGTCGCCGAGCGTGCTACGTGTCTCCGATGCGAGTACGGGACTGGGAGGACATCGTCTCCGACGTGGTGGAGTCGGACGTCGACCCGGACGACTGGCGAGCCGTGGCGGGCGACAGAGCGTCCGGTGTCGGCGAGGACTTCTACCTCGGTCACCCCTCGCGGGGGGTCTTCCACCTGAAGACGTACGCGAAGAACCCCTTCGAGGTCCGGGGAGTCGGAACGCGGGTCGCCCGGAAGGTCGACGACGGCCTCGCGGACTACCTCCCTGACACCGACGCCGGCCGGTTCGCGGTCCAGCAGCCGGTCGAGGACGAGGACGAGGCCGAGGAGAAAGCCAACAGGCTCGAGCAGGTCGTGCAGGCGCACGCGGACGCGCAGACGACGCCGTCGGATTTCTTCGACGACGTCATGGACGCCCTGGAGAGCCCGGCGTTCGGGCCGATGGAGTACGACCCGCACGGTCGCCCGGAGGCGATGGAGGAGCTCGCTGACGAGTTCCCGGACGCCGAGGCGTTGCTCGACAAGGAACTCGACGACCTCATCGACGAGGACGACGTCGGTCGCGGATTCCACTGACTGCGCGACCGCTGGCGGGGCGACACCCGCCGTCGCTGGGTGGCGCTACTCGAACAGCGGCGCGAGGCGGTCCTCGTAGCAGGACTGGCAGACGTAGTGGTCGACCACGCCGGCGTCCGTCTTCGTGTTGATCGTCGCGTGGACGGCGTGGCTGACCGGAACGTCGCTCCCGCAGACCACGCAGGTTGTTGCCACGGCTGTTCCCCAAGCGGACGTATTCGTCGCGCGACACTTATAACCGAGTGCGAACGCCACGCGGTCCGCGGCCCCGCCGGAGTGACAGCTGCGGGACAGCACGCAGTGCCAAGCGTTGGAGACGTCAGCACTCCGACCGAGCCAGCTGTTCCGCGTGGCCGTCGCTGTCGAGTCGACCGGCACCCGCAAAAATGTCGTGGGCTGAACCCGCTACTCCTCGGAACGGACGGCGGGTTTGCGCTCTTTGACGTCCTCGACGACCTTGGTGACGTCGACGCGCTTCTCGCCGATGGTCGCACCCAACAGGCCGCCCAACCCCGCGCCCGTGCTCGCGGCGTTCCGGCTGACGAAACCGCCGACAGCGGCGCCGACGGCGGCACCGATGGCTGCGTACTTTGCGCGACTGAGGGCTCGCTTGAGTCGACTCATTGTGTCCGAAAATACGCAGGGAACCCGTATAAGCTTGTTTGCGGATTGAGACATCTAGGCGAGCGAACCAGACTGTCTCTGGGGCCCGTCAGGCGTCCTGGTGGCGGGCCAGCCACAGCTCGGGGCCGTCCAGTTCCTCGTCCGTTGGCAGGTTCTCGGGGTCGTCCCAGACGTGGGCGGCTCCGGCGATTCCGCGGTCGCCGGCGACGACGTCGAAGAACTCGCGGCCGCGCTCGTACTGCTCGCGCTTCAACTGGAACCCAAGCGCGCGCTTCAGGAGTTTCGTCAGCGGGCTGCCGCCCTTCCGGCGGGCGTCGAGTTTCCGCCGAAGGTCGTCGTACTCGCCGTCGAACGCCTCGTCCATCAGCAGTTCCGCGAACCCCTCGACGGACGTCATCGCGACGTTCAGCTCGCGGAACGCGTCGGTCTGGAGTTCGCCCTCGCCGAGCGCGGCGATGCCGTCCTCCAGGCGGGCTTCGAGGTAGTCCGAGAGCCACGGCGCGGCGCCGAACTCGGCGGCGTGCGTGACCTCGTGGAACGCGATCCACCGCCGGAACCGCGGGAACGCGATGTCGAGGTCGTCGGCGACGCGGCGGATATTCGGGTGGACGAAGTAGAGGCCGTGCTCGCCGTCCGCGAGCAGCAGTGGGTCGTACTGGCCGAGCACGTGACGGGAGACGAACGCGAGCGCGCCCGCCGTCGTCGCCGTGTTCAGCGAACTCGCGACGCCCGGCAGGACCTCCGTGCGCTCGTCCAGCGGGTCGAACGCGCGCTCGAACGTCTCGACGTTCGCGTCCAGCCAGTGGTGTCGGTTCTGGATCTCGATGGTGTTCGGGACGTCGAACGTCATCCCGGACACCTCGCGGAGGCGCGTCCGCGCGTCCCGGACGTCGGCAGCGTACGCTTCGGCTTCCGCCTCGGAAACGTCGACCGCACCCGGTTTCGTCGCCGCTTTCGCGGCTTCAGCGACGGCGGCCCAGTCGATGGCGCCGTCGCCGCTGGCGCCCGCGACCGCCTGGGCACTCTCGAAAAGCGTCATACAGGAAGTCCGCGACGAACGTCCAAAGCCCTTCTGCCTGTCAGGCTTCCAGTTCGACTTCCTCGCTCGGTTCTGGCTCGGAGTCGGTGCTGCGGCGCCGCAGGCCAGCGAGCACCGCGAGCGCGACGAGCACGCCGAGGGCGATGAGGGCGCCCACCCCCGCGGACTCGCTGGACTCGTTCCCGGACTCCTCGCTCGCGAACGCCTCGGGTTCCTCCGTGGTTTCGGACTCCGCCTCGGAGTCGTCGCTAAACGCCGTTTCGACGTCCTCGCCACCGGTCGTCATCGAGGGCGAGAAGTCGAACTCTGCGTCGTGGAAGTGGAACTCTAAGATCCCCATGTGTGGGATTTCGACTGCCGGACAGTTAGCCGTTGCGGGCGCGGGCGCGAGACTCCCGCTCGGAGCGACCGCGACGCTCCCGGAGGCTTCTTGTCCGAGGCTTCGCGACGGAGCGTATGGACGAGACGCGAGACGCGTTCCTCCGGCGACTGCTCGAGACGCCGAGTCCCTCGGGCTACGAGACGCGGGGACAGCGAGTCTGGGTGGACTACGTGGCGGAATACGCCGACGACGTGCGTACCGACGCCTACGGCAACGCCATCGCGGTGTACGACGGCGGCGGCGAGGACGCCACGGAAGTCGCGTTCACGGGCCACGCCGACGAACTGGGCTTCGTCGTGACCGCGATCACGGACGACGGATTCCTCCGCGTGCGTCCGCTGGGCGGCGTCGACAAGTCGGTGACCGAAGGGACCCAGGTCGCAGTCCACACCGAGGACGGGACTGTCAACGGCGTCATCGGCCAGACGGCCATCCACCTGCAGGACCACGGCGACGGCGGCGAACCGGCCGACGTCACAGAGCAGCACGTCGACGTCGGCGCCGCCGACGGTGACCACGCGCGCGACCTGGTGACGGTCGGCGACCCCGCGACGCTCGCGGCGGGCGTCCACGACCTCGCTGGCACCCGAATCGCGGGCCGCGGCATCGACAATCGCGCGGGGTCGTGGGTCGCCGCGGAAGGACTCCGGCGGGCCGCCGAGCGCGACGCCGACTGCAGGGTGTACGCCGTGAACACGGTCCAGGAGGAACTCGGCACGAGAGGCGCGAGCATGGTCGCGTTCGACGTCGACCCGGACGTCGTCGTCGTGGACGTCACGCACGCCGCGGACAACCCGACGTACCCGAGCAGCCACGCCAGCGAGGTCGAACTCGGCGCGGGGCCGACAGTGACGCGCGGCGGGTCGAGTCACGCCGAAGTCGCGCGCGCAGTCCAGGCGGCCGGCGACGCCGAGGACGTCGACGTGCAGGTGGAGGCGATGTCGGTGACGACGGGGACCGACGCCGACACGTTCTTCACGGAGCGAGCGGGCATCCCGACCGTCGCGCTCGGCATCCCGAACCGGTACATGCACACGCCCGCGGAAGTCGTCGACACCGACGACATGGAGGACGCGGCCGACCTGCTGGCTGCGTTCGCGGTGCGGGAGGCCGACCGGGAATCGTTCGCGGTGGACGTGTAGGAATCGACGCCAGGGTCCTCGAGGGACTCCACCCCGAGCAGGAGTCGGTGGGCGTTCGGGTCGCAGGCTCGCCGAGGACGCGGTTCGCGTCTCTGGTCCGGTACGCTTATAGACGCGACACGCGGCAGTTCCCATATGAGCGGCCGACCACTCGACATACTCGAGGAGTCACTGGAGGAGACCGTCACGGTCAGACTCAAGGACGGCGAGGAGTTCACTGGCGTCCTGACGGGCTACGACCAGCACATGAACATCGTGCTGGAGGGCGAAGACACAACGATTATCCGTGGCGACAACGTCGTCACCATCAAACCATGACGGGAACTGGGACCCCGAGTCAGGGGAAGAAGAACACCACGACGCACACGAAGTGCCGTCGCTGCGGTGAGGCGTCCTACCACACGAAAAAGAAAGTCTGCTCGAGCTGTGGCTTCGGGAAGTCGGCGAAGCGCCGCGACTACAGCTGGCAGGAGAAGACCGGCGACAACTAGCGGTTCTCCGTTTCTCCCGCGATTTCACGGCTCCGTAGCTACGCGGCCGCCGGACAGTCGTTCACGGCGACGTCCTGTCGTCTGAACGCCGACTGGACGGGCACAACCCCGTGTAGAAGAGACGACTGGACTGTCGGATGCAGTCGCGGTCGCGATTCGAGACGCGTGCGCGGAGCGACGCCCCCGGCTTCAGGGCAGTTTCAGGTAGTCCTTCCCTGCTTTCTGGGCGCGGAGGACTTCGGCGACGCCGGACTGGACAGTGGTGACGCCGTCCGTCAGGTCGTCCGGATCGTGACCGAATCGCTCCAGGGAGTTCGCGCAGACGTCGACGGTGACGCCGGCGGTCACCATCTGGCTGACCTTCGGGGACTCCGTCCCGGTGGCTAGCAGGAAACGGACCCCCGGTCCGTTGACGACGAGCTGGATTGCGTCCGGCGGCGTCGGTACGGACTCGTCGCGCGCGAGATTGACGAGGTTCCGGATTGCCATCTTCCAGTCGCCGATGTCATCGCTCGAGACGTGCACGACCACGCCCCGTTGCCCGCTCATGCCAGAGACATGGTAGGCGGCCAGGATAATTCTGCGGGTCGCGACACCGACGGAAGCGCCCCAATTGTGCCCACATTTGTGCATATAATCGACTGCGGAAGCGGTGACTTCGACACGGTTGCGGAAGTTTTACCCTCTCAGGGCGGGAATCTCGTGGCATGTCATCCGGGCGCGACAGCGGCGCCGAGTTCGACCACCCGACCGAGAAATGTGGCGTCGTCGGCGTCTCGCTGGCCGACCGCGACGCCGCCTTCCCGACGTACTACGCGCTCTACGCCCTCCAGCACCGCGGCCAGGAGTCCGCGGGCATCGTCTCCCACGACGGCTTCCAGCAACACCAGCACGTCGGTATGGGTCTCGTCGGGGACGCCTTCGACGAAGCCGACCTCGAGGGTCTCGTCGGCGAGGCTGCCATCGGGCACGTCCGCTACCCGACCGCGGGAAGCGTCGACAAGTCCTGCGCACAGCCGTTCTCCGTCTCGTTCAAGGGCGGCGCGCTCGGCCTCAGCCACAACGGCAACCTCGTGAACGCCGACGACATCCGCGACGACCTCGCTGCCAGCGGGCACGCCTTCACGAGCGACGGCGACACGGAAGTCATCGCCCACGACCTCGCGCGAAACCTCCTCGACGACGACATCGTCTCCGCCGTCGAGACCACGATGGAGCGGATCCACGGCTCGTACTCGCTGACCATCATGCACGACGAGACGGTCCTCGGCGTGCGCGACCCGCTGGGCAACCGCCCGCTGATCATCGGCGAACTCGAGGACGGCTACGTGCTCGCCAGCGAGTCCGCCGCCATCGACACGCTCGGCGGTAGCGTCGTCCGGGACGTCCGCCCCGGCGAACTGGTCGTTCTCCACGAGGACGGTTCCGGCTTCGACTCCCACCAGCTCGTCGAAGCGTCGAACACCGCCCACTGTTTCTTCGAGTACGTCTACTTCGCGCGCCCGGACTCCGTCATCGACGAGGAGCTCGTCTACGAGGTGCGGCGCGAACTCGGCCGACAGCTCTGGGCCGAGACCGGCGTCGAGTCCGACGTCGTGATGCCGGTCCCGGACTCCGGGCGCGCGTTCGCCTCTGGGTACGCAGAAGCAGCGCAGAACGACGGCGCCGGCGTCGAGTTCGCGGAGGGCCTGATGAAGAACCGGTACGTCGGCCGGACGTTCATCATGCCGACCCAGGAAGCCCGCGAACAGGCCGTCCGCCTGAAACTCAACCCCATCAAGTCCACCGTCGAGGGCCGCGAGGTCACCATCATCGACGACTCCATCGTCCGCGGGACGACGAGCAGTCAGCTGGTCGACCTCGTTCGGGAGGCTGGCGCGGACGCAGTCCACGTCCGCATCGGCGCGCCGCCGATCGTCGCGCCCTGCTACATGGGCATCGACATGGCGACCCGGGACGAACTCATCGCCGCCGACAAGACTGCCGACGAGATCGCCGCGGAGATCGGCGCAGACAGCCTGTCGTACCTCTCGCTGGACGCCATCACGACGGCCATCGGGAAGTCCGAATCCGACCTCTGCGTCGGGTGCGTGTCCGGCGAGTACCCCTACGACGTCCAGGACGAAGCGACGGACCGGGACGTCGAACACCCGGCCGCGGGCGCGTCCGCCGACGACTGAAACCGGGACGCTGCAGCTCCTGGAGATGCGTGGATGACAGAGAGGGGGGAGGGTCGCACCACCGGAACTGCGTCCAGTGGCGCGAGGGGTGGGGTGGGGTGGGGTTGGGTGGGGTTGGGTCAGCAACCGGCTGTGTCCGGCGAGCCCGGTCTCCCGGGCCCGCACAGGTCCCGCGGTCGACGTGCCCGGCGTCTCGGGTTCGCGGGAGGGGGAAACGCTCCGGGGCTGGTGCGACCGACAGTGAGTCAGTTCCCTGCCAGTCGCCACTCGTTCGTACGCGCCGGGACGCATTTACTATACAGTATCTAAACCGCGGAATCGCGTGAACGGAGTGCGCCGCCGCATGCGACGCGTCGGTGGGCGGCGATTTGGATGCTGCATAACCAAGTCGTTCCTGGTCACAGATGGATGCATGTTCGGCACGAGCGGTATTCGGGGCACGGTCGGCGAACGGGTCACGGGCGAACTCGCGGTCGCGGTCGGCCGAGCCGTCGCGTCGGACGGCCACGAGCGCGTGGTCGTCGGCCGCGACACGCGAGAAACGGGGTCACTTCTCCTGGACGGTGTCTCGACGGGACTCAGGGAGTGCGGGGCGGACGTCGTCGACGTCGGCGTCGAGGCGACGCCGACAGTCGCGCGCGCAGTCGGCGACCTGGACGCCGACGCCGGCGTCGTCATCACTGCTTCGCACAACCCTCCCGAGGACAACGGCTTCAAACTGTGGACGCCGAGCGGGCAGGCGTTCGACGAAGCCCAGCGCGAAGCGATCAGCCGGCGAATCCGGGAGGACGACTACGACCTGGCGTCCTGGCGGGAGACCGGCGACCGGTCCGAGCGCACCGACGCCGCCGAGCGGCACGCGGCGGCCATTCTGGACGCGACGCCGCGGGTGTCCGACGTCTCCGTCGCCGTCGACGTCGGGAACGGCGCGGGGCAGTTGACCGCTCGCGTCCTGGACGACCTCGGGTGTTCGGTGTCGACGCTGAACGCCCAGCCTGACGGCCGGTTCCCGGCGCGGCCCAGCGAGCCGACCGAGGAGACCCTGGAAACACTGGCCGCGTACGTCGCCGCCACAGACCACGACCTGGGTGTCGCTCACGACGGCGACGCGGACCGGATGATGGCGCTCGACGAGGACGGCGCGTTCCTCGAGGGCGACGAGCTCCTCGCGTTGTTCGCGCGGGCGGTCGCGCGACGGCGACCAGGTCGCCGTCCCGCTGAACACGAGCATGCTCGTCCAGGACGTCCTCGCAGACGTCGGCGCGTCCACGGTGCGAACGCCCGTCGGCGACGTGTTCGTCGCGGAACGCGCGAGCGAACCGGGGCGTCGTCTTCGGCGGCCTGGAAGTCCAGCACGCCGAGGTCCGCGGTCCGGAAGGACGCCAACTGGTCGCCGAACCCGTACTTGCGGACGCGGTCCCGCATCTGGGGGACCCACTTCTGCCGCCCGACCACGACCGA
>NZ_WUUU01000091.1 GCF_009831555.1 Halobacterium bonnevillei | reverse complement strand
CGTCGCCGCCGCGCCCCGGTCAGCGTCGGTGCCGCTAGCGCTGTCGGCGTCGCTGCCGCTGGCGCTCTCGGCGTCGGCGTCGACGCGTCGGACGGCGGATGCGAGGCCTTCCCAGTCGGAACTGTCTCGCCCGCCGTCCGGTTCCTCGGCCATTCGTGTCCGTGCTTTGGCGACCGGTCCGTTATAGGCTTTCTTTTGGCTGTCGACGGGAAGATTGATAATTGCGAGTGGGCTAGCCGGACCCAATGAGTAGCTCCGGTTCGGGCATGATCGACCCCGGGACGGCTCGCGCCATCGATTCCGGGCGTCAGACGCTCGGGGTGATGCTCCGGACTGCACAGTCGCAACTCCAGCACGTCTTCATCGCGTTCGTCGTCGGGTTGCTCGGCGGAATCTTCGCGATGCGGTGGTACATCTGGCCGATGCTTGAGCGGGACCTCCTCGCCAACACCGCGGACGTCATCGCTCAGACGCCGTTCGACGTCATCCTCATGCAGGTGAAGATCGGCCTGTTCACGGGGGCATTCGTCGCAATTCCGGTCTTGCTCTTCCACGCGCGGAAGCCGCTGCAGGACCGCGAGATCATTCCCGACGTCTCCGTCTCCCGGGTGCACGTCTTCGGGGTGGCAGTGGTGTGTGCTGGGCTCGCCACGCTCGGCGTCCTGTACGCCTACTACCTGTTCTTCCCGCTGATGTTCAGCTTCCTCGCTGGCAACGCGACGGGAGCCGGCCTCGCGCCGAAGTACGGCGTCATCCAGTGGACGGAGTTCATCCTCTTCCTCGCGCTCTCCTTTGCACTGGCCGCCCAGCTCCCCCTGATTGTCTCTGCGCTCTCGTACTCCGGCATCGTGCCCTACGAGACGTTCCGCGACAAGTGGAAGTACGCGATCGTCGGCATCTTCGGGTTCGGGGCGTTCTTCTCGCCGCCGGACCCCTTCACGCAGATTCTGTGGGCGTCTCCGCTCATTCTCCTCTACGGCCTCTCGCTGTACCTCGCGAAGATCGTCGTGACGATGAAACGCGGCCGCGAGCACGTCGACGTCCGTGGCGTGTTCCGGGAGCGCTGGAACCGCGTGTTCGGCGTCGGCGTCCTCGGGTTCGCCGCGGGGTACGCGGCCGGCCAGTACGGCGGCATCGCGGCGTTCAACGACGGCCTCCGCTTCATCGGGTCGTCCGTGCGCGTGCCGACCGTCGCCGCCGCGCTCGGCGTCGACCGTCGACGGGCTACCTGCTGCTGGGCGCCTGTTCGCACTGGTGGCGCTGACCGGCGCGCTGCTGTTCTACGTGTACGTCGCCGTCGATCGCGCGCCCAGCAGGTCGCGGCGACCGGTCTCGGGCCGACGGCGGAGCCGGCGGAAATCGACCTCGACGTCCTCGACGCGGCCGGCGTGCGGGCGGCGCCCGCCGGGAGGTGTTCGAGTCCACTGTCCGAGGACGAGGCGCTGGCCACGGCCCAGCGCGCACTCGACGAGGACGACGACCAGAAGGCGCAGGCCGTCCTCGACCGGTTCGACGACGTCCACGCCGACGCGGACGGCGACGCCGACGCTGACGGGGCGGCGAGCGGCAGCGGCGGGGACGACGGCAGCGGTGGCGGCGGCTCGAACCCCGTCCAGAGCACCGCTGCGGGGATGATGGACGCGTTCACGGAGGAGGAGACCACCGAGGACGACATCGGCGGCTACTACTACGACATCCGGTTCATCCTCGGGAGCCTGCGGTCGCGAGCGTTCCGCATCGTCGGGTCCTTCATGGTGTTGATGGTCGGCCTCTTCGGGTGGCTGTACTACGGCGGCTTCGGCGACCTCCGGGACGACTTCATCGCGCGCATCCCGCAGGACGTCCAGCCGGCCGGCGACGTCGCGTGGCCGATCACGCTCCACCCGGTCGAGGCGTTGGTCTTCCAGGTGAAGATCTCCGTCGTGCTGGCGGTGGTCGGCGTGCTGCCGATCATCCTCTACTACGCGTGGCCGGCGCTCTCGGAGAGCGGACTCGTGACCGGTGATCGGCGCGCCATCGGCGTCTGGGGCGGCGGTCTCGTCGGCGGCCTCCTGTTCGGCAGCTGGGTCGGGTACTCGTTCGTCGCACCGGAAATCATCTCCTACCTGGTGTACGACGCGCTCGCCTCGGACATGATCATCAGCTACACGGTCAGTAACTTCGCGTGGATGGTGTTCCTGCTGACCGTCGGCATCGGCCTGCTCGTGGACATCCCCGTGACGATGGTGCTGTTCCACCTCGGCGGTATCGTCTCCTACGGGACGATGCGGCGGCGCTGGCGCGTCCCCGTCATCTCGATGTTCGCGTTCGGTGCACTCGTCACGCCGGACAGCCTCTACACGATGCTGTTGATCGCGCTCCCGATGGTGCTGATGTACATGCTCGGGTTGGGCATCCTCACCGTGATCACGCTCGGCGGACGTCGCGGCGGCGGGGCGTCGGCGCCCTCAAAGGGGTAGCGTACCGGCTGCGACGTCGAGCGCGAGGCGGACGCTGGCGTCGCTCGTGCGATCATACGCTTCGAATTGCTGGGGCGTGAGCGCGACGTCCACGTCGAAGACGGTGCCGTCCTCGCCGGGGAGGAACGCGTGGTACCGGAACGAGGTTCTGAATTCGACGCCGGTGTTCGATAGCTCCCCGAACAGCACGTCCCGCGGCCCGTTGGCAGCCTGTGCCGACGGCACGCCAGCGACGCGCGCGCCGAGTTTCGACAGCAGGACGGCGGGTTCGACGCCCGCGGAGAACGTCTCCGCGTCCGTCACGACGACGACGTTCTCGGGCGCGTAGAAGCCGTCGTACTCGCCGTCCTCGACGGCGGACGCGAACGTCTCGCTGACGGCCGTGAGTTCCTCGAGAATCGAGGCCCGTTTCTCGCTGTCTGGCGTGAAGTACGAGCCGAAGTCGAAGCCCGCGGGATTGTCGGTGTCCACCAGGGGGCCGTCGTCGCCGTACTGCGCGCGGTACGTCGCCGAGTCCTTCGAGACGCTGTACTGGTCGGCGGCCGCCTCGCCGAGGCCGTCGCTGCCGTAGAGCACCCAGGCGAGGATGTAAGCGGGCAGGGAACTCCCGCCGCCGTTGCCGCGCGTGTCCACGACGAGCGTCTCCGTGCCGGCGGCGGCCATCTCCGCGGCGAGCGACGTGAACACGGCAGTCGCTGCCGGGATGCCCGCGAGGACGTCCTCGACGTCGTCCGGGACGGGGTCGCCGACCACCTGGCGGTACGTCTCCCGCGGGTCGTAGAGGTCCGGCAGGTCGTCGTACATCGCGACGGCGGCCTCGATGGGCTCGCGGTGCGTCTGGCAGTCCGGGATGGTCAGCAGGGCTGCGTCGCCGCCGTCGAGCAGCCTGTACGCGGGTTCGCCGCTCGTCTCCGGGTGGTCCAGCGCCCGGTCGAGTGTCGCCGTCGGTTCTTCGGCGGGCGTGTGGTCGACAGTTCGTTCCACGCGCTCGCCGTCCGAGCGTTCGACTGTGAGGATCGGCGTGGACGCGCCCTCCGCCAGGAGTGCTCCGAGCATCCTCGGGTCAGGGCCGAGCGCGGCGCACAGCGACTGGCGGTCGCCGTATACGTTGTCGCTGCTCTGGGCCGCGGCCATCCGCTCCCGCAACGCCGGGACGCGGACGTCGTTCACCGCCAGGAGGCGGCCCCCGAGCAGGTCAGCGTGGTCGTCCTCGTAGACGGCGTCGACGTAGAGCGCGTCGCCGACGACTCGAAGGTCGAGTGGGAACCGGCAGTCGACGGCTGCGTGTGGGTCCCCCGGCACGTCAACGCTCGTGTGGCCGTCGCGGACGCGGGCGACGAACCGCTGGAGGCGGCGCACGAATTCGGCCTCGCGCTCGCCGCCCTCGGGGAGGTCGCGGACGAGTGTTTCGAGGCGCCTGTGGAAGTCGACCCGGCCGCCGTGACCGGCGTACGGGTCGGGGTGGGCGTCTTCGAGCGTCGCAGCGAGTTCGCGGGCGTCAGCCGCGAGGGCCGTCCTGCTGTACTTCTCTGGGGTTTCAGCGGCGTGCTGGGAACCGTCGGGCATCGTGGAACGTGACGACACACCGCCAGTTAACGGCTCGCAGAACAACGTTTCTGTCAGAACTGAATTACTTCCTCTCCGAGCCGCGCCGCTTATATTATCTGGGTATTATCAGTGGCGTATGCCCAAGATCAGCGTCGAGATGCCCCAGGAACTGCTGGAGGACCTCGACGAACACGTCGGCGACGACGGCAAGTTCGTGAACCGAAGCGACGCCATCCGCGCCTCCGTCCGGAAGACATTGGACCTCCTCGACGACATCGACGCCCGGCACGGCCGCCTCGACGACGACCGGAGGCCCGACGACGATGCGGAGTGAGGACCGCGTCCACGCCGGCCAGGTGGCGCTCGTCGGCCTGTTCGTCACCGCGCTCGTCACCGCGCAGTTGACGGCGTCGAAACTCCTCATGTTCCAGATTCCGTTCGAACTCCCGTACACGGGTGCCGCGCTCGTGATGCCGGGCGCCGCGCTGGCGTACGCGCTGACGTTCTTCGCGTCGGACTGCTACTCGGAACTGTACGGCCGGCGCGCCGCCCAGGTGCTCGTGAACGTCGGGTTCGCGATGACGCTCGTGATGCTCGTGCTCGTCTACACCACGATGGAAGCGCCCATCGCGCCGTTCTCCGGGGTCGGGCAGTCCGAGTTCACGGGCGTGCTCTGGTCGAGCGCGAACATCGTCACCGGCAGCCTGCTGGCGTACGTCGTCAGTCAGAACTGGGACGTGCTCGCGTTCCACGCCATCCGCCGCCGCACTGACGGCGCGCACCTCTGGCTGCGCAACGTCGCCTCGACTGCGTCCAGCCAGGCCATCGACACCGTCATCTTCGTGACTGTCGCGTTCTGGCTGGCGCCCGCGACGTTCGGCGCCGGCGACCCCTACGCGAGTGGCGAAATCCTCGCGCTCATCGTCGGCCAGTACGTCCTCAAACTCGCCATCGCCGTCGCCGACACGCCGTTCGTCTACGCCGTCCGCGAACTGCTCGGGGACGGCGACCCACTGGGCGGCGAACCCGTCACTGAGTAAGAACCCGGTCCTCGCTACTGCGTTGGAACGCCGGCAGTTCGGGACCCGGTCACCGAGTACCCGCCGACGCAGCTCGGAGAATCAGTCCGTGCGCTCGGCGAACCCGAAGTTCGGCTTCACGTCGGTCACTTCGATCTCGACGGTCTGGCCCGCTGCGGCCTCGGGCACGAACAGCGTGTAGCCGTCCGCGACCTTCGCGATGCCGTCGCCCTCGTCGCCCTCGCCGACAATCTCCACGTCGAGTACGTCGCCGGCTTCGACGGGCGCGTCCACGCGGTTCTTCCCGATGACGTACAGCTCGGAGGAGGAGTCACGGGACGCGTCGGGCGTGTACGTCGCCGCGAACGCGAACTCCTCCGCGACGTCCTCGCGGAACGCCTCGAAGTCCTGGCCGTCGAACACCTTCGCGACGAAGTGGCCGCCGTCCTGCAGCACGTCGCGTGCGGTGTCCAGCGCGGTGCGCGCGAGGTGCACTGAGCGCGCGTGGTCGAGGTTGTACTCGCCGGTCATGTTCGGCGCCATGTCCGAGATGACGACGTCGACGCCGCCCCGCCCCGCCTTCGCCGCGATCTCCTCGCGAGTGTCCTCGTCGGTCATGTCGCCGCGGATCGTCTCCACGCCCGCCTCGACGTCCTCGATGGAGTCGATGCGCTGGAAGTCCACGCCCAGGACCTTCCCCCGCGACCCGACTCGCTCGGCGGCGACCTGTAGCCACCCGCCCGGCGCCGCGCCCAGGTCGACGACCGTCGCGCCGCCGAACAGCACGCCGAACTCGTCGTCGATCTGCTGGAGCTTGTAGGCCGCCCGCGTGCGGTAGCCCTCCTGTTTCGACTTGTTGTAGTAGTGGTCCTTGCCGTTCCCCATAGTCAGTTATCACTGCTAGGGCGCCGGAACGGAAAACCGCGTCGTTGTCCCTGTAGACGCTCGCTGTGGAACGAACGCGGTCGTACCGCGACGGCTCTGCTTCGCTGGCGCGATTGCCGCGTGAGAAATAGCACCGCTGGCGCGCCGCGCGGCGCGCCGATCGTTCGTCGCCCGGTCGTCGCCGTTAGCTCGCAGTGGCGACGGTCATCGAGTCGACGACGACGGTCGTTCCGTCGGCGGTCACCGACACCTGCGAGTCGGTGCTGACGTTCCCGGGGACGGTGAACGTCAGTTCGCCGTCCGCGTTCGTCTCGCCGACGACGTCGCCGTCAACTTCGACGGTCGCGTCCTCGACGGGGTCGCCGTCGCCGTCAGTCGCCACGACGGTCACGTTCTCGCTGGCCGCGAAACTCCCCTGCAGGGTGACTGCGAGGTCCGCGGACTCGTTGGTCTGGTCGTCCACGTCGCGCTCGCCGTCGTCGCCGTCGTCGCCTTCGCGTTCGTCGTCCTCACCGAACTCGACTTCGAGTTCGCCCTCACCTTCGCCGTACTCGCTGTTCTCGCCGGTCGCGGCTTCCACCTCGAACTCCTCGGCGTCCGCCGGCACCTGCACCGTCGCGGTGCCGTTGGCGTTCGTCGTCACGGTCACGTCAGCGTCCTCGACCTCGACGGTCGCGTTCGAGACCGGGTCGCCGTCCTGCGTGACCTGCACGGTCACGTTCTCGCCGGCACGCACTTCGCCGACGGCGTTCACGTCGAGGTCGGCTTCGACGTCATCGCCGTCCACGCGTTCGATGGGGACGTCCGTGCCGGACTCGCCGGCGACCGGCTTCAGGATGTACTTCCCGCTGTTGCCCGCCTCGAACACCGTGATGTCGAAGACGAACTCGACGTTACTCTCCGAGTCCACCGTGAAGTCCTTGTTCAGGTGGAGTTTCTCGCTCGGGAGCTTCACGTTCACTTCCTCGCCGGTCTTCAGCGTCCCGTTGACGTCCTCGACGTGGACGAAGACCTTCTCGTACTCGCCCGCGGGCACGCTCATATTCTGCAGGAGGGTCGCGTTCGCGCCCTGCAGCTCGGTCAGGTCGACCGTGCGCGAGTCGACGTCGCGCTCGACCCACTCGGCGTTCCCCTCGCCGTCGTCCTCGGACTCAGCCTCGTCCTCGGACTCGCTCTCGGACTCCTCGTCGGTCTCAGAGTCGTCCTGGCTGTCGTCGTCTGATTCCGTTTCGGTTTCGGTTTCGGTCTCCGTGTCAGTGTCCGTCTCGGAGTCGGTTTCGGTTTCGGTCTCCGTGTCAGTGTCCGTCTCGGAGTCGGTTTCGGTTTCGGTTTCGGTTTCGGTCTCCGTGTCCGTCTCGGTCTCCGTCTCCGTCTCGGAGTCGGTCACGGTTTCGGTCTCCGAGTCCGTCTCGACGTCCTCGCTGGCGGACGCGTTCGCGTCCGCGTCACTGGTCTGCGAGAACCCGACTTTCGTGATCGTCACGTTCAGGGATTCGAACTGGTCGATTGCGTTCGCCTCGTCGCTGACGTAGAACGAGACTGTGCCACTGTCCTCTACCGTCGACTGCGTGCCGCTCTGGCCGGTGATGCCGCCGGCGCACCCGGCGAGCAGCACGAGCCCGGCTACGAGTAGTGTCGGTACGGTGCGGTTCATGTGCACTCGAGGCCACGACCCAGACGGACGTAAAGGGGGGAAGCCCTAAAGGCGTCTTCGGGCCGTCAACCGCCGGATTAAGCCGAATTAAGCCGGGTTGACGGTTCCGGACGGCCGCGCCGCGCCGCTCCGCCAACCCGGGCCGACGTTTCGCAGTCGCCGCGGCACTCGCGCGGGACTCCCGGTCACCCGGTAGCCGCCGATTCACCCGAGGTCATCTTTCCGAACGCACCCGTTCGCTCTTGAAACCGGCCGTCGCTGCCGGCGCCAGCGCGCTCCCAGCGCCATCCTGCGATTTACGCGCGCACGCGGAACGTGGGGCTTTTTATTCCCGGATTTCGTAGCGATTCCCATATGTTCAAGGCGATTGTGAGCGCCGACACGCTCCGGGAAACGCTCGACTCCGTGAGCGTGCTGGTGGACGAATGCAAGATCCACCTCGACGAGGACGGACTCTCCATTCGCGCGGTCGACCCGGCCAACGTCGGCATGGTGGACCTCGACCTCGGAGCCGCCGCGTTCGAATCCTACGAAGCGGACGGCGGCATCATCGGCGTCAACCTCTCCCGACTCGAGGACATCGCCGGGATGGCCGACTCAGACCAGCTCGTCCAGCTCGAACTCGACGAGGAAACCCGCAAACTCCACATCCAGATCGACGGCCTCGAGTACACGCTCGCGCTCATCGACCCCGACTCCATCCGGCAGGAACCCGACATCCCCGACCTCGACCTCTCCGCGAACGTCGTCATCGAGGGCGCCGACATCGACCGCGCCGTCCGCGCCGCGGACATGGTCTCCGACCACATCGCGCTCGGCGTCGACGCCGCCGACGAACTGTTCTACGTCGACGCGGAAGGCGACACCGACGACGTCCACCTCGAACTCACCCGCGACCAGCTCATCGACCTCGACGCCGGCAGCGCCCACAGCCTGTTCAGCCTCGACTACCTCAAGGACATGAACAAGGCCATCCCGAAGGACGCCGAGGTCGAACTCGAACTCGGCGACGAATACCCCGTCAAGATCCACTACGACATCGCCGAAGCGCAGGGCCGCGTCACCTACATGCTCGCGCCCCGGATCCAATCAGACTAACGCACTCCTCCTTCGGTCCGCTTCGCGCTCACGGCTCCGCCGTTCGCGCATCCCGAGGCGCGTAGCACCTCGCGTCCCTCAGTCGTCGGCCCGCGCTCCCTACGGTCGCGCGGTGAACCGCTCGCCTCGGGTTGTTTCGAACCGCTCACGGGTCGCTCCGCTCCCCGTTCGCGGAGTTCGAGCGCTCGTTCCTCGCGCCGCGCCGCTCGGCTCGCGGCTGCTAGCTGTGACCGATGCTCCGGTCGTTCTATGCGAACTGCGCGTTCTTCATGGACTGAATCGTGCGTTGCGCCGGGGGTACCGGCCGTCCGAGACACGCACAATTATACGCCCCTCATGCGATGCTGGGGACGATGGTCCTCGGTGGCCTGCTGCCGGACGCGACAGCCGTCCACGTGCTCGTCGTCGTGGTGACGTCCGCGCTCATCTGGCTGGGGAGCGGGTGGCTCGAACGAGCAGCGGAAGCGCTCTCACTGCACTACGGGCTCCCCGCCGTCGTCCAGGGATCGGTCGTCGTCGCGCTCGGGTCGAGTTTCCCCGAGTTCGCCAGCGTCGTCTTCACGGCGCTGGCGGACACCTTCAACATGGGCGTCGGCGCGATCGTCGGGTCCGCCATCTTCAACATCCTCGTCATCCCCGCGCTCTCCGGCATCGCGGCCGAGGGCGACCTGGAAGCGGACCGCACGGTCGTCTACAAGGAAGCGCAGTTCTACATGATCGCCGTCTCCGCACTCGTCATCACGTTCGCGCTCGCAGTCATCTACATCCCCGACCCCACCGGGCCCGCGCTCGCCGGCCAGATCACGCGGCCGCTGGCGATGCTTCCGCTGCTCGTGTACGGCCTCTACCTCTTCATCCAGTGGCAGGACGTCGGCGACTACGACGCCCCCGAAGTCACCGAGAAGATACGGCTCCGCCGGGAGTGGGGGCGTCTCGCGGCCGGGCTGTTCCTCATCCTGGTGGCGGTCGAACAGCTCGTCGGGAGCGTCGAGTCGCTCGGCCAGACGTTCGGCATCCCCGAGTTCCTCGCCGGCGTCGTCATCGTCGCGGCCGCGACGAGTCTCCCGGATACGCTCGTGAGCGTCCGGTCGGCGAAGGCCGGCAAAGCCCGTACCAGCCTCGGGAACGTCCTCGGGTCGAACACGTTCGACCTCCTGGTCGCGATTCCGGTGGGCGTCCTCATCGTCGGCACCGTCACCGTGGACTTCGCGGCGGCCGTCCCGATGCTCGGCGTGCTCACGCTCGCGACCGTGCTGTTGTTCGCCATCCTGCGCACCGACCTCTCGATGACGCGCCCCGAGGCCTACGCCCTGCTGCTCGCGTACGGCGTGTTCGTCGCGTGGATAATCGCCGAGACGGCCGGCGTGACGGACCTCCTCAAGGGCGGCTAGGGCCAGCGCTGCATCCCACGGCCAGGGCGCGGTGTCGCCGCACCAGGCTGTCAGGCCTCACCGTACCACTCCTTCTCGAAGCGGTCGGCGAACGCCTCGAGGAACGCGTGGCGGTCGGCCGCGATCTCCCGGCCGGTCTCCGTGTTCATGTTCTCGCGGAGGCGCAGGAGTTTCGCGTGGACGTGGTGGTACGTGCTCGCGGGGCCGTCGTGGTCCTCGTGGCCGTCTTTCTCGTAGGGGTCGTTGTCGGGGAGCGGCCGGTCCGGGTCCCAGAGGAGGTTGCCGTGCGCGCCCCCGAACTGGAACGCCCGCGCGACGCCGACGGCGCCGATGGCGTCGAGGTTGTCCGCGTCCTGCAGGACTTCCGCTTCCACGGTCTCGGCGGCCATCGGGTCGTCCTCGAAGCCGTACTCCTCGTGGACGGCGACGCAGTGACAGACCGCGTCCCGCATGGCGTCCGGGACGGCCGCGTCCGCCAGAATCTCCCGGACTTCCGGGATGGTCTCCTCGGGATGGGTGAACCCGTCGCCGCGCACGCGGTGGAGGTCGTGGACGAGGCCGGCGACCCCGACGACGCGCGGATTCGCGCCCTCGGCCTCGGCGATGCGGACGCCGAGGCGGTTCACGCGCCACGCGTGGTGCATGTCGTGGCCCGACGAGTCGCCGTCGAGGTGGGCAGCCATCTCCGCGGCCACCCGGTCGAACAGGGATTGCTCGGAACCGCTCATGCGGGCGTCTCTAGCGGCCCGCCACAAAACTCACTCGCTGCCCGACAGCGCCGCGTTCCCGCTACGGTCCCCACTCCGACCCTCGCTACGGTCTCCGCGCCGGTCCCCGACTGCGCGTCCCGCGAGGCGGTCGCGCGCCCCGTCCTCGCGGCGTGCGAGTACTGTTTCGCCTGCAGCCACCTTCTCTCCGGGTTCCACCGCGACGTCCTCGGGCCCGAACTCCGCCGGGAGAATCACGTCGGCGCGACTCCCGAAGGAGATGTGACCGATGCGGTCGCCGCGCGCCACGTCCTCGTCGGCGTCCACGTAAGGGTGGATGCGTCGCGCGAACGCGCCGGCGATGAGCACCACGCTGTACTCGTCGAACTCGAAGCGCACGCGTTCGTTGTGCTCGGACTCCTTGTCGAACGCCGGGCGGTGGCCCCCGGATTCGTGTTCGACGCCCTCGACCGTGCCGTCGAGGGGCGCGCGGTTGACGTGGACGTCGTGGACGTTCATGAACACGCCCAGGCGGACGCGGCCGTCCTCGGTCTCTCGAATCACCGAGATCGTCCCGTCGGCTGGCGAGACCGCCCCCGGGCCGTCTGGCCTGCGGTCCGGGTCGCGGTGGAACCAGAGCACGAACCCGGAGAGCGCGAACCCGAGGACGCCCCACAGCGACGAGATGGCGAACAGCGCCGCGCCGAGGACTGCCGGCGGCAGCGCGTACGCCCACTTCCAGAAGCCGCGCGCGAACATACCCCTACAGTGGACGCCCGGCACCGATAGGCCTTCGGTCGCTCGCCGCCGCTGGCCGGCTCGCGCACGAGTGCACCCGTCCGCTCTGGTCGCCGGAGCGCTCGTCCCGGAGCCGGGGTGTTTATCGGCGTTCGCTCGCAAGGGTGACAGCGATGAAGGCGCGCCACGCACGCTACCCGTTCCTCGGCGAAGGACGGAATTCGATTGGTATGTGTACAAGGAGGCCACCGGGAAACACCAAAAATTACACATGAATAGTTTCAATGTCTGCGAGACTAAAAGTCGGGGATGGTCAAAACCAAACAGCTACAGTAACAAATCCGATTTCTTGGTTTGCGCC
>NZ_WUUU01000090.1 GCF_009831555.1 Halobacterium bonnevillei | reverse complement strand
CGGAATCCCGGCCGGGCGGGGAGGGGAGTCGGCGTCGCGGAGTCCCTCGCAGACTCCCTGGACGTGACGCTCACGACGGACGCGAACCTCCCCGCGGTCGTCGCGTCGGCCGACGCCGTGCTCGTCGGCGCGGACGCCGTCTTCCCGGATGGCTCCGTCGTGAACAAGGTCGGGACGCGGGCAGCGGCCCTCGCCGCCCGCGACGTGGCTGCCCCCGTGTTCGTCGCGTGCGCAGCGGACAAGATTGCGCCCGAGCCGCTTCCGGTCGAACCCGGTGACCCCGGCGACCTCTACGACGGCGACGCCCCCATCGAGGTCCTGAACCCCGTGTTCGAAGTCGTGCCCGCCGCGCTCGTCGACGCCGTCGTCACCGAACGGGGGTCCCTGGACGCCGCGGACGTGCGGGATATCGCAGCGGCGCACCGTGACTGGGCGGACTGGGCGGAGTCGCGCTCCGGGGACGAGTGAAAGGTTCTTTTCCGCCCGGGACCTACGGCTATCCCGGGCGACGGTGACGAGGAGTTACCCCCTCCGAGCCCCTTGTGACGAGGACTTTCTCCCGAGTCGCCCCGTCTCAGTACTCGACAGCCTTGGCGCTACTTGGGCTTGCAGGCGGCGAGTGTCCTCAGCGAGCCGGTTCGCCGCCGTTCCGAAGCCGGCCGACCCGCGCTTGTCGTTAGGTAACGGGGCGGGTTGGCCCCGCTCTGGTATGTAAAATCTGGTCGGCGACTAGCGCTCGCTGCGCGAGCGGTCCGGAGGTCCCGAGCGCCGCGATTCACCACGCGAGCGGCCCGAACGGGGAGGCCGTGAGCGAAGCGAGCGTGGGCGCAAGGACGACCGCAGGGAGGACGCTGGGCTTTTTCACCACGTTTATGCAAGGGAGGCGCGCGCAGCGCGCCGACCGCTGCAAAAGTGGTTACGCGAAGAATTTCTTGAGGTCGTGGCGTTTCGCGTCCTCGAGGTGAGTGCGGACGGCGGCCTCGAAGGGGTCGATGCGGCCGTGTTTGGCGGCGATGGGGGCGATGGTGTCCTGCCACTGTTTCCAGGGTGGGAGGAGGCCGAGTCGGTCGGCGATGTCGTCGAGTCGTTCGTCGCGGTCGTCGACTTTGTCCATCTTGTTGACGGCGACGACGGGGGTGATGCCGAGGTCTTCGAGGAGGTAGAACAGTTCGACGACGTGAGGGATTTCGTCGTCGCCGGAGTGGCGGTCGATGATGTCGACGGCGGCTTTGCCGTCGAGGACGAGCACGCCGACGAGGATGTCGTCGGCGTTGGCCTCGAGGTAGCGGACGACGTCCGTTTTGATCGCCTCGCGGACCTCGTCCTCGACGCCGGACATGAACCCGAAGCCGGGGAGGTCGGTGACGACGAAGTCGTCGCTGGCCCAGTCGAAGTGGTTGGGTTTCCGGGTGACGCCGGGTTTCTGGCCGGTCGGGACGCTGTGGCCCGTAATTTCGCGCATCAGCGTGGATTTCCCGACGTTGGACCGGCCGACGAGCACCACTTCGTCGCTCCGGTCGGGGCGCGTGTCGAACATACCAGTCGTAGCCGGCGAACGTGGTTAAGTCCCGCGTCCTGTCGTAGGGAGCCAACCCCCGAAAGACGAAGCTGGCGACGCTGAAACGCCGGTTTCACTCTGAGGGAGGTTGAAGGGTCCGCCCGCTGTAGTGGTTGGTGTGATGAAACAGAAAACACTCTTGCTCGCGGTGCTGGCGACCGCCCTGCTGGTGACGGCGGGCGTCGCGGGCGCCCTCACGCTCGGTAGCGGGGCGGCGGCGGCCGGCCAGGCGGCACCTTCCGAGCAGTCGATCACCGTCTCCGCAGACGGCGAAGTCGAAGCGCAACCCGACCAGGCCGTGATCCGGGTCGCCGTGACCGCGACGGGCGAGGACTCCACGACGGTCCGCAACGAGATCGGTGAGAAGTCCGACTCCGTGCGGAACGCGCTCGAGGAGTACGGCCTCGATTCGGACGCGATCCGAACCTCGCACTTCGACATCCGCCAGGAGCGCGAACGGACCCAGGAGGGCACCGAGTACGGCAACTACCGCGGTGTCCACGCCTTCGAGATCACGGTCAACGACACTGACAAAGCTGGCGAAGTCGTCGACCTGGCGGTGGACAACGGCGCTGACCGCGTGATGGGCGTCTCGTTCACGCTGTCCGACGAGAAGCGCGAGGACCTCTACCAGGACGCGCTCGCGAAGGCCATGAACAACGCCGAGACGCGCGCGAACACGCTCGCTGAGGCCGGCGACCTCTCGGTGACCGAGACCCACAGCATCATCTCCACGAACACGCGCTACCGCGCGTACCAGACCGAAACGGTCGCGTACGCCGGTGACGCGGGCGGCGGGACGTCCATCGAGTCGGGCTCGGTCACCGTGTCCGCGGACGTCCGCGTCGCGTACAACGCCACGGCGGCCTGACTGATTCGACCGCCGCCACGTCGATCCCGCGGTCGCGTCCGCGACCCCTGAACGCTTTTCTTCCGGCCGCGTGAACCCGGAGACGTGCGACTCGTCCAAGTGACCGTGCCGACCGGAAAACGCGAGGCGGTTCTCGACGCGCTCGACGACGAGGGCATCGATTACGTGGTGTCCGACGAGACGAGCGACCGGGACTACACGGCCGTCGTCAACTTCCCGATTCCCACGCAGGGCGTGGAGGACGCGCTCGACGCGCTCCGGTCGGCGGGCCTTTCGGAGGACGCGTACACGGTGATCTTGAGCGCGGAAACAGTCGTCTCTCGGCACTTCGACGAACTCACGGAGCGCTACGCCGAGGAGGAGAAGAACGACGACCGGATCGCTCGCGAGGAACTGGTGGCGCGCGCCGAGGATCTCGCGCCGTCCCGACGGACGTACGTCGTGATGACGCTGGTCAGCACCATCATCGCGACGGCGGGCCTCCTCCTTGACTCGCCGGCGACCGTCGTCGGGTCGATGGTCATCGCGCCGCTGCTGGGGCCGGCGATGTCCGCGAGCGTGGGCACCGTCGTCGACGACGAGGAGTTGTTCCGGCGGGGCGTCTACCTCCAACTGGTCGGCGTGGCGCTCTCGGTAGTCGGCGCGGCCGCGTTCGCGTTCTTCGTGAAGTACACGAACGTCGTCCCGCCGGGCCTCGACGTCCTCTCGCTGTCGGAGGTCAGCGAGCGCCTGCGACCGGACTTCCTCTCGCTGGTGGTCGCGCTCGGCGCTGGCGTCGCTGGCGTGTTCAGCCTGATGACGGGCGTGTCGTCGGCGCTGGTCGGCGTCGCCATCGCCGTCGCGTTGATTCCGCCGGCTGCCAGCGTCGGTATCGGGCTCGCGTGGGGCGTCCCGACGCTCGCTGTCGGGTCCGGCATCCTCGTGCTCGTGAACGTGCTCTCCATCAACCTCGCGGCGCTGGTCGTGCTGTGGTACTCGGGGTACCGCCCGCAGCGGTTCTTCGAGGTCGGTGAGGCGCGGTCAGCGCTGGTGAAGCGCGTCGCCACCCTCGCCGTCGCCATCGCGGTGCTGTCGGCGTTCCTCGGCGGCGTGACGTACACGTCCTACGTGTCCGCGACGAACGAACAGGCCGTCAACGAAGCAATCGACGACGTGCTCGCGCAGTCGGCCTACGAGGACACCGCACGACTGGAGACGCGCTACGAATACGAACAGGGGCTCGTGGAGCGCGAGCCCCAGCGCGTCGTCGTCACTATCGGCGCACCAGCGGGGTCGGCGTACCCGGGTCTCCCCGGCGAACTCCGTGAACGCATCCAGGCCAACACGAACACAGACCTCGGCGTGGAAGTCCGGTACGTGTACCGCGACAGCACGGGATAGCAACTGGAATCGCTGGGTGTGAGAACTGGGTCCGCGGTCGGCGTTTCTGGTCGCGAGGCAGCTCGAGTCCGCGGTCGGCGTTACTGCTCGTGGGGTAGTTCGGGCTCGTAGCCGACCGCCTCGACGGCCGCGTCCAGCGTCTCCTGGACGCCCTCGCCGTCCTCGACGCTCATGTAGCAGTCAGCTTCCACGCCCGTCGAGAGGTCGGCCTTGTTGCAGACCGTCACGAGCGGCACGTCGTCGAACTGGTCGGCGACCTCCGCGCGAAGCGCGCGCTGGGAGTCCAGCGGGTACCCGCAGGTCCCGCTGGCGTCGAGGAAGAACAGGATGACGTCCGCGGCGTGCGCGAGCGCGGACACCGCCTGGTCCTCGATGCCGTTGCGTTCGTCAGCGGGCCGGTCGAGCAGGCCGGGGGTGTCCACAATCTGCCAGCGCACGCGGTCGGCCTCGAAGTGGCCGACCTGGACGCCCTTCGTGGTGAACGGGTACTCGGCGGTCTCGATCTTCGCCGACGAGACGGCGTTCGCGAACGACGACTTCCCGACGTTCGGGTAGCCGGCGACCACGACGGTCGGGTCGTGAGGGTCGATCTCGGGGAGACCCTTGAGGGCGTCGCGGGCGCGGCCGACGGCGTCGAGGTCCTCCTCGATCTGGTCCATCACGGACCCCATGCGCGCGAACCCCTGCTTGCGGATCTTCCGCGCGGCGTCGGCGTCGCCCCACGGGAGTTTCCCGATGTACTCGCGGCCGAGGTCGTGGGTCTTGTTCGACGCCCACGAGATCTCGGAGAGGTGCTGGCGGAGCGCGTCCACCCCGCGGTTGTCGTCGAACTCCCGCTGGAGGACGGCGTCCGCGAGTTCGTAGTAGAACGGGTCGACGGACTCGAAGTCCGGCCACGCCGTCACGACGTTGTGGAGGTTGTCCCCGAGGATGTTCGAGGACGTCTGGAGCATCGACTCCTGGGCCTCGACGCCCTGCTTGGCGCGTCCCGCGCGGGCCGCCCGGGAGAACGCCTTGTCGAGGAGTTCCTCCGACGTCGGCGTCGTCGGCAGGTTCTCGAAAATCATGCCATCGGTTACGCCCGCGACACGTAAAAGCACACGTAATCAGCCCCGAGCGACGGCCACTCCCGGACGCGTCACGAGCGCCCGGTCCCCGCAGTCTGGGGTCGGCGCCCGCGGGACTTTTCGGCGTGGACGGCGTCTCCTCGGGTATGGTAAACTGGCGCGCAGTCCTCACAGGGTTCGTCGTGGAAGTCGTGCTCGGCGTGTTCGCGTTCGCGCTGCCGGGCGTCGGCCACGCCGCCGCGGGTATGGTCGGCGGGTTCATCGCCGGATGGATGGCGGGCGGCGGATTCTGGAACGGCGGTGTGCACGGCCTGCTGGCCGGGGCGCTCGGCGGCCTGCTCGTCGTCGCGTTCATCGTGGTTGCGAGCGTGCTCGCGAGCGTGGCGTTCGTGCCGGCGGGCATCCTCGGGTTCGGCGCGGCGGTGTTCGCGTTCGCCGTGTTCGTCCTGCTCGCCATCGATAGCGCCATCGCGGGCGCGCTCGGCGGCTGGCTCGCCTAGTCCGCGAACTCGCGGATGACGGCGGCGACGCGCTCCGGGTCGGTGATGACCGCCATGTGGCCGGTGTCGGGAATCGCCGCTCGCTCGACGTCCTCGAGTTCGGCTTCGAGGTAATCCACGGCGCGCCGGAGGTGGTCGGGACCGTGCTCGCCCAGCACGAGGAGCGTCGGGAGCCCCGTCTCGGGGTCGTCGACGTCGGAGGACTCGACGACCTCGATTTCGCGCGCGATGGTCTCCACGATGGTGGCGGCGCGCTTGACGACCGGCTGGCCGACCTGGTCGATGGTGCCGACCGTCTCGAAGAACGCCTCGACGCCGCCCTCGCGGTCGCCGGCCGCGATGCGCTCGCGGATGCGGTCGCTCAGCGTCTCGTGGTAGTCGTCGACGAGCACCGACGGCTCGAACAGCACCAGCCGCTCGGCGTCCAGATCGGGGGCGGCGGACAGCGCGATGAGGCCGCCGAAGGAGTGGCCGAACACGACGGGGTCGCCGTCGACGGCGTCGACGACCGCCCGGAGGTCCTCGAGTTCGCGCTGGAAGTCGTACTCGTCGGCGTCGCCGCTGTCCCCGCGACCGCGGCGGTCGTACGTCACCACGGTGAAGTCGTCAGCGAGCGCGCGGGCGAGCCGGCTCATGTGCGCTTTCGAGCCCGACGTCCCGTGCACGAGCACGACGGGCGGGCCGTCGCCGCGCACCCTGCAGCCGAGTTCCGTGCCGTCCGCGGAAACCACCGAATCCATGCGTCGCGGTACCCCCTCGGCGTGCATAAGCAGACTGAACTACCGGCGGTCGCGGAGTTCCGCGAGCAGGTCCTCGACGTCCATGTCGTGTGCGGCGAGCACGACGAGCATGTGGTAGACGATGTCCGCACCCTCGTGGGCGAGCTCGTCGGTGTCGCCGTCCTTCGCGGCGAGCAGGAACTCCGTCGTCTCCTCGCCGAGTTTCTCCAGGGCGGCGTTCTCGCCCTTCTCGTGCGTGAACAGGCTCGCGGTGTAGGAGTCCTCGGGCAGCGTCTCCTTGCGGTCCTCGATGACCGCGAACAGTTCGCGCAGAATGTCCGAGGCGTCCTCGGGGCTGTTCTCGGTGCCGTCGGTCACGCGCCCATCACCTCGCGGATGTCTCGCAGGTCCTCGAACTCCGCGGGGTCGCGGCGGCCGTCCTCGAAGACCGCTTCGTCCACCTCGATGGGGGCGTCCGTGCGCGCCGCCAGCGCCAGCGAGTCGCTCGGGCGCGCGTCGACGACTTCGTCGCCCCGCGGCGTCTGCACGTGGAGGTCCGCGTAGTAGGTGCCGTCCTCGATGCTGGAGACGACGACGCGGTCGATGCGGCCGCCGAGCGTCTCCACGAGGTCCAGGGTCAGGTCGTGGGTGAGCGGCCGACCGATGTCCGTGGCGTCGAGGCCCCGCGCGATGGCGGTCGCCTCCTCGAACCCGACGAAGATGGGGAGGATGTCGTCCTCGTCCCGGTCGTCGACCCCGACGACCACGACGGGGAGCGGGCCGTCCGGGGTGCCCGCGACCCGGACGGCGTCGATGTGTGCGTTCATAGCCGTTGTTTCGGGAGCACGCTCAAAAGGTTGCCTCCTGTGTGCCGAAGAACGCCAGGTCGTGGATCCGGGAGTCGCTGGTCAGCTCCGGGTGGAACGACGTCCCGACGACGGGGCCGTCCTTCACGGCGACGGGGTTGCCGTCCCAGGTCGCCAGCACCTCGGCGTCGCCGCCGACGTCCGCGATGAGTGGTGCGCGGATGAACACCGCGGGGAACGGCTCATCGAGGCCCTTCACGTCGAGTGGCGCCTCGAAGGAGTCCTTCTGCCGGCCGAACGCGTTCCGGTCGACGGTCGCGTCGATGACGTTCAGCGTCTCCACGCGGTCGTCGCTCGCGTCCATCGACGCCACGATGAGGCCCGCGCACGTCGCCAGCATCGGCTTCCCGGCGTCGACGTGGTCCTGGATCTCGGCGTCGATGCCCTCGCGGGCGAGCAGCCGCGAGATGGACGTCGACTCGCCGCCAGGCATCAGGAGGATGTCGCAGTCCGGGACGATTCCGGAGCGCCTGATCTCAGTGACGTCGGCGTCCATGCCGTGGCTGTTCGCGGCCGACCGGATGGCCTCGGCGTGCTCGGAGACGTCGCCCTGGACGGCGACGACGCCGGCGTTGACAGTCATAGCTGGCCGTAGGGGTCGCCCGGGAAAAAGCCTCTCGGGGTCGCGTCGTCCCTAGACGAAGAACTGGAGGAGCAACACGCCGAGGCCGAAGAAGACGCCCGTCGCCACCACGGAGCGCGGGTCGATCTGGACGGCGTTCGGGTCCTCGGAGTCGAAGTAACGGACAAGTCCAGCACTGGACATCAGTCCGCCGGAGTTCTTTCCACTGCTCATGTCCGCCACTGGTCGCCGCTCCCGCGTAAACCTTTCGTGTCCGGGGTCTCCGCGGCGGGCGCGAGGGTGTGGCCCCTGCCGTCCGGATACCGTCGGTGTCGCTCGTCTCGCGAGTGACTGCAGTTCGGCGTTGTTTCTCGAGCGTCCGCGATTCGGCGCCGTCTCGCGACTGACTCCCGGCGACGGTTCCTGCGAGACTGACTGCCGGCAAGGGCCGTCCCGTGAGAAACCCTTATGCGGGGCGCGTGGCAAACTCCGGCAGACCGATGACTGTCACCATCAAAGACTTCTACGCCGACTGGTGTGGTCCCTGCAAGACCCAGGACCCGATCCTGGAGGAGCTCCAGGAGGACTACGGCGACCGCGTCACCTTCGAGAAAATCGACGTCGACGAGAACGAGGACGTAGCCAACGAGTATCAGGTTCGCTCGATTCCGACCGTCGTCATCGAGGACGACGACGGCGTCGTCGAACGATTCGTCGGCGTCACGCAGCGCGACCAGCTCGAGGACGCCCTCGAAGAAGCCGGCGCCTGACCGGCTGACGCCCTACTGCAGTCGGGCGGCCACGCGTAGCAGCCGCGACACGCTTCGTCTCGCTTCTCCACCCGCGACACGCTTCGTCTCGCTTCTCCACCCGCGACACGCTTCGTCTCGCTTCTCCACCCGCGACCGTCAGGCTGTTGTAACTCACCGTCGAGAGTGCAGCCATGCGCTCGGGGCTGCTGCTGGCTGCCGTCGGCGACATCCCACCCGTCACCCCGGAGATGGCCGTCGTGTTCGGGCTCGTCGCGGTGACGCTCGTGCTGTTCGTCACCGAGGCGTTGCCGCTGGACGTCACTGCGGTGCTGGTGATGGTGTCGCTGATGGTCCTGGAGCCGTGGACCCAGATCTCCGTCGAACAGGGGCTGTCGGGGTTCTCGAACCCCGCGACAATCACGGTGCTGGCGATGCTCATCCTCAGCAACGGCGTCTCCCAGACGGGCGTCGTCCAGATCATCGGGCGGTGGATGTCCGACTACGCGGGCACGAACAAGCGCCGCCAGCTCGCCTCCACCATCGTCGCCACCGGTCCCGTGTCAGGGTTCATCAACAACACGCCGGTCGTCGCCATCCTCGTCCCGGTCATCACCGACCTCGCGCACAAGGGCGGGACGTCGCCGTCGAAACTCTTGTTGCCGCTGTCGTACGCGTCGATGCTCGGCGGGATGTTGACGCTCATCGGCACGTCGACGAACATCCTCGCGAGCCAGACCGCCGAACGCATCGGCGCGGACCGCGGGGTGGAGTCGCTGCACGCGTTCTCGATGTTCGAGTTCACGCACCTCGGCGTCATCGTGCTCGTGGTCGGCGCGGCGTACCTGATGACCATCGGGTACCGGCTGCTTCCCGAACGCGTCCCCGCCGAAGGCGACTACCTCGCGGAGTACGAGATGCAGGACTACCTCAGCGAGGTCGTCGTGCAGGCGTCCTCGCCGATCGTCGGGAAGACCGTCGCCGAAGCCATCGACGTCCAGCGCTTCGACGCCGACGTCCTCCAGCTCGTCCGGGGCGGCGAGCGGTTCATCGAACCGATCGGCCAGAAGGTCATCCAGCCCGGGGACGTCCTCACGATCCGCACCGACCGGGAGACGCTGAACCAGATC
Source organism: Halobacterium bonnevillei (assembly GCF_009831555.1). Classification (GTDB taxonomy): domain Archaea; phylum Halobacteriota; class Halobacteria; order Halobacteriales; family Halobacteriaceae; genus Halobacterium; species Halobacterium bonnevillei. The sequence continues at coordinate 2,561 of NZ_WUUU01000090.1, read as the reverse complement.
GCGGTCGTCGACGACCTCCAGTTGACGGGCGCTCCGGAGACTGACCCCGAGATGGAGCCCGCCGCCGAACCCGACCAGACGCTCGTCGAACTCGTCATCCAGTCCGGGTCGTCGCTCGTCGGCGAGACCCTGCAGTCGACGTCCTTCCGGGACCGCTACGACGCGAACGTCCTCGCGTACCGCTCCCGCGGGGAGACCATCCACGAGCGCATGGACGAGCGCCGACTCCGCGTCGGCGACACGCTGCTGATCCAGGCGCCGAAGGACAGCCTCGACCGCCTCTCGCAGAACCAGGACTTCATCCTCGCGCACGAACCCGACGAGCCCGACTACCGCACGGAGAAGATTCCGTTCGCGGTGGCGACAATCGTCGGGGTCGTCGGCGCGGCGTCGCTGCTGCCCGTCCACATCGTGGTGGCGGCGCTCGCGGGCGTCGTCGCGATGGTCGCGACCGGCGTGCTGAAACCCACGGAACTGTACGAGTCAGTCGACTGGAACGTCATCCTCCTGCTGGCGGGCGTGATTCCGCTCGGCATCGCCCTCGAACAGACGGGCGGTGCGGACCTGCTCGGCGCGCTGGTCGCCTCGACGGGCGCGTACCTGCCCGCCATCGGCGTGCTCTGGGTGTTCTACGTGTTCACGAGCCTCATCACGGGCGTCATCTCGAACAACGCCAGCGTGGTGTTGATGATTCCGGTGGCGGTCGAGGCGTCCCTGGCGATCGGCGCGAACCCGTTCGCGTTCGTGCTCGCCGTGACGTTCGCGGCGTCGACGGCGTTCATGACGCCGGTCGGCTACCAGACGAACCTCTTCGTCTACGGCCCCGGCGGGTACACGTTCGGCGACTACGTCCGCGTCGGAATGCCGCTGCAGTTGCTGTTGTCGTTCGTCACGGTCGCCGGAATCGCGCTGTTCTGGACGGTCTGAGCCCCGGAGCGCAGACTGGACGACGCCGAAGAATTCGACCGCCGAGAGAAATCTGGCCGGTTCAGAACCCGAAGATCGGGACGAACCGGAACGTGAGGAACGCGCCGACGGTCGCAAGCATCGGGACGACGTTCTGCATCAGGACGACCCGGGCGGTCGTTCCGGGGTCGAAGAGGTCCGACGCGCTCGGGATGTCCTCGGGTTCCTCCTCGCCGATTGCCGGCACTTCGTCGGCGTCGTGTTCCTCGTCGGCGGCGAGCCCGCCGACCGACACTTCGACGTTCTCCTCGCCGCGAACCGCCTCCGGCACCGTGAGCGGACGCGTCGCGCGCCCCCACCCGAGGCCGATGATGCTCATCGTCGCGATGACGACGAAACTCGCGGGGATGCCGATGGCCGACAGGAAGATGACCAGCGACGCGCTCACGATGGCGACGATGATGGCCGCCGTCAGCGGGAGTTCCGTGATGTCGCTGCCCATCGTGTCCAGCGTCCGGCGCGCGATGGTGAACGCCCCGATGCCGACCGCGATACACCCAAGAATGATGGCGGGATTCATCTCGATGACGCCGCTGCCGACCAGCGGCGCGATGGCGTTCGCGACGTTGCTCGTCCCGGAACTGAACGCCATCAGGCAGCCGATGACGATGACGGTGACGGTGCCGATGAGTTCCTTGCGGTTCGTGTTGTCGGCGGCCCGCGGAATCGGGATGGGGCCGGAGCGGTCGACCGCCAGCAGGTCGCCGCTGGTGCGTTCCATCGCGATGAGCGCGTGGAGGCGCGCGTAGAAGTACCGACCGATGATGAGCGACACCCAGAAGCCGATGACGGGCGCGACCAGCCACCAGGTCGCGATTTCGCCGAGCACCGCCCAGTCCAGGGCGTCACGTGCGAATCCGAGCCCGGCGATTGCGCCGACGGCCGTCATCGACGTCGACGCCGGGACGCCGAACATGTTGCCGATGAACAGCGCGAGGCCGATGAAGAACAGCACGCCGATGCTGGCTTCCAGCGTGAAGATGTCGGGGTTCGTGACGAGTTCGTTGCCGAGCGTGTCGACGACGCGGCGGCCCAGCGTCCACCCGCCGACGAAGAAGAATCCCGTCATCAGGAACGCCGCCAGCGGCTTCGAGATGGCCTTCGCGCCGACCGCGGGGCCGAACGCGGGGCCGGTCGTCGAACCGCCGATGTTGAACCCGACGAACATCGAGACGAGGATGCCCACGAGCAACAGGATGCTGATCACGCTGCCACCTCCTCACGACGACTGACTTCGACGCGGCCGCGCGCTCGCCTGCGGGTGGTCACGTCTCGTCCTCCTCGTCGGCTTCGTCTGCGTCGCTCGCCTCGTCGTACGCGCCGCGCTTTTCGTCGTCGCCCTCCGCCTCGTCTGCGTACCGCTCCTCCACGGCTTCGACCTTCTCCTCGACGGTTTCGCTGACTGTCTCTTCGACGGTGTCGCCGACCGTTTCCTCGACCGTCGCTTCGACGGTCTGTTCGACGGTTTCGCTGACTGTCTCTTCGACGGTGTCGCCGACCGTTTCCTCGACCGTTTCCTCGACGGTCTGTTCGACGGTGTCGCCGACTTTCTCCTCGACGGTGTCGCTGACAGTCTCTTCGACGGTTTTCTCGAC
>NZ_WUUU01000089.1 GCF_009831555.1 Halobacterium bonnevillei | reverse complement strand
GAACGCCGCTATGACGGCCGTGACGGCCACGGCGTGTCGCCGCCAGTCGCTGAGCGCCGCGACCACGGCCGCTCGCGCTGGCTGGTCGGTCACATCGGCTCGTATTTTCGGCGGCCTACAAACCCTTTGCGCCGGTCGTAGTCCGCCCGGCTCTCGCCGGCCAAGTCCGGACGGGCTCGCGGCAGTCGTCCCCCTATGGGCTACGTTCTCGCGTGTCGTTGCGGGGCTGCGATTCCCGAAACCGGGAGTATCTTAGTGCCCGATTCGTAAGTTCCGCGTATGAACGTAACCGGAGCCGGCGGCCAGCCGGGGGAGGGCACACGATGAGTCGCGGTAGCCCGTACGCGCCCCACACAGCCGCCGAGACGGCGGCGATGCTCGAGGAAGTCGGCGTCGACGACGTCGAGGAGCTGTTCGACATCCCAGAGTCGGTGCGCTTCGACGACGAGTTCGGCATCGACGCGAAGACCGAACAGGAAGCCGTCGCCGAGACGACCAAACGCCTCCAGCGCAACGACGACCTGACGGAGTTCCTCGGCCGCGGCCACTACGCGCACTACGTGCCCTCCCTGGTCGACCACCTCTCGGGGCGCTCGGAGTTCATCACCTCGTACACCCAGTACCAGCCCGAGGTCACGCAGGGGTTCCTGCAGGCGCTGTTCGAGTACCAGTCGATGCTCGTCGAGTTGACCGGTCTCGGCGTTGCGAACTGCTCGATGTACGACGAAGCGACGGCGCTCGCGGAAGCTGCGCTGCTCGCCAAGCGCGTCCGCGCCTCCTCCGGAGACCGCGTGCTCGTCCCCGAGTACGTCCGCGACGGCCACGTGAGCGTCCTGGAGAACTACGCCGGCGGCGCCGACATCGCGGTCGAACGCTACGGCACGGACGCCGGGAACGTCGACGTGGACGCACTCGCCGACGCGATGGACGACGATGTCGTGATGGTGTACGCCGAGAACCCCTCGACGGTCGGCGCCATCGAGGAGAACCTCGATGCTGTCGGCGACCTCGCGGACAGCCGCGACGCGCTGTTCTGCCTGGGCTCGGACCCGGTCGCGCTCTCGCTCCTCCAGCGCCCCGTCGACGTCGGCGCGGACGTCGTCGTCGGCGACGCCAGCGTCCTCGGGATGCCGGCGAGCTACGGCATGGCCCTCGGTGTCTTCGCGTGCCGCGATGACTTCCTGCGGCAGGTGCCGGGTCGGCTCGTCGGCGTCAGCGAGGAGAGCGTGCCGCCGGAGGGGGCACGAGACGGAGGCGGTGAAGCCGCCGACGCCGACGGCAACCGCGCGTTCACGCTCACGCTCCAGACCCGCGAACAGCACATCCGCAAGGAGCGGGCCACGTCGAACATCTGTTCGAACCAGGCGTGGGTCGCGCTCCGCGCGGCCATCCACGCGGCCGCACTCGGGTCCGAGGGACTGCTCGACCTCGCCGAGCGAATGGTCGAACTCCCGCGTGAGGTCGCGGCGGACCTCAACGATCTCACGGGCGTGCGTGCGCCCGTCCACGACCGTCACCACTTCCGGGAGTTCCTCGCACACACTGACCAGCCAGCGCCCGCCATCGCCAGCGACCTTGAAGCCGAAGGGTTCGCCGTGCACGCCGTCGACGACCACCGCCTCCAGGTCTGCGTGACCGACGCCAACGAACACGCCGCCGACCGCTTCGTCGCCGCAGTCAGGGAGGTGACCAACTGATGGAACACTACGACCAGGCCGCCTACCGACAGCCCGAGGCGGGAACGCACGTCCCGCTGCTCTCGGAGAAAGACGACACCGTCACGGACGTCGACTCGTCGCTGCCCGACGACCTGACGCGGGACGAACTGGCGCTGCCGAGGCTCCCGGAACCGGAACTGGCGCGCCACTACGTCCGGCTCAGCCAGCAGAACTACGGCGTCGAGTCCGGCCCGTACCCGCTGGGCTCGTGCACGATGAAGTACAATCCGCGATTCACGGAGGACGTCGCCGCACTCGACGACGCGGCCGTCCACCCGGACCGGTCCGGCCACTCGGTCCAGGGAACGCTGAAACTGCAGTACGACCTCCAGGACTACCTCGGCCGCATCGGCGGCATGGATGCAGTCACGCTCCAGCCGCCGGCCGGCGCTGCTGGCGAGTTCACGGGCATTCGCCTGGCGGAAGCCTACCACGAATCGAACGACGAGGGTCACCGCGACGAAGTCGTCATTCCGGACGCCGCCCACGGCACGAACTTCGCGTCCGCCGCGCTCGGCGGCTACGACGTCGTCGAAATTCCGTCGGGTGACGACGGCCGCGTGAACCTCGACGCACTCGACGCGGCGCTCGGGGAGAACACCGCCGCGCTGATGCTCACGAACCCGAATACGCTGGGGCTGTTCGAGCGCGACATCGAACAGATCGCGGACATGGTCCACGACGCGGGTGGCCTGCTGTACTACGACGGCGCGAACCTCAACGCGCTGCTCGGCCGGGCCCGACCCGGCGACATGGGCTTCGACATCATGCACTTCAACGTCCACAAGACGTTCGCCACGCCTCACGGCGGCGGCGGCCCGGGCGCCGGACCGGTCGGCGTGGTCGAGGATCTCGCGGAGTTCCTGCCGGACCCACACGTCCGGAAAACCGACGAGGGAGCCTACGAACGATACACGCCAGCGCAGTCAATCGGGAAGGTCCACGGCTTCGAGGGCAACTGGCTCGTGCTCGTCAAGGCGTTCGCGTACATCGACCGCCTCGGCGACGCCGGCCTCTCGGACGCGTCCGCGAAAGCAGTCCTGAACGCCAACTACCTCGCCGAACAGGTCGACTACGAAGTCCCGCTCGGACCGTTCCACCACGAGTTCGTCGCGAGCGCGGGCGACCAGGACGCCGCCGACGTCGCCAAGCGCATGCTGGACTACGGCGTCCACCCGCCGACGACGAAGTGGCCGGAACTCGTCGACGAAGCCCTGATGACCGAACCCACTGAGGTCGAGACGAAACGCAATCTCGACGACCTCGCGGACGCATTCAACGCCGTCGCCGGCGAGGACGACGACACGCTCGAGAACGCGCCGAACCGTACGACTGCTCGGCGCATCGACCAGACCGCCGCCGCCCGCAACCCGCAGTTGTCCTGGCACGACCTCGACTGACTGCGAACCTGAGCTGTCCGCGTTCGCGGCGGCCGCGTCAGTCGACCACCCGCGGTTCGTAGATGCGTTTTCTCGCGTCGGGAATGTAGACGCGCTCCTCGAGGAGGCCCGCCTCCTTCAGCAGCGAGATGCCGTGGCGGGTCGTTCGCTTCGAGAGCCGCGTCCGCTCGCGGAGTTGCCCCTGCGTAAGCGGCGACTCGTACTCCAGAACCTTGTACACGAGCTTCGCGCTGGGCGGCAACTCCGCTAGCTCCACAGAATCGACTGGCTGCGATGCGTCCTCACTGTCGGCAAAAGCGACCACTGGGTGTTGCCATGCACTCCGTGGATTGTCGCGAGCCAAGTTATGTGTTTGGCCCGCGCCACGTATGGCCGCTGCACGACCAGCGACTCCGGTGGTCCCGATCGACTCTCTAGTCGAACTCGCTGCGGCGTCCGGGTCGCTGCGTTCGCAATCGCAAGCGCTGCCACGAGTTCGAACTATCTCGCTGGGAGACTGATTCGCCATCGCCCTCGGCCGTACCGAACCGCCGCGGCGAAACCGGCCAATTTGAGCGGTCTCGACGGCCTTCCAGCCGGCTGGAGCGCTTTCTACCGCAGTCGGGTTCGGCGACACCCTCGAGCACGAGCGGAGCTATTCTATATCCCAGTATAGCATTTATCGATTGGCTATGCGGCCTCTGAGCGCGCGAAAAATTACATTTGGTTGACGAGAATCTCCTGGATCTGGCACGTCGGGGGGTCGGGCTATCGACGTCGCTCGCTGCGTCGACTCGTTCGAAGCTGTGGGCGACACGCGAGCGAGCTGCGTTGAATCACTCCTGCGCAGCAAATCTGGCTCTTCGCGACCGACGGTGTTCTCCGGCGTTTCGTACTGGACGAGATCGACGCTGAGCTGTTGGGCTGCTCGGACGCAGTGCCTGCCGGTCTTCGGATTTTGTAGTCCCGGGCGCGCACGCGCGCGTTGTCCAACGACTCCGTCTTGGACGATAGGTCTCTCCTGGGTACCAGTGTTCGGCACCTAGATTCGTGTGCCAGGTGTCGCTATTCGGTCCCGGGCCGAGTGCCCGCCTGAAGCGTGGCACTGAGCCCAGTTCCGCAGCCCAGGTTTCGACGCCCAACCCCTGGGGTAGGCGGGTCGAGAACGGTGTCGGAGAATCGGCTAATTGGGGGGTACTCGCGCAGTCGACCGTCAGGCGGTCGCAACCGTAGAGATGTCGCCGTCGATCCGGATGAAGCCGTAGCCACACTCCGGGCAGACCCACTTCGTCTTCAGGCCGAGGTGGAGGTTCGTCGCGGCGCTCCGGTAGAACGTCCGCTCTTCGCCACAGTCGGGGCACTCGTGGTTGAGCTCACTCGCCATAGTCGAACGTCGACCAGCCATCTAATTGAACGTACTGGTTTCCGGGAACTGTGGGCCCGGAGCGGCGTAATAAACCAATTACCACGATATAGAAGTGGAAGTGGGCGGTCCGGGAGAGGGCTTCGCTGCATAGGGACGCACTTGCTTCCGGTCCGGCTTACCGCGTTAGGCAGCCGAACTGGCCAGGGGTCCGCCACTATCGGATATATTTATGTGGCCGCATCACCCGCAATGATAGGTAACGATGTGTCGGGAGACGAAGCGGGAGCCAGCCTGGGTGTCGGCGATTCGGGTCGCGTTGCTCGAGGGACGCGTGACCGTCGCGAGCGTTATCGAGGAGGCGAATCTCGTCGACGGCCGAGAACGGACCGTCCAGGACATTCTCTCCACGATGGCGGACCGCGGCCTGCTCGTCTCCGTCGACGACGCCGGGGCCGTGTACCGTCCCGGGCCGGTGTTACTGGAGTCCGACCGCTTCGAACTCGACTTCGACCGGGCGTCCGAGGAGGGCGCACACCGCTGGGATTCGGCGGTCTAGTGTCGAATCGACTGTTTCCTGCGGGGGTGCTCGTTGCACTCCGGATGGCTCCCTGTCCCTTAGCGTAAACTATGTATGCACTACGTTCCTCGCGTTGCACAATGGGGACGCTCGCGAACACCAAGGTCTCGGAGAAGAACCTCACGACCATCCCGAAACCGGTCCGGAACTTCCTCGACGTCGGCGCCGGGGACCGCGTGGAGTGGCACGTCGAGGACGGGGACATCTTCGTTCGAAAACTCGACGGCGACGAGTGACGTTCTCGAATGAACGCTGTCCGGCCGACTGACAGACGACGCCGAGCGTGCGCCGCTCGGTCTACGGTACAGACGCCCTCGACTTTCTGACGGGCCTGGTGTCCGCTGCTCAGCGGAACGTGTGGCAGCACGCCCGGAAACGGTGCGTTGCTGCGTTCGGTAACGGTGTGTTGCAGCGTTCGGTAGTCTGTTTTCCAGCGGCCCGCTCGTCCCTCCGACGCCGAGGGCCCGTCGTCGGTGTTCGATACGCAGCGGCTCTCGCTGAGCGGTATTCCCCACCGTCTCGCGGGCCGAAATATCGCCACTCGGGACAATACTTATGGGGTTGCCAACATATGGCACGACCCGAGGTAATAGTATGCACATAGTGGGGCATTATAAAAGATGACCGCGGTAGTACGTCGACCGACCCGATCGACAGAGGTGGCCCGTCGATGAAATTCGACGGCGAGTTCGAGCTGGACGACGTGCCGCCGGAGCAAGCGTGGGTCGTCCTCTCGGACCCGATTGCGGTCCGAGACGCACTGAAAGGCTGTCAGTTCATCACGCCGATGGACGACGACTTCGAGTGGGACAGCTACGAACCCGACGAGGACGTCGAGACACTGCCGGAAGCCGACGCAGACGTCGTCGCCGACCGGGCGTTCGTCGCCGGGCAGGAGTACGCCGCACTGATGCAGATCGGCGTCGGCAGCGTGAAGCCGAAGTTCGAGACGACGGTCACCATCGAGGAACGCGACGACGAGAACTTCGAGATGACCGCCACCGGCTCGGGGTCCGCCAGCGGGAGCAGTTTCAGCATGGAGTCCGGGATGCGGATTCACGAGCGAGAGGACGCTGACGGCTCCCGCATCGAGTGGTGGACCGAAGCCGACATCTCCGGCCGGATCGCGCAACTCGGCGGCCGCGTCATCAATCCCGTCGCGAACAAGATCGTGAACAACTTCTTCACCGCCATCGAGTCCGAGATGTCCGACGTCGAGGAGACCGACTCCGGCGTCACGGACCGGATTCGGGGGATGTTCTGATGAAATCCGCACCATTCGAACACCACGAACCGACGACCGTCGACGAGGCGGTCAGTCTGCTGGAGAGTCTCGACGGGCCGACGATCCTCTCGGGCGGCCAGAGCCTCGTGCCGATGCTCCGGTTCCGGCTCGCGAATCCGGACGTCGTCGTCGACATCAACGGCATCGACTCGCTGGACTACCTCCACGAGGAGGACGGCTACCTGCGAATCGGCGCGCTGGCTCGCCACGCCGACGTCGAGGACTCGTCGCTCATTGACGAGACGTACGGCAGTTTCGCCGACGTGGCACCGCTGGTCGCCGACCCGCAGGTCCGGAACCGGGGCACAGTCGTCGGCTCGGTCGCACAGGCCGACCCGAAGGGCGACTGGGGGAGCATCCTGCTCGCACACGACGGCGAAGTGATCGCGCGCGGACCGGACGGCGAACGGACCATTCCCGCCGACGAGTTCTTCCTGCTGCCCTACGACACGACGCTGGACGACACCGAACTGATTACGGAGGTCCGCGTGCCGACGCCCGCGCCCAGGGAGGGCAGCGCGTACCACAAACTCAAACGGAAGACCGGGGACTACGCGATGGCCGGCGTCGCCGCGCGACTCGTGCTCGACGACGACGACGTCATCGAGACGGCGCGACTCGGGATGACTGCAGTCGACATCACGAACGCACGCGCGACGGACGCCGAAGCCCACCTCGAGGGCGAGCGACCGAGCTCCGAGCTGTTCGAGGAAGCCGGCGGACTGGCTGCCGAGGAGTCGAATCCGGAGTCCGACGAACACGGCGACGCGGGCTACAAGGAACGAATGGTCGACGTGCTCGCGCAGCGCGCGCTGGGCGACGCCGCCGAGCGCGCGGGGCTGGTAAAACGGAGGGTTTCACAGTGACCGACGAACGCGAAATCACGCTGACGATCAACGGGACAGAACACACGCTCGAGGTCGAACCGCGACGCCTCCTCGTTCACGCGATTCGCGAGGACCTCGACATGACGGGGACGCACATCGGCTGCGACACCGGCAACTGCGGCGCGTGCACGATACTGAAGGACGGCGAGCCGATCAAGTCGTGCCTGATGTTCGCCGCGCAGGCCGACGGCGCGGAGATCCTCACCGTCGAGGGGATGGAGGACCTGCCGGAGGCGACGGACCTCCACCCGCTCCAGGAGGGATTCAAGGCGGAACACGGCCTCCAGTGTGGCTACTGTACGCCGGGCATGCTGATGGCCGGGAAGGCGCTGCTCGACGAGAACCCGGACCCGGACGAGGAGACGATTCGGGACGCGATCAGCGGCAACCTCTGTCGGTGTACCGGCTACCAGAACATCGTCAGCTCCATCGAGTACGCCGCCGACGAACTCGCCGACCGAACCGCGACCGACGGCGGTGCAGTCACCGCCGAGCCCGGTGGTGGAGACGGCCCGGGGGCCGACGACGCAGAGGCGGTCTGCGGGCAGTCGGAGTGCTGTGGCGGGCCCGACGCCGACCTGTTCGAGCGCGACTACCCCACGGAGGACACGGATACATGAGCAGTGACCACGAGAACGCGCCGGAGGCAGACACGGAGTACCAGCACGCCGAAGACGACGGGCCCCAGCCGGAGAAACACTGCGGGCACGGCCGCGGTGGCATGGGCGAGGAGGTGAGCCGCAAGGAGGACAAGCGGTTCATCACCGGCCGCGGCAACTACGTCGACGACATCAAGAAGCCGGACATGCTGCACTGCGAGATCGTCCGGAGTCCGCACGCACACGCCCGCGTGAAGGACATCGACGGGTCCCGCGCCGAAGCGATGGACGACGTCGTCGCGGTGTTGACCGCCGAGGACCTGCTGGAACACGACCTCGCGACGATGCCGACGCTGATGGACGACACGCAGGACGTCCTCGTCAACGAGAAGGTCAAGTTCCAGTCCCAGGAGGTTGCGGCCGTCATCGCGACCGACCGATACACCGCCAAGGACGGCGCGGAGAAAGTCGAGGTCGACTACGAGGTCCTGGACCCGGTCGTGGACGCACAGGACGCACTCGACGCGGAAGCGCCGCTCATTCGCGACGAGCTGGACGACCAGGAGGACAACCACATCTTCGATTGGGAGACCGGCGACAAGGACGCGACCGAGGCCGTGTTCGACGCGGCCGACGTGACAATCGAGGAGGACATGAACTACCAGCGGCTCCACCCCGCGCCCATCGAGACGTGTGGTGCAGTCGCCGACTGGGACCCCGGGATGGACAAGATGACCGTCCACATGACATCCCAGGCGCCCCACGCCCACCGGACGCTGTTCTCGCAGGTGTCGGGCATCCCCGAGCACAAGGTCCGCATCGTCAGCCCCGACGTCGGCGGCGGATTCGGGAACAAGGTGCCGATCTATCCGGGGTACGTCGTGGCCGCGGCCGCCTCGTTCGTCCTGGAGCAGCCCGTGAAGTGGGTCGAGGAGCGCTCGGAGAACATCCAGTCGACGGGGTTCGCCCGCGACTACGACATGACGGGCGAACTCGCCGCCACCGAGGACGGCGTCATCGAGGGCGTGAAAGTCGACGTGCTCGCGAACCACGGCGCGTACAACGCGGCGGCCCAGCCGACGAAGTTCCCGGCGGGGTTCTTCAACATCTTCACCGGGTCGTACGACATCGAAGCGGCGTACGGGTCGCTGACGGCGGCGTTCACGAACACCGCGCCCGGCGGCGTCGCGTACCGCTGTTCGTTCCGCGTGACGGAGGCAGTGTACCTCATCGAGCGACTGGTGAACGTGCTCGCGGACGAACTCGACGTCGACCCCGCGGAGATTCGACGCCGGAACTTCATCCCGTCGGACGCGTTCCCCTACGAGTCCGCGACCGGCTGGAACTACGACTCCGGGGACTACGAGAAGGCACTCGACAAGGCCCTGGAGATGGCCGACTACGAGCACTACCGCGAGGAGCAACAGCGCCGCATCGAGAACGACGCCGACAAACTCCTCGGCATCGGCATCTCGTCGTTCACGGAGATCGTTGGCGCTGGCCCGGGCGAGCAGTGCGACATCGCGGGCATCGAGATGTTCGACTCCGCGGACATCCGCGTGAACCCGACCGGGAACGCGGTGTTGCGGATCGGCGTCCAGACCCAGGGACAGGGCCACGAGACGACGTTCGCCCAGATCGTCGCCGAGGAACTCGGGATGGACGTCGACAACATCAGCGTCGAACACGGCGACACGGACACGGAGCCGTACGGGCTCGGGACGTACGGCTCGCGCTCGACGCCGGTGGCCGGCGCCGCCACCGCCGTCGCCGCGCGGAAGGTCCGCGACAAGGCGAAGTCCATCGCGGCGAACGAACTGGAAGCCGCCGAGGAGGACATCGAGTGGGACCGCGAGAGCGGGGAGTTCCACGTCGCCGGCGCGCCCGACCGGTCGATTACCATCACGGAGATCGCGGCCGGCGCGTACATGAACCACCCAGGCGGCGAGGAACCCGGGCTGGAGGCGACGAACTACTACGACCCGCCCGAGATGACGTACCCGTTCGGGTCGTACATCGTCGTCGTGGAGGTCGACCGCGAGACCGGTGAAGTCGACTTCGAGAAGTTCGTCGCGGTCGACGACTGCGGCAACCGCATCAACCCGATGATCATCGAGGGGCAGATCCACGGCGGCCTCGCGCAGGGCATCGCCACCGCGATGCTCGAGGAAGTCACCTACGACGACAACGGCAACGTCACCGGGGGCGACTTCATGAACTACCTGCTGCCGACCGCCAACGAGATCCCGAACTTCGATACGGGGCACACGGTCACGCCGTCGCCGCACCACCCGATCGGCGCGAAGGGCGTCGGCGAGTCGCCGACGGTCGGGTCGCCGCCCGCGATCGTCAACGCCGTCGTGGACGCGATGAATCACGCCGGCGTCTCCCACGTGGAGATGCCGATGACGCCGGACGTGGTCTGGGCGGCGCTGGACGACGCCGGCCTGGCGCACAAGCCGGCCCAGAACGTCGAGTTCGAGTTCGACGGAGCGAGCGGCTCGGCTGACGATTGACACCCACGATGTCCGTTCATCCATGCCGGTCGGGTGGCCCCGCTGCGGGCGTTCAACGCGGCCGGCCACGGGCCGGGTCACCGAGGGCGAACCGCGGACGCGACCACCGGACACCGGGGCACAGATGACAGACGGCGAACCAACCGACGCGACGAGCGATTCCGGCGACGAGGCTGCGACAGACGACGTCTCGGCCGTAGAACGCCGTCTCGCCGCCCGGAACGAGCCGTACGCACGGGCGACGGTCGTGCGCCGGGAGGGTCCGGTGTCGGCGAACGTCGGCGACCGTGCTGTCGTGACTGCCGAGGGCGACCTGTACGGCTGGGTCGGCGGCGCGGCGTGCGCGCAGTCGGTCGTCGAACGGGAGGCGCGGCGCGTCGTCGAGTCCGGCGAGCCGCGCCTCATCGGCATCGCGCCGGACCCCGACGACGTCGACCGCTCGGGGCTCGACGCGTTCCCGATGCGGTGTCACAGCGAGGGCGTCGTCGAGGTGTTCCTCGACCCGGTGGTGCCCGCTACCGAACTCGTCGTCGTCGGGGATTCGCCGGTCGCACGCTCGCTGGTCCGACTCGCCGAAGAACTGGACCTCGAGGTCACGCTCGTCGTCGACGACGCGGACGCCGCGCGTGACGTGCCCGATAGCACGGGCGTCCTGGCGACACTCGACCCGGCGGAGATCGCCGCCAGCGTCGGCGTCGCACCGCTTGTCGTCGTCGCGTCGATGGGGCAGTACGACGCGCGCGGAATCGCCGCTGGCGCACTCGCCGACGCGCCGTACGTCGGCCTGGTCGCGAGCGACAAACGCGCCACGGCGGACACTGCACGCGCTGCCGACCTCGCGGACACCGACCCGGAGACGATTCGGGCGGCCGTGACGAACCCTGCGGGCGTCGACGTCGCGGCGCACTCGCCGCCCGAGATTGCGGCGAGCCTGCTCGCTGAGGTCGTCGACGTCCAGTCGAAGACGGGGTCGGGAGTGGCTGCGACGGCAGACGCGTCGACGTCTGAGCCGGCCGACGGTGTGGATGCGAGCGAAGACACGGCAGCAGTGCGTCCCGACGAGAACGGGACTGACGCCGGTGACACGCCCGGCGACGAGCACGACGGGGAACCCACTGACGAAGCGCCGGCGATGGCGACCGACCCCGTCTGTGGGATGAACGTCGACACCGGCGACCCGGCGGCGACCGTCGACTACGACGGCCAGCGGTACTACTTCTGCTGTCTCGGCTGCGCGGACTCCTTCGAAGCCGACCCCGGATCGTACCTCGATTCAGACGGCGGCGCGGAGGTGCGTTCGTGAGCGACGACCGCAACGCGTTCGGGTCGCTGACGGAGGCCGACCTCCGCGAGCGCTTCGAGCAGACGGACTACATCGCCGACGACCGGACCGTGACAACCGTCACGCTCGCGCTCACGCTCGGCCGCCCGCTCCTCGTGGAGGGGCCGCCCGGCAGCGGGAAGACGGAACTCGGGAAGGTGCTCGCCGAGGGGTTCGACACGGAGCTGATCCGGCTCCAGTGCTACGAGGGACTGACGGCCGAGAACGCGCTCTACGAGTGGAACTACACGAAGCAACTGCTCGCCGTCCAGGCCAACGAGCGCGGCGTCGCCGGCGAACAGGCGGCCGACGACGCGCTGGGAGCGGCCTCGTACAAGAGGTCGTAGACTGTTGCGACGTCTTCGTCGGGGAGGCCGTCACCGTCCGAGTCTCGCTCGTCAATCGCGGCGGCGACGGTCTGATTCTCGGCCGCCACAGACCGGAG
>NZ_WUUU01000088.1 GCF_009831555.1 Halobacterium bonnevillei | reverse complement strand
ACCAGGGCGCCCTCTGGGGCTCCCACCCCATCCTCGCGCTCGACGTCTGGGAGCACTCCTACTACTACGACTACGGCCCCGACCGCGGCAGCTTCGTCGACGCCTTCTTCCAGGTCGTCGACTGGGAGGAGCCCGCCAGTCGGTACGCCGACCTCGTCGAGACGTTCGAGTAAATCTCCCTTCCGCTGACCGTCGGCCCACTTCAGCGACCCGACCGGTCGGCCGTTGCACGCGCCCGGCCGACGGCCCAGAACGACCAACTATTCGCCCGGTGGGTGCCCGCAACGACGTCAGTCGATGTCCGCGCGGCCAGTCACATTTACCGTGTTCTCCGTCGAAGTGATTTGTATGGCGCAAACAGACGAGATTGACGTTGTTCGACTGGCGATACTGGTCCTGGCGGCGTTCGTCCTGCTGCCGCTGCTCGCGATGGCGCTGTTCGTCCCGATGATGGGGATGACTGGCTGGATGGGGACTCACAACACGATGGGGACTGGATCCGGAGTGTGGCTACTGATGCCCCTGTTCTGGATACTCGTGCTCGCGGGCCTGGGCTACCTCGCGTACCGCGCAGTCAGCGGCGAGGGCGACGGCCAGGACCGGGCGATGGAAGAACTCCGCGAGGCGTACGCGCGCGGCGAACTCTCCAGCGAGGAGTTCGAGGAGCGACGCGAGAAACTCCGCCAGAACTGACGGTCGGGGAACTGATACGGAGCTAGCGGCGATTCCTCGGCGACTGCCCGGACCCCTTCGCTGCGCGCATCGCGAACGGTGACAGGAGGCCCCCGACGAGGGCGCCCGCGAACGCGAGCACGCCGACGTCCGACGTGGTCAGGACGCCTTCGCCGCCGCCGCTATTCGACGCGCTGTCGCCGCTTCCGACGACGACTGCGCCTTTCATCCCCATCGACTGGTGGGGCCCGCAGTAGTACTTCGAGACGCCCTCCTCCTCGAACGTGTGCGAGAACGTGAACCCTTCCTCGTTCGTCAGTTCGCTCTCGTAGCTCCCGCCGTCTGCGACGACGTTGTGCGAGCCGGCGACCCACTCCCAGGTCACCGTCGTCCCCGGGTCGACCTGGATCGCTGCCGGCCCGAAGCCGAAGGCGCCGCCGTTGGCCTCGGCGCCGACCTCGACGGTCACCTCACTGTTGCCGGTCTCGTCGACGACGCCGTCGAAGTTCCCGACGTTCTCGAACCAGCCGTCGAAGTCCACGTCCGCCGCGCCGCCGTCGGACCCGGCGTCGTCGCCGGACTGGCCGGAGCTGGACCCGCCGACGTCGACGTCACCGACGACGACCGCGCCTTTCATCCCCATCGACTGGTGGGGCGTACAGTAGTACTTCGAGACGCCCTCCTCCTCGAACGTGTGCGAGAACGTGAACCCCTCCTCGCTCGTGAGCTCACTCTCGTACGTTCCGTCGTCGGCGACGACGTTGTGCGAGCCGGCGACCCACTCCCAGGTCACCGTGGTCCCCGGGTCGACACGGACTGCTGCGGGACCGTAGCCGAACGCTCCGTCATTGGCCTGGGCGCCGACCTCGACGGTCACCTCGCTGTTGCCGGTCTCGTCGACGACGCCGTCGTAGTTCGACGTGTTTTCGAACCACGACTCGAGGCCTGCGTCCTGCGCGAACGCCGCGCTGGTGAACGCCGTCCCGGTCGCTGCGGCGGCGCCGGCGGCGGCAGTTGTCTTCAGTACGCTACGTCTCGTTGCGGTTGGGGAGTCGGAGTCTGTCATGTGATTGAATGGTGGGTGTGCCGGGGGAGAACGTCAGCGGCGTACTCAGGCTTCGTAGCCCGCGTACTCCATCAGTTTCCCGAAGATGTCCGTGTCCATGGCCTCCTTGTAGACCACGCCGGTGAGCATCCCGCCGGGGTAGTACGACCCGTTCATCACGTGATTGACCTTGTGGCAGTGCATCAGGTAGATGCCGGGTTCGGCGTCCGCCTCGAACTCGATGGTGTGGCGTTCCGCGGGCGCGATGTCCGTGATGTCCATCTCGTGCTGGGCGACCTCTGGAATCTGCCCGCCGTCCTTCTCGATCCGCCGGAACCGATGGTTGTGGATGTGCAGCGGGTGGTTCATGTAGCCGTTGTTGCAGTAGTGGACGCGGACGGTGTCGCCCTGCTCGACGATGATCGGGGAGCCGTCCTCGGGGTGGAGGGTGCGGGGCGCCGACTTCCCGTTGATGGTGAAGATGTCCGGGTTCCGGCTGCGGGGGCTGTAGTCGACGTTCTCGCCCGCCATCTTGCGGTTGAGCCGGGAGTCCCAGTCCTTGACCGTCATGAAGTACTCCTTGTCGGCGGGCTCGTAGCCCTCGGGGTCGACGCGGAAGATGCCGTACATCCCCATGTCGATGTGCCGGTGGGTCTGGTAGTGGCAGTGGTAGACGTGCGTGCCGGGGACGTTGGCGGGAATCGTGTACGTGTGTTTCTCGCCGGGGTCGACGCGGATGCCCGTGGTCGTCGGGACGCCGTCGTCCGCCCAGGCTTTCCGCGTGCCGTGGAAGTGCAGCGTGTGCGGGCGCTTCCCCTCGGTGTTGTCCAGGGTCACTTCGACGTCCTCGCCTTCCTTCGTGCGGACGATGGGGCCCGGGACGCTGGGAGCGCCGTCGCCCGCCTGGAACGCCCACACGCGCGGCAGCTGGACCGGGCCGCCCATGGTGTCCACGGGATGGACGTCGTGGACTGCGGGCGTGCTCTTCAGGGTGACTTCGCCGCCCTGTTCGGTCGCGTCGACGATCTCGGGCGGGCTGGTCTTCGGGAGGTCGGACTGCACGTCGCGTTGCTGCTCGGTGTTCGCTATCGTCTCCGTCGCAGAGGGGGTATCGCCGGCGGGCGCGGTACAGCCAGCGAGCGCGACGGCGCTCGTGCCACCAGTCGCTGCGAGAAATTCGCGCCGCGAGATACCGGTTCCAGGTGCGCCAATACGGTCGGTCATGAATACAGTTGCCCGTAACGGGTACCTACTAAAGCGCCGCTCGCTCGTTCCCGCCGCCGGGGAACCGTTCCCACCGCGCGGGAATCCCAGGAATATGTTCGGCCGTCCGGCTACGGCCGTCGCGGCCGGACCCACAGAGCATGCAGAAGAACAAGCCCGCAGACCGGCGCCTCGACCACTCCGACCCGGACACCCGGCTCCGCGGCCCCTTCGAGGCCACCGCAGAGGCGGACGCCAGCGAAGTCCTCGACGTGCTCACCGACCCGCTGTGTCGACGCGTACTCGGGTGCGCTCGCACGGCGGTGACCGCCCGCGACGTCTCGGACGCCACAGACCTCTCGATGTCCACGACGTACCGGAAACTCGAGGTCTTGACCGACGCCGGCCTCCTCGAAACGCAGACCGAGCTCCGCGAGGACGGCTACCACACGACGCGATACCGCGCCACCCTCGACGAGGCCACCATCCGCATCGGCGACGACGACGAACTCCACGTCTCCCTGCAGCGCACCACGGACGACGACGCCTGACGTCCTCTCCGCCGTCGCTAATCGCGAGAACAGTCGCCGAAACACCCCGCCTTTAATCGCCGGCCAATTCGCTGGCCTGTCGCTCCGGGAGCGGGCCGTCGTAGCCCTCCGGCACGTACTCGCACAGCGGGTCGCTGCCCATCGGGTCACCAGTCTCGGCGTAGGCGCGCGACCGACTGCCGCCACAGACCTGTCGGAACTCGCAGGCGCCACACTTCCCGGTGAGTTCGTCCTTGCGGCGCAGCGTCTCGAAGAGGTCGCTGTCGCGGTAGAGGTCCACGATGGAGTCGTCGGCGACGTTGCCGGCGGACTCCGGGAGGAACCCGGACGGGTAGACGTCGCCCGTGTGGCTGACGAACGCGAACCCGTCGCCGGCTGTGATTCCGCCGCGGCGCCGCGGGCCGCCGTCGCCGTCCCGCGACTGCGCCCGCTGGGCCTGCACGCGACGGAAGTGGGGCGCTTCAGTGGTCTTCACGCCGAAGTCCTCCTCGCGGCTGACCTCGTCGAGGAACCCCATCACGCGTTCGGCACGTTCGGGCGATACTGGCTCGAGCACGCGGCCGCGGCCGACCGGCACCAGGAAGAAGACGCTCCAGAGGACCGCGTCGAGCTCCCGCACGAGGTCACGGATGGCCGGCAAGTCGTCGACGGTCTGCGCGCACACCGTCGTGTTGACTTGCAGCGGCACACCCGCCTCGCGGGCGTCTCGAGCGGCCCGCACAGTCTGCTCAAAGCTACCGGCTTCCCCACGGAACGAGTCGTGCGACCCGGGGGTCGCACCGTCTATGCTGACAGCCAACTGTTTCACGCCAGCGTCCGCGAGCGCGCGGACGGCTCCGGTGGACAGCGACCGCGTGCCGCTCGGCGTGACGGTCATCCGGAGCCCGATGTCCGTGCCATAGTCGACAAACTCGACTGTGTCCTCGCGGGCCAACGGGTCACCGCCCGACAGCACGACGAGCTGTCCGTCGCCGAAGCGACGGACGTCGTCGAGCAGCGCTTTCCCCTGGGCGGTGCTCAGCTCGTCGGGGTGGCGGTCGGGCGTCGCGTCGGCCCGACAGTGTTCGCACGCGAGTTCACACGCCTGCGTCACTTCCCATATGAGCACGAACGGGCGCTCGTCGGTGTCTACTGGCGTCATCGTTGCAGTGTGAGGCGGCGGGCAGGTGACAGGTTTGTCTCTCGACGGAGAGTGCCGCCTCACTCCACGGTTCGCGGGCCAGTACTTTGTTCGATACCCCAGTTCCCAGTCTGCGGGAACGGACTTGGAGGCATTTGAGCGACTAACGGCTAGCCGGGGGTATGGCGAGAGACGACCGAACCCGGGTCGAGGACGCGCCGCGGTCGGCGACCGGCCGCGAGTGGGAGGTGTTCGTGCGGGAGGCCGCGGGCGACCCACTGAAGCACGTGGGCAGCGTCACCGCGGCGAACGCCGAAACCGCCCACGAGCACGCGAGCCAGCTGTTCGACTGGGCGGCTCGCGACGTCTGGCTGTGTCCGGCCGACGAGACCCGTCGGTACACAACGCACTCGCTGGGTGAGGACCACGAGGACGGCTCGAAGACCACGAGCCAGGACGCGGCGCCCGACGATTCCGAGACCACGAACCACGACGTAGTATCGACAGATTCGGGGGGTGGGTCAGCGTGATCTCGGTCAGCAAACTGCTCTGCGGGCTGGACGCCGAGAGCGACGGCCTCCGGTACGACGCCGCCGCCGACTCCTCGCGCGACCAGATCACCGACGAACTGCAGCAGCGGCCGGTCGTCGTCTGGAACGTCACCAAGCAGTGCAACCTCTACTGCTCGCACTGCTACGCGGCCGCCGACACAGACACCGCGCCCGGCGAGCTCTCCACTGCGGAGGGGAAGGCGCTGCTGGACGACCTCGCAGCGTTCGGCATCCCGGTGGTCCTGTTCTCCGGCGGCGAACCGCTCGTGCGCGACGACCTGGAGGAACTAGTCGCGTACGCCGCGGATGCCGGCATCCGGCCCGTGCTCTCGACGAACGGCACGCTGCTCACCGAGGAGCGCGCCGAGGCGCTCCGCGACGCCGGCCTGAAGTACGCCGGCGTCTCGGTGGACGGCCTCCCGGAGCGCAACGACGCGTTCCGCGGCGAGGACGGCGCCTTCGACGCCGCCGTCCGCGGCATCGAGAACAGCCTCGACGCCGGCCTGAAGACTGGACTGCGGTACACGATCACCGAAGCGAACGCCCCCGACCTACCGGACGTCGTCGACCTCCTCCACGACGTGGGCGTCGACCGCTTCTGCTTCTACCACCTCGACTACGGCGGCCGCGGCGCCGACATCAGCGACATCGACCTCAGCCCCGCCGACACCCGCGAGGCGGTGCGGACCGTCTGCGACCTCACCCGCGAGTACCACGCGCAGGGCGACGAAATCGAGACGCTGCTCGTCGGGAACTACGCGGACGCCGGCTTCCTCGTGGAGTACGCCGGCGAGGAACTCGGCGACGACCAGGCCGACCGCATCCACCGCTACCTGGAAGCGAACGGCGGCGACCCGACCGGCGAGCGCATCGCGGACGTCGACTACCAGGGCAACGTCCACCTGACGCAGTTCTGGCAGGGGTACTCGCTGGGGAACGTCCGCGACCGCCCGTTCAGCGAACTCTGGACGGACGACGCCAACCCGCTGCTGCGCGGCCTGCGCGACCGCGACGACCGACTCACCGGTCGCTGTGCGGACTGCCGGTACCAGTCCATCTGCCGGGGCGGCTCGCGGCTCCGAGCGCTCAGCGCTGGCGGCCCGTTCGACCCGGACCCGAAGTGCTACCTCACGGACGCAGAGCGGCGCCCCGACACGAGTACCGTGGACGACGCGGCCGCTGACTGAGCAGTCTCGAGCACTTTCCTGCGGACCGAGGGCGGCCACAACGCGTCGTCTCCGAAGCGTCGCCCGTTCTGGCCGCTGTGCCGAAACCGACATGAATTCCCCCCGCGAGTGTTGCGTACGTCTAATGGTCAGCGTCCCGAGCGTGTACGTCGACTACGAAGTGAGCGTCGCCTACCTCGGGACAGTACTCAAGTACATCGGCGTCGCGCCGCTGTTCCCGCTCGTCCTGTCGCTGTACTACGGTGAGGACCCGCTCCCGTTCGCGGCGGCGATGCTCGTGATGGCCGGCGGCGGCCTCCTCCTCGAACAGGTCCCCCACGAGGCAGAACTGGGCAACCGGGAGGCGTTCCTCCTGGTGAGTCTCTCGTGGCTCGTGGTTCCGGTCGCTGGAACCGTCCCGTACCTCGTCGCGGGGACGGGCACCGTCGCCGACCCCGTGAACGCGCTGTTCGAGAGCATGAGCGGGTTCACGACGACAGGAGCGACCGTGCTCGGCGAGATATCCGTCGCGCAGCACGGCCACGCGATGCTGATGTGGCGACAACTCACCCAGTGGCTCGGCGGCATGGGCATCCTCGTTCTCATGGTCGCCATCCTGCCGAAGTTGTCCGTCGGCGGCGCCCAGGTCATCAACCAGGAAGCGCCCGGCCTCTCCCTCGACAAGTTGACGCCGCGCATCCAGAAGACCGCTCGCGCGCTGTGGGCCATCTACGCCGGGTTGACCGTCGTCACCGCGGTGGTCTACTACGCGCTCCATCAGGCCGGCGTCGCACCGAACATGGACCTGTACAACGCAGTTGCCCACGCGCTCACGACGATGCCGACCGGCGGGTTCTCGCCGAAGGCACGGAGCGTCGAGGCGTTCGCGCCAGCCATCCAGTGGGCGATGCTGCCGTTCATGCTCGTCGCGGGGACGAACTTCGCGTTGTTCTGGTACGTGGCCCGAGGGGAGTCCCGGCGGCTCACGCACAACTCCGAGTTCCGGTCGTACCTCCTGGCAGTCCTCGGCTTCGGTGCCGTCGTCTCGGCGGTGCTGTACCTCGGCGTCGGCCTCGGCGCGACGCCGGAGAGCGTGGACGTGATTCCGGGCAACGTCGAGAACGCGCTCCGACAGGGGTTGTTCCAGGTGGTTGCCATCGTGACCACGACCGGGTACGCCAGCATGGACGTCAACGCCTGGGACGCGTCCGCGCAGACGATACTCCTGTTCGCGTACTTCCTCGGCGGGTCGGCGGGGTCGGCGGCGGGGTCCATCAAGATCGTGCGCTGGGTCATCGTCAAGCGGGCCGTCAGCCGGTCGCTGTTCACGTCGATCCACCCTGAAGCAGTACGTCCGATCCGTCTGGAGGACGAAATCGTCGACGAGACGGCGATTCGTGACGTGTTCGCGTTCGTGTTGCTGTTCCTGGGGCTGTTCGCAGTGTCGACGATGGTCCTCTACCTCGATAGCTTCCGCTCCCCGGCGGTGACGTTGAACGGGCTGGACGCGATGAGCGTCGCGATGGCGACGCTCGGGAACGTCGGCCCCGGGTTCGGCGTCGTCGGCCCGATGAACAGCTTCCTGCCGTTCACCGACGCCGCGAAGCTCTACATGGTCTTCCTGATGTGGATCGGTCGCCTGGAAGTGCTGTCGGTACTGGTCATCCTGACGCCGGCGTTCTGGCGGCGCTGAGTGCTCGCGCGGGAATCGATACCGACACTCGTCGAGAGAACGGAGATCAAATCCACACACCAGGGTCGTCAAATCCACACAGCGAGGTCGGCGCTCCAGGAGGGCTGCGTTTCGTTCCCGGGTGCCAGGACTCCGGGTCAGACGTGCGTGATGTAGACCTTCCACTCGTCGGGCCCGATCTGTTCGGCCTCGTACGCGAAGCCGCGCTCCTCGAGGACGTCGTACAGCGGCTCCGGTTCGAAGCTGTTGACAAGAACCAGCGTGTCCTCGCCGCCGAGCTCGTCCAGTGCCGCGACGATGTCGTCGAACGGCGCACCCTCGACCTCCCGCGCGTCGAGGTGCGCGTCAGCGTCGGCGTTAGTTGCCATACCTACTCGTTCGGCAGTCACGTGCCAAGCGGTTTCCCCGAAAATGTTCGTACGGCGTCGGAGCGACGGCCGCCAGAATCCCGCGCCCAGTCCCTACGGGAGTGCGCGCTGGAGACTCTCGACCGATTTCACGCCGAAGAACCCGACGACGGCGGCGATGAACGCCGATTCGGCGCCGGCGACGGCGAACCCGACTGCGGTGGCTGCGGCGACGACGGCGGCCTGGACGGTGCGGGCGCTCGCGAGGTGTTCGTGTGTCGCGCTCATCGTCAGAATGGTGCGTCCCCGGGGTCCGGGCGGCCAGTCGACGCGGGCGATTCGTCCGGACTGCCAGCCACCTCGTCGTCCGGGTCGGGCAGCTCGCCGGTCTCCCGGTACTCGGTTTCCAGGGCCTCGAGTTCGTCGTTGATGGCGGTGCTGCGCTGGTGCATGTCGGCCACCCGCACGCGGACGAGGTCGAAGTCGTGGCGGTCGCTGAGCCCGTTCCACGCGCGGAAGGACCCGATGGTGAGCGTGTGGCTCTGCGGGCAGAACGGCGTCGTCGGCGTGAACTCCGCGCGCAACACGTCCGGGTCGTCGGCGTCCACGGCGTACCGATAGCCGGCCTCCCGGTGGCGGGTGTCGAGGTTGAGGTCCGCGAGGTTGTACCCGAAGGTCATGTCGTAGACGCCGCGCTCCTCGAACAGGTCGCGAGTGGTCTCGTGGAACGCGACGTGGTCGTCCCCCTCGAGGACGTCGTGGCCGGCGAGGAACGCGCCGGGCGTCGGGTTGACGTCGGGGTCGAACTCGCCGGCCGGCGCGAGCGCGTCGTCTGACTGCGAGCCGATGCCGAACATACCTGACCGAACGCGTCACGAACCGCTATGCGTGGCCCCGAACGTGTTCGGGGCGGGGGGCGGTAAGACGGCGGGTTGTCTATCGGGGCACAACGAAAGCAGAAATGTGGGGCGCGACCCGGACCGCGTGAGCGACCGAACCGGGCGGGGGAGTCTCCCCGGCTACTCGCCTGGGTCGGGGTCGAAGATGTCGTCGTCCGGTTCGCCGCTGACCTCGATTTCCGCGAGCAGCCCCTTCCTGGCGACGCGACTGAGCGCGTGGTCGACGAGCTTGATGGTCTCAGGGACCGGCGTGTCCATCTCGCCGATCATGCAACTTCCCGGCGGTACCTTCATCGTCTGGACGTACTCCTCGGGCGTCCCGAGCGCGCCGTCGCGGTGCGCGGTCGTCCAGACGTTCCCGATCGGGTGGAAGTTCGAGGAGTAGTTCGGGCCGCCCATCACCATGTAGACCCGGACCGACTCCCCGGTTTCGGCCTGCATGCGGCCGTAGCGGTCCGGAACGAACGGGTACTTCGCGCCGTTGAAGAGGACGTACGTCGCGTCCTCGTCGGCCATCGCCTGCATGTCGAAGCCGTGGTGTCCCTCCTCGCCGACGGGCTTGTCGGTGTAGAGTTCGTGTTGGCCGAGGTAGAACTCCCGGTCGACCTCCGGGAGGCCGTCCTCGGGCTCCACGAGAATCATGCCGAACATGCCGCTGGAGATGTGGTAGTCGAGGTTCGGGACGGCGCAGTGGTAGATGTACGCCCCCGGGTACATCGCGGTGAAGTCCACGTCGTTAGACTCGCCGGGCGAGACGTTCGTCGCCGGCGCGCCGCCGCCCGTGCCGTAGACGGCGTGGAAGTCGACGTTGTGCGGCATCGAGTTGCCGTCGTCGTTGTGCAGCGTGAACGAGATGGTGTCGCCGCGCCGCACCCTGACCATCGGCCCGGGAATCCGGCCGTCGAAGGTCATGAAGTCGAAGGTGACGCCCGATTCGATCTCCGCGGTCACCTCTTTGGCCGTGAATTCGACCTCGTGGTGTTTCGGGCTGGACCAGTCCACGGGGTCCGGCACGTCCGCGGGGTCGGCCGCGACGCGTTCGACGTCCTCGCGCTGTGGCTGTGACGCCTGGTTCTCCTCGACGGTTTCCGTCGCTGGACTCTCACCAGCGGGGGCCGAACAGCCCGCAACGGCGGCAGTTCCACCGATACCGAGACTCTGCAGCACGCGGCGGCGTGTGGTGTCAAACATTGGTGGTGGCCTCTACAGTCGGACGTTCCGGGCAGCCCCCCTTCAACCGAGCCAGCAATTCCCGTGTTCCGACGAACTGGCGGAACATGTTCTCGGAGGGGTTTTTCAGTGAATCGGGGGAAACTGCGAACTCCAGGCGAATATGTTCGGGGAACCCCTCACTCGTTCGGGACGCGAACAACCGAGTATGGCATCAGTATCTCACGACGACGTCGAAGCGGTAACAGACGGCGTCCACGAGAACTCCTGGTCGGCGAACCTCGAGCAACCCGAGCACGCCGAGGACCGCGCTCTCGTGGTCGCACAGGCTGTCGACGCCGTCGAACACACCGCGCCGGGCTATCACGTGAACCTCGTGACCCACGGCGACCACGGCCACCCGGAAACGTACCTCTTCGAGGAACTCGCGGAGGCGTTCGACGACGTGGACTGGGAGTACGTCGAGCAGTGCGGCTGCGGCGGCCACGTCACGCGCGTCAACGTCGAGGCGTAACTAATACCAGTTACTGCACAACAGTTTTGTAACCACGAGAAGTTGACTCGCGTATGGACAGGCGGCGGTACCTCCAGGCCCTGGGCGTCGGCGGCGTGCTCTCGCTGGCCGGATGCCTCGGGGAGTCGGCCGACTCCCGGGCAGCGACTGGCGGCGGCCAACTCACGCTCGCCTCCGGGACGACCGTCCACGACAGCGGACTGCTCGACGACGTCGTGCCCGGATTCGAGGACGCATTCGGCGCGTCCGTCAGGACTGTCGCCCGCGGCACCAGCGGCGCCCTCCAGACCGCACGCGACGGCGACTGTGACGTTGTCCTCGTGCACGCGCGTCCGCTCGAGGACGAGTTTCTCCGCGACGGCGACGGCGTGAACCGGCGCGCGCTGATGGTCAACGACTTCCTGGTGGCCGGCCGCCCGACGACCCCGCGGGCGCCGCAGGCGCCGACCCGACGTCCGCGTTCGCCGCCATCCGGACAGCGAGTCGACGTTCCTCTCCCGGGGCGACGGCTCCGGGACGCACGTCCGGGAGCGCCGCATCTGGACCGAAGCCGGAATCGAGCCCGGCGGGTCCTGGTACCGGGAGACGGGTCAAGGGATGGGGAACACGCTCGTCGCCGCCAGCAAAGCCGGTGCGTACACCCTCACCGACCGCGGCGCGTTCTACAACACCGAGGCAGACCGGCTGGCGGGGCACGTCGACCGCGGCCTCGAGGACCCGCCCGCGCTGCTCCGCAACGAGTACGCCGTCATTCCGACGAACCCCGCTCGCCACGACACGGCGTACGCGCTGGCGATGGCGTTCGCCGGCTACCTCACGGGGCCAGCACAGTCCCGCATCGCGGCGTTCCGGGTGGACGGCGAGCAGGTCTACCGGCCGCTCGCCGACAGCGAGGCCCCGGACTTCGGCCAGTACGTACCCAGCGACTGGGAACGCTGAACGCACCGCCAGGAGTCGGCCGGTCTCGAGGTCGGCCGCCGTCAGTCCGCGTTCTCCGGGTGGGAACGGAGTCGTTCCGGAAGGACGCGGCCGTGCCGGTAGACGACGCCGACGAGATTCGCGGTGAACACGACGAGTCCGGCCGCGAGGAGCACGCCGCCCGCGACGACGGCGTCGTCCGGGAGAACGCCGGCGCGCGCGAGCAGTAGCGTCACGGTGCCGAACGCGACGAGCGCGCCGTCGGCGGCGGCGAGGCGGTCGCTGTAGAGGTCGTCGATCATGGGGACCTGCTCGAACCCGAGGCGGTCGCTGTACCGGT
>NZ_WUUU01000087.1 GCF_009831555.1 Halobacterium bonnevillei | reverse complement strand
ACGACTTCGCCGTCCTTCGCGTCGAGGCTCACCATCACCGTGCCCGGGTACTCGGCGCTGATCTCGCCGACGATTCCGGGGGTCTCGACGGCGGCGGTGCCGAGGATGACGCGGTCCACGCCGCGCTCGAGCAGTTCCGTCGCGTCCGCGACCGAGCGGATGCCGCCGCCGACCTGCACGTCCACGCCCGTCGCGTCCAGGATGCGCTCGACGGCGTCCGCGTTCGCGCGCTCCCCGTCGAACGCGCCGTCGAGGTCCACGAGGTGGAGGGTGTCCGCGCCCGCCGCCACCCACCGCTGTGCGGCCTCGACGGGGTCGCCGTACCGCCGCTCGGTGCCTCGTTCGCCCTGCACGAGCTGTACGACCTCGCCGTCCTGCATGTCGACGGCCGGGACGACCTCGAAGGACTCGAACGTCATACCCGCCAATCCACCCGGCACGCCTAAAAGCAACTCGGCATCGGCCGAACCGTTGGATTCCCGCCGGTAGACGCCCTCGACGGCACGTCCCAGATTCCGAGCAGAACAAAAACTACTATGACTGCGGGCCGCGAACGCTTCGGACGATGCCGACGGTTGAATACCTCAATTACGAGACGCTGGACGACCAGGGCTGGGACATGGACGACGACGACCTCTTCGAGAAAGCTGCCGACGCCGGCCTCGACGGCGAGGACTACGGCACGCTCGACGTTGCGGAAGGCGAGTACATCCTCGAAGCGGCCGAGGCGCAGGGCTACGATTGGCCGTTCTCGTGTCGCGCCGGGGCGTGTGCGAACTGCGCGGCCATCGTGAAGGAAGGCGAAATCGACATGGACATGCAGCAGATTCTCTCCGACGAGGAAGTCGAAGAGAAGAACGTCCGCCTGACCTGCATCGGCTCCCCGGCAGCCGACGAGGTCAAGATCGTCTACAACGCGAAGCACCTCGACTACCTCCAGAACCGCGTCATCTAAACGACGGCGTGGACCGCGCGTTTCGCATTCGGGCGTTCCCAGCCTCGAATGGACCAACTTTTTCGCGCTGACGCCGTTCGGAGAGCCCCTGCCACGCCTCGGCGAGTTCGGGTGTCAGTGGCCACGGGGTCCGCAACGGCTGCCGTCTAATCGCTGCGGTGGTGGCGCCGGTGGCGCCGGGCACTCCCTCCCGTTCGTGACGTACACACTCGGGAGGAGCGTCGCAGCCCGATTCTCGTCGCCCGTTTTCGAGAGCGCCCCGGCACAGAGTCGGGCGTCCCGTCCGAACGACGAGACACCGTGACTCGCGAGATGGCGACCAACGGAACCGACGTAAGCGTGTTTCTCCGAGTAATGGGGCCTAAGTAGGCGTGTTTCTTCGAATTCTCCTGTAATGCGCCGGCCCGTTCGGGAGCACGTCCTGTCCTCTACGAGCCCGGCGGTTCTGAAGTACTACCTCTACAAGGCCACGAAAGCGGTCGAGTTCTACCGGCCGATCATGTACCTCTTCTTCCTCGCACAGGGCCTCAGCTTCACCCAGATTACGATCCTCGAGGCGCTGTACAATCTGACGACGCTGTTCGGCGAAATCCCCACCGGCTGGGTCGGTGACCGGGTCGGTCGGCGAAACAGCCTCCTCGTCGGCACGACGCTCATCTCCGTGACGCTGCTCGGCATCGGGCTCGCAGACTCGTTCGTCCAGCTGGCGGTGCTGTACGTCTTCTGGTCGGCGGGCTACAATTTCCGTTCGGGAAGCGAGGACGCGTGGCTGTACGACACGCTCACCGACGACCGATCCACGGACGACTTCGCGCACGTCCGCGGCCGCGGGGAGTCCGTCGCCCTGGGGATCGGCGTTGGTGCGGCCGTCCTCGGCGGCTACCTGGGCAGTATCGATCTCTCGTACCCCTGGTTCGTCGCCGCCGCCGTCACGGGCCTCGGCGCCCCGGTGTTGCTCTCCGTGAACGAATCGGAGACGTACGAGGAAACAGACTCCGGCGACCTGAGCCTCCGTCGCTCCGTCGACATCGCGATGGACGTGCTCTCGCGCTCGAATATCCGCGCGTTCGTCGTGTACTACTACGTCCTGTACGCCGCCGTCACGTACCTCGTGTTCGTCTTCCTCCAGCCGATCTTCCAGACCGTCGTCGTCGACCTCGGTGTCTCGGAGTCCCGCGTCGAGTCGCTGCTCGGGTGGTTTTATGCCGTCTACAGCCTGTTCGGGGCTATCCTCAGCTACTACACCGGTGCGATCCGGGACCGCCTCGGCGTCCGAACCTGGTTCACTGTCCTCCCGTTCGTGCTCGGCGCTGCACTCGTCGGGATGTACTTCGTCCCGCTGCTGGCGCTCCCGACGTTCCTGGTCGCCCGCGGCGTCTCGGACGTGACGCGGTCGCTGGCCGGCCAGTACATCAACGACCGCATCGGGACGCTCGGGCGAGCCACCGTGCTCAGTACGATGGCGATGATCGGCGGCCTGACCGTCCTCCCCTTCCAGCTCGGCAGCGGCGTCATCTCCGACTACGCGTCACCGCTGTTTGCGCTCGCTGTTTCCGGCGTGGTCCTCGTTGTCGGGTCCGCTGCCATTCTCGCCTGGGAGCACCCAGTGGCCGACTGAGTCCGGTGGTAGTTCTCCGGCGTATGTGACATTCAATGCCGCGCGCAGCCCCGTCCGACGAACGGAGGGGGTCGCGCTCCTTACGCGGAGGCGTCGTATCCGGCGTCGGTGACGGCGTCGACGAGCACGTCCGCTTCAGCCGCCCCTTCGACGGTTACCGATTCGGCGTCCCGGTCGGCGCTCGCCTCCGCGACGCCATCCAGGCCTTCGAGCGCTTCTTCGACCGTCTGCTCGCAGTGCCCACACGTCATCCCTTCGACGGTGATCGTCTGCGTCATACCGTCTGGACCTATGGGGGATGCGTCTTTGCCAGTTACTACTTCAAATCCAAAGCGAACGCGACGCAGAACCTCGTGATCGAAAGCAGACACCGAGGGACTGTATTCCGGCCGCAGCACCTGTACACTGCCTGCGCGACCTCGACGAGACTGACCGAGAGATTCTCTCGGTGTTGACAGCGGACGTACGGCGGGACAGAACGTCTGAGAGTGTGTCGAGAGCCACCTCGATGGGGTTCCGGCCGACGACTCGGTGACAGTCGACGACGTCGAGTGCGAGCCGTCACTGGACGGCACCGAGTTCGCGATCGCGTCTGCGGAGTGCGGAAACACGGTCGACACCGAGGGTGAGTCGGCCCGCATCGACGAGACGGTGTCTCACTTCTGCTGTGGGTCCTGTCGTAGTCGGTTCGAAGAGCAGTACAAGCGCCTCGAAGAAGGGATGTAGTGGACTCCCGCGAGTCCGGGGGTGAACTGGCTGTTCGGGTAGACCGTCTCCCGGGGGATGGATGGCCTGGTCGATCTCGGCGCTCTTCACGACCCGTCGCCTTCGATTATGAACTGTGTTGCAGCGGTTAGTTTGATTTTGAAGCAGTAAACGCACTAAAGCAGGCGCTCTTTAGTACAAACAACATGGGTACCAGAACGACACACCTCGATATTACGGGGATGTCCTGCGCTAACTGTTCTGCGACAGTCGGGGACGCCCTCGAGTCCCTCGACGGCGTGGTTGACGCGAACGTCAACTTCGCTACCGACGAGGGGTCCGTCGAGTACGACCCCGAGGCGGTATCACTCGGCGAAATTGCCGACGTCATCGACGAGGCGGGGTACGGTGTGGTGCTGGAGACGGCGACGATCGCCATCTCCGACATGACGTGCTCGAACTGCGCCGAGTCCAACGAGACCGCCCTCGAAGCCGTTCCGGGCGTCACCGACGCCGAGGTGAACTACGCCACGGACGAGGCGCAAGTGACGTACAATCCCGCGGACACCGGCCTCCAGGCGATGTACGACGCCATCGAGGGCGCGGGGTACTCGCCCGTCCGCGAGGACGCCGGCGGGGACGACTCCGAGGAGAGCGCTCGCGACGCGGCCCGGGAGGCCGAGGTCAGCAAGCAGCTCCGGCTGACGCTGTTCGGCGCGGCGCTCTCCGTCCCGATGCTGTTCTTCATCGCCGAGAAGTTCCTCCTCGGGGGAACTGTCCTCCCCGAGACCGTCTTCGGCGTCGACTTCGGCTGGGTCCACTTCGCGCTCGCGACGCCGGTCTACGTCGTCCTCGGGAAGCCGTTCATCGAGAACTCCTACAAGGCGGTCGTCACGAACGGCCGTGCCAACATGGACGTCCTCATCGCGCTCGGCTCCTCGACCGCGTACTTCTACTCGGTCGCGGTGCTCGGGGACCTGATCGCCGGGAGCCTGTACTTCGACACGGCAGCGCTCATTCTGGTGTTCATCACGCTCGGTAACTACCTCGAAGCCCGCTCGAAGGGCCAGGCAGGCGAAGCGCTGCGGAAGCTGCTCGAGATGGAGGCCGACACGGCGACCGTCGTCGACGAGGACGGGAACGAGGAAGAAGTCCCCCTCGAGGACGTCCAGGTCGGCGACCGGATGAAGGTCCGACCCGGCGAGCAGATTCCCACGGACGGCGTGGTCGTCGACGGGCAGTCCGCCGTCGACGAGTCGATGGTCACCGGCGAGTCCGTCCCCGTGGAGAAGGCGGAGGGCGACGAGGTCGTCGGCTCGACCATCAACGAGAACGGCGTGCTCGTCGTCGAGGCGACGAAGGTCGGCGAGGACACGGCGCTCCAGCAGATCGTCAAGACGGTCAAGGACGCCCAGTCTCGCCAGCCGGACATCCAGAACCTCGCGGACCGCATCTCCGCGTACTTCGTCCCGGCAGTCATCGCGAACGCCCTCTTCTGGGGCGTCGTCTGGTTCCTGTTCCCCGAGACGCTGGCCGCGTTCGTCGAGTGGCTGCCGCTGTGGGGCCAGGTCGCGGGCGGACCGGAAGCGGCGGGCGGCGCAGTCACCGTCTTCGAGTTCGCGGTCATCGTGTTCGCTTCGGCGGTCCTGATCGCCTGTCCCTGTGCGCTCGGTCTGGCGACGCCCGCCGCGACGATGGTGGGGACGACCATCGGCGCGCAGAACGGCGTCCTGTTCAAGGGCGGTGACGTCCTCGAACGCGCGAAGGACGTCGACACGGTCGTCTTCGACAAGACGGGGACGCTCACCGAGGGCGAGATGGAGCTCACCGACGTCGTCGCCTTCGACGGCGGGGGCGAGCCGGTCGCGGACGGTGGCGAACCGACGGCGGACGGCGGCCAGCTGACCTCCCGTGAGCGCCGCTCCGAGGACGACGTGCTCCGACTCGCCGCGATTGCCGAAAGCGGGAGCGGACACCCGCTCGCGAGGGCAATCGTCGAGGGCGCCGAGGAGCGCGGGCTGGCGGTGAGCGAGCCCGACGCGTTCGAGAACGTCCCTGGGCACGGCGTCAAGGCGACAGTGTCCGTCTCCGGCTCCGCCGGAGGCTCGTCGGACGAGTCCGACGGCGGCAGCGAGATACTGGTCGGCAATCGGAAGCTGTTCAGGGACAACGACATCGACCCCTCGCCCGCGACGGAGACGTTGGAACGCCTCGAGAACGAAGGCAAGACGGCGATGCTCGTCGGCATCGATGGCGAACTTGCGGGCGTCGTCGCCGACGCGGACACTGTCAAGGAGAGCGCCAGGGACGCGGTGAGCCAACTGCGGGCCCGCGGCGTCGACGTGATGATGCTCACCGGCGACAACGAGCGGACCGCCCGCGCCGTCGCCGAGCAGGTGGGTATCGACCCCGAGTTCGTCCGTGCGGAGGTGCTCCCGGAGGACAAGTCCGATGCGGTCGAGGCCATCCAGGCGGACGGCCGGAAGGCGATGATGGTCGGGGACGGCGTCAACGACGCACCGGCGCTGGCGGTCGCCCACGTCGGGACGGCCATCGGGAGCGGGACGGACGTCGCTATCGAAGCGGCGGACGTGACGCTGATGCGCGACGACCCGCTCGACGTGGTGAAGACGATCCGGATCTCCGACGCGACGCTCCAGAAGATCAAGCAGAACCTCGTCTGGGCGCTCGGGTACAACACGGCGATGATTCCGCTCGCCTCGCTCGGATTGCTCCAGCCGGTGCTCGCGGCGGGCGCGATGGCGTTCTCGTCGGTGTCGGTCCTGACGAACAGCCTGCTGTTCCGGCGGTACACGCCCGACGACGACTACGAGCTGCTCGGCCGACTCCGCTGAGTCGGCGCGCCGAGCCGGGAGAGTTCCGTGCAGGGCGACTCGAGAGGGTTTCGACGGCGATCCTCGGACGACGACGGCTACCGGGCTCGGTCCACCCTGGACTGAGCGCCGCCCCGACTCGGGGTGGCAACCACACCTCGCCGATTTCCGCCGGGAGACGAGACGCGTCCCGTCTCGGCGTCTCACTGGAGACCGCCGGGTAGCCGCGCACGAGAGCCGGGTCGTCCCGCCCCGGCGACGTGTCACGTCTTAAACCACTCTCGAAATCAGTACGTTGTACGAACGCCGCGAAATTCCAGCGAAAATATTTCGCGTTGCCCTCCACTCGTCGAAGAGAGTGTGGCCGAAACTGGGTACGGGTAAAGATTAATCAACTAACGGTGAGAAGTCGTCCCCGTAACTATGTCAGAACACGGTGTAGACGGGCTGAACAGCATCGAGCGGCTCGACAAGGAACACGTGTTCGGCACGTGGGCCTTCCAGAGCGAAGTCACCCCGACAGAGATCGTCGACGCGGACGGCGTCCGGTTCACTGACGCCGACGGCCAGTCGTTCATCGACTTCTCCGGCCAGTTGATGTGCTCGAACCTCGGGCACTCCGCCACGAAGGTCTCGGACGCCATCGCCGAGCAGGCCGAGGACGTCCCGTACGTCGCGCCGAACTACACGACCGAGGCGCGCGCACGCCTCGGCGAGAAACTCGCGGAGGTGACGCCGGGCGACCTCTCGAAGACGTTCTTCTCGACGAGCGGGACGGAGGCCGTCGAGGCCGCCATCAAGATCGCGAAGTTCTACACGGGCAAGGACAAGATCGTCTCCCGGTATCGCTCCTACCACGGGGCGACCTACGGGTCGATCAGCGTCACCGGCGACCCGCGCCGCCTCGCGTCCGAGCCGAGCATGCCCGGCGCCATCAAGGCCCCCGACCCCTACGCGTACGGGTCGACGCTGGACCCGATGGAGAGCCTCGAGTACATCGACGAGATGCTGATGCTGGAGGGCGACACGGTGGCGGCGATTCTCGTCGAGCCGATCGTCGGCTCGAACGGCATCCTCGTGCCGCCCGATGAGTACCTCCCGCGCCTGAAGGAGATCGCTCACGACCACGGCGCGTTGCTCATCTGCGACGAGGTGATGGCCGGGTTCGGCCGGACAGGGGAGTGGTTCGGGTCCGACGTCTACGACGTCACCCCGGACATCATGACGATGGCGAAGGGCCTGACGGGCGCCTACCAGCCGCTGGGCGCGACCATCGTCACGCCCGAGATCGCGGCGCACTTCGAGGACAACATGCTGACGCACGGCCACACCTACGCCGGGCACCCGGTCGCGTGTGCGGCCGGCCTCGCCGCAATCGAGACCTACCAGGAGGAGAACCTCATCGAGCGCGCCAGCGAGATCGGCGAGTACCTCGGCGAACGCATCGACGGCCTCGCGGCCGACCACCCGAGCGTCGGCGAAACGCGCGGCGTCGGCCTGTTCCGCGGCATCGAACTCACGAAGAGCACCGAGGAGCGCGTGCCGTTCGGGGCCCGTGAGGACAAGGTGTCGAAGGGCAGCACCGTCGTCGACGAGGTGTCGAGCACGGCCTACGAGCACGGCACGTACGTCGCGAACATGATTAACACGCTCATCATCGCGCCGCCGCTGACCATCACCGAGGACGAAATCGACGAGGCCATCGAGGCGCTGGACGTCGCCCTCGAGGTCTCCGACGACGCGATGGATGCCTGACGCGGGCCGGACCCGCGTTCGGCCGGCCTCGCCTCGCAGGTGGATTGTCTCCCCGTCGCCGCGCTCTCGTCTCGCGGTTCGGTCGCCTCACCGTCGCCCCGTGACTGGATGCCGGCGAGCTCACTGGCCCGAATAGTATCCGAAATTCAGCCCGCCGACCGCGCCAAAATCGTCCGTCCGTTCGGAGAACTGCTAGATTAATTGGATAATTTTATGCACTGTGCGTCACAGGGGCAAGGTATGGCTCAAGCGAAAGTCGGCGACTTCGACGAGATGGACCTCGAGTTGCTGCGGTGCATCGAGGCGGACTTCGACGTCAGCCTGGAGACGCTGTCCGACGAACTCGACCTCTCGAAGTCGGCCATCCACTACCGGCTCAACAACCTCAAGGAGAGCGGCGTCATCCGGGGCGTGACCGCCGACCTCGACCCCGTCTCGTTCGGCCTGGACATGGTCGCGATCACGGAGGTCGCGGTCACCCACGAACAGGGGTACTCGGAGGACATCGGCACCAGCCTCGCGGCCGTTGAGGGCGTCGAACAGGTCTACTACACGATGGGCGACGTCGACTTCGTCGCCATCTCCCGGGTGCAGGACCGCACCCAGATGAACGAAGTAATCGAAGACATGGTCGCCATCGACGGCGTCAACGAGACGTCCTCCCGGTTCGTCATGGACGAGATCAAAAGCGACCCACAGATCATGCCGAGCGTCTCCGACGACGTCGAAGCCCAACTCCTCGAGGAGTGACCGCCCGTAGCGGGGACGTCGGTCGGTCTCGTTCCGACGCCGCCGCTGCAGTGCTGGACTCATGGCCCGCCACCTTGGTCCACCGACGCTTTCGGGTGGTCTGGTCCACAGGCAACGAAAACACCTAAGCGGGCGGCGTCCCCGACACCCGGTAGTGAACGCCTCGATACCCGACCTGGCGCGGTTGCTCGTCGTGCCCGCCCTCGGCTGGGCGGCCTATCGGGACGTGCAGACGCGCCGCGTCACGAACGAACTCTGGGGGCCGCTGGTGCTCCTGGGCGCGGTCCTCGTCTTCTGGGATGGCCTGACCGCCCTCGGACGGCCCGGGGCCTTCCAGCCGTTCGCCGTACGCGTGGCGTTCAGCCTGCTGTTCGTCGTGCCGCTGGCGTACGCCTTCTGGTACTTCGGCGGGTTCGGCGGCGCAGACGCCCGCGCGTTCATGACGCTCGCGGTCGTCTTTCCGACCTACCCGTCGTACGAACTACTCGGGTACTCGCTGCCGGTCGTGGAGACGTACCTCGGCGTGTTCTCGCTGACGATTCTCACCAACACCGTCCTGCTCGGCCTGGCGTACCCGCTCGTGCTCGGCGCCCGCAACGCCGCCGCCGGCGAGTTCTCCGTGGTGATGTTCGTCGGCCGCCGCGTCCCCATCTCGGAGCTCACCGAGACCCACGGCAGCCTCCTGGAGACGCCCTCGGGGTTCACGCGCGACGGCCTCGACCTGGACGCGCTCCGGATGTACCTCCGGTACCGCGACCTCGAACTCGCGGACCTCCGGGTCGACCCCGAACTCCGCGACCCCGGAACGCTCCCCGACGACCCCGACGAACCGACAGACGGCGCGGTCCTCACGGACGGCAGCGGCGACCCGTGGGGGGCCGCGGCGTTCCTCGAGGACATCGACCGGTCGGCGTACGGCACGACGCCCGCGGAACTCCGCGAGGGCCTGGACGTCATCGTGGACAACGAGGAGGTCTGGGTCACGCCGGGCGTGCCGTTCATCGTCCCGCTGTTCGTCGGCCTCCTGGTGGCGCTGACGGGCGGCGACGTGCTCTTCTGGCTGATGGACGCGCTCGGCCTCGTCGCGGCGTGACCGCGCGACCGCCGGCGCTCGATTCGGTGCCGTGCCGCCGTCGCAACCGCTAACCGGCCGGCAGCCTTCGCTCCGGGTATGGACTTCGAAGTCGACCTGGACTTCGGCGACGACGGCCTCGTCCCAGTCGTGGCTCAGGACGTCGACACCGAGGAGGTGGTGATGGTCGCGTACGCGAACCGAGACGCGGTCGAAGCGACCGTCGAGACGGGGCGCGCGCACTACTACTCGCGGTCCCGCGAGGAACGCTGGGAGAAGGGCGCGACCAGCGGCCACACCCAGGCCGTCGCGGAAGTGCGCGTGGACTGCGACGGCGACGCGCTCCTCTACCGCGTCGACCAGACCGGCGGCGCCTGCCACACCGGCTACCACTCCTGTTTCTACCGAACGCTGGACGGCGACGTCGTCGGCGAGCAGGTGTTGACCCGGACGACGTGTACTGACCCGGGAGGCCGGCCGGCGGGTGGGTCACGCCAGCGACAGAAAGCCTATCCGGCCGAACGTCCACCTGTCATGTAATGCCAGACGCGCAGGCCGCCCGCGACTCCGCCGACCCCGACGGCGTCGTCGCCGACCTCCAGGCCGCCCACGCCGCCCGCGAGGACGCCAAGGCGGCCATCGAGGACGTCGGCGAATCACGACTCCGGACGCTCCGCGAGGCCCTCGACGGCCTCGAGCGACTCTTCGACCAGTACGAGGAGGCCGCGACCGGCACGGGGGACTTCGAGTCCTACATCGCGTTCCAGGACGACCTCGTCGCGTACGTCGAGGACCTGGACGACGACCTCCCCGAGCGAGACGCCTTCGAATCCCTGCTGGACCTCTTCAAGAAGCGCCGCCTCGCGGACAGCGACTTCGCTGAAGCCCGCGACCGGCTGCGCGACGCCCGCGACCTCGCCGGCCGCCTCGAAGCGCTCCAGGACGCCCGCGACGAGTACAGCGTCGCGACCAAGCGTGCGCGGGAGCGCATCGACGAGTACGACGCCGAAATCGAGCGCCTCGAACGCCTGCAGCGGCTCGGGGACGCCGACCTCGACGCGCCCGTCGAGACGCTCCGCGACCCCATCGATGCGTACGACGACGCGGTCCGGGAGTCCTTCACGTCGTTCCGCTCGACGGCGCCCGCCCGCGAGGTGCTGGGCCTCGTCCAGACCGCACAGGCGTACCCGCTGGTCGAGTTCGACCCCGTTCCCGACGACCTCGCGGCGTTCGTCGACGACCGCGAGGCCGGCACCGAGCCGATTCCGCAGCTGCTGGAGTACGCCGAGTACTCGCCGTCGAAACTCGACCACTACGTCTCCGAGCCCCGGGCGCTGAAGCGCGCGATTGGCGGCAACCGGACGTACCTCGACCGCCTGGACGCCGACCCGCTCACGGTCGGGTGGCCGCCCGCGCCCGCGGACGAACTCGTCCACCGCCTCGATGAGGTCGTGTCCGTGGTCGCGCGGTTCGCCGACGACGACGTGCTCGAACGCCTCCACACCGTCCGGCGGCGCGTCCGCGACGACGACTACCCGCGCCTCCGGAACGCCGCGGTCGCCGCTCACGAACTCACGGACGCGGAGAAACGAGAAATCGAAGCGGGCGTCGCGGACGACCTCGCGGCCGCACGCGAGGCGCGAGACACACTCCAGGACGCCCTCGAGACGTACTAGGGCGGCCGTCGTCGCTGCCGGTGTCTGGCTGGCTTACTCGCCGACGCCGGCTTTCGCCGCGCGCATCGCGGCCGCGAACTCCTCGGCCAGCGACCGCGCGCGGTTCCGGTCTGCGGCTTCCGCGTAGATGCGGACGACGGGTTCCGTGCCGGACGGCCGCGCGAGCACCCACGCGTCGCCGTAGTCCAGGCGGTAGCCGTCGATGGTGGTGCGGTCGACGTCGGCCTCGAGCGCGCGCTCCTCGGCGGCGCCCAGGAGGGCTTCGCGCTCGGCGTCGTTGTCGTAGCCGACGTTCACGCGCACGTTGTAGTAGTCGCTGTACGGCGCGACGACCTCGCTGACAGTCCGGTCCGCGAGCAGTTCCAGGAACCGGGCGCCCGTGTACGCGCCGTCCCGGGTCGTCCGGTACCCCGGGAAGATGATGCCGCCGTTGCCCTCGCCCGCGACGGGCACCGACTCGCCCTCGGACTCCAGTTGGCGGATGCGCGTCATGATCTGGGTGGAGCCGATGGGCGTGAGTTCCAGGTCCGCGCCCGTGCGGTCGCAGACGTCCACGAGGCGCTGGCTGACGTTCACCGCGGAGACGGTGGTGTCGGACTCCGAGAGTTCGGCTTCCGCGAGCGCCGCGAGCGTCGCGTCCCCCTCGACGTACTCGCCGTGCTCGTCGAAGAAGATGGCGCGGTCGGCGTCGCCGTCGTGTGCGATGCCGACGTCCGCGTCGCCGCCCGCACGAGGCGGCCGAGGTCGCCGAGGTTCTCCTCGACGGGTTCGGGGTCGCGGCCGGGGAAGTGGCCGTCGGGCTGGCTGTTCACGGTGACGACCTTGCAGCCGAGGCGGCGGTAGAACTCGGGGCTGGTGAGCGAACCCGCACCGTGGCCCGGGTCGAGCGCCACGGTGAGATTCGCGTCCGCGATGGCTTCGCGGTCCACCGCGTCGAGCAGGCTGGGTGAGGTAGCGTCGGCGCGCGCGCCCGACGTCCCGGTCGCTGCCGACCTCGTCCCACGCCACGGCGTCGAACTGCTCGGTGAGGAACTTCCGCTCGACGCGCTCCAGTTCGGCCACCGGGAGTTCGACGCCGTCCGCGCCCACGAGTTTCACGCCGTTGTACTCCGCCGGGTTGTGGCTCGCGGTCACCATCACCGCCGGCACGCCCTCCCGTTCGGCGTACG
>NZ_WUUU01000086.1 GCF_009831555.1 Halobacterium bonnevillei | reverse complement strand
GCAATACGGGGGCGTCGGCCGCGACGACCTGCAGGACGCGCTCGCAGCCCTGACGGCCGGCGAGTACGACGTTCGCGAGCGCCAGACGCTGTCGGTTACGACCGACGGCGTCGACACCCGCGCGCTCGCGGACGTGTTCATGGTAACCGCTGAACCCGCTCGCATCTCCGAGTACGCCGTAGAAACCGGCACCGAGCGCGTCGACGAGGTGCGCGCGGACGGCGTGGTCGCCGCGACGCCCGCGGGCAGCCACGGTTACGCCAGAGACGCGGACGGCCCGCTGCTGTCCCGGGGGCGCGGGCTCGCTGTCCGTCGTTCCCGTGGCGCAGTTCCGTCCGGAGCGCTCGCGGTGGGTGCTCGACCCGCCGGTGACGCTGACGGTCGTACGCGACGACGCGGACGTCTCGCTGCTCGTCGACGGCCGCGACAACGGCTCCGCGGACGCCCACCAGTCCGTCACGCTCGACTGGGGCGACCCGCTTCCGGTCGCCGTCGTCCCGTCCTCGTCGCCGGTCGCGACCTTCGAGTGATTGGAAAAGACCTAATACCGCGACTGAACGACATTCGGCCATGGTAGATCCATCGGTCACGCTCTTCGGGCCACTCGATACGCTGCTCGCGCCCTACATCGAGCACGCTGTGCTGGCCATGGTCGTGTTGAGTTTCGTCAGTCGGCGGGTCGCCCACGGCGCCCACAAGCGCCAGGCCGAGGACGGCGCGGACGCGCTCTCGTGGCATCCGTTCCACGCGTTCACCTCCTGGGGGCTGGTCGTGCTGAGCCTCTACTACATGACGCTGCACGCCCACTCGGGGATGGTGCTGTCCATACTCGTCGTCGGGACGTTCGTCGCGGACTTCTTCGAACTCGAAGCCCGGAAGGTCGAAGTCCGGGAGGGACTCGGCCTCGACGCTCCGAAGGGCGCGATGGTCGGCGCGGCAATCACGCTGCTGTACGCCGGGTACCTCAGCCTCTTCTTCCTCATCGAGCCGTACTGGGCACAGGTCATCTGAGGCCTGCGCTCGCTCGCGTCCGCGTTCGGCCGCCTGACCCGCGATTGCTACGTGGAGTTGTCTCTCGCTGGCAGACGTCCCAGTTCACGGGTCGGCCCCTGGTCGGGTTGGGGTTCGAGTTCGGTACGCGACAGAGAATGCGGGAGTGTGCGGCCCGACGCTCGGTAGTCTCGTCGACGATTCTTCAAGTTGGCCCCGGACTCGTGTCGTTGCCACCTCCCGGTCACACTTCGTTGCTACTCCGTAACTCGGTTGTCCGGCGGAGGCTGCCCCGAATGGAGGCCTCCTGGGAGCGTCAAGGAGCCGACGAAACCGGTCGCTGAGGGACGTCTCCGGAACTGCCAGTCTGCGCGGACCCGCCGCTCTCCAGCCAGTTCGAACGGCGATGCGGGCACTCGGGCCCGCCAGAAGAACGCCTACTCGCCCTCTACTTTCGCGTACAGTTCGCGCCCCAGTGGCACGCCGACCCAGAACAGCAGCGCGCCGAAGATCGCGAGCCAGAACATCGACTCGAGGAACACGATCGCTAGTTCGCCGAGCATCGAGAGCTCGCCCGGCGGCGAACCCGTGAGCTGTGCGCCCTCGAAACTCGGCGTCTTGTACCAGCCAGCCAGCACCATCCAGATGAGGCCCGCACCAGTCAGGAGCCCGAGCCCTTTCGCGAACTCGTCAGCCATTATCGGGAGTTTCGTCGCCGCTGTCTTTATCCTTTGCCATTCCGCTGGCGCGGAACCGGGACGCGAACGCGTACACCAGCCCCCCGGCGGCGATGAGGAGCACGCCGAGCACCGCTACGAGCACGTTCACGTCCGCGGCCGCCGCCCGCCCGGCGTTCGTCGCCACGTCCAGCGCGATGAACCCCCCGACGACGGCGACGACCGCGAACAGCGTGGAGAACACGGTCACGGACTTGTAGAGGCGCTCGGGCACGACGACGTCCCGGCCGCGGCTCTCGTCACTCATTGCCTGTACAGACGGTGGGACGGCACTTCACTTCCGCGGTCGTGCGCGCTCGAATTCGGCGACGCGCGCCGCTGGCGAAGAACGCGGACCGTCGGCGAATCTGCAGCGGGGAACACGGACCGTCGGCGAATCTGCAGTGAGCGAAGCCAAAGAGTCCGAACAGAATCAGTGAAGAGCGCGCCGGGACGCCCGGAGCGCGGTTACTTCGGCGGCCGGAGCTTGTAGTAGCGGCGGTTGAGGTCGTACATGTACCCCTCCCGCATCGTCTTCAGGATGGCGTACGCCATCCCGCCCGCCAGCGGCGGCACGAGGAACGTCAGGTCGAACAGCAGGTGCGGGTCCATCGGCACGAGGTTCTTGATGGACAGCGCGCTGATGAACACCGCGAACACGACGCCCATCACGCCGATGGCAGCCCAGAACGGCTGCTCGACGGGGCGGCGCGCGCTCCCCTTGTTGAGGAACGGCACGATCGCGATGAACCCGACGACGACCACGTTCGCGAGGACGCCGTACGTTCGGTCGGCCAACAGCTTGTCGCCGCCGATGATGGCCAGGTCGGGGTTCAGCGGGCCGAGCTTCAACAGGCCGAACGACCAGTAGAGATACCAGTCCGGCAGGATGACCGCCGGGGTCTGGCTCGGGTTCGCCGGCGCGCCGAGGTGCGGCGGCAGCGTCGCCGACAGGAAGAAGATCATGCCGACGAAGAAGCTCGTGAGCGCGAGGTTCCGGATGAGTTCGTGGGGCCACACCGGGAACGCGAGCACGTCGCGTTCGACGTAGTCGGACTCCTCGCGGAGGTCCTGGTCTTCGCGCCGTGAGCGCTCGAAGTACTCGTAGGTCAGCCGGGAGAGCCCCGTCGTGCGTTCCTTGCGTTCGCGCCACGTCGGGGTCTCGTCGTCCGGCGGAACGATGCCCGTGCCGTCGGTGCGAGCCGTGTCGTCGGAGTTGTCGTCCGTCATTGTTCTAGTGGGGTTCCGCGATTCCCTGCATCCAGACGAGCGCGAGGTGGATGGCGATGACCGTCGTCACGATGAACGGAAGCAGGAACACGTGCAGGATGTACATCCGCTGGAGCGTCGCCTGCCCCAGGGAGAAGCCGCCGAACATGAGCTGTGCGACCCACTCGCCGATGAGCGGGATGGAGAGGCTCATCTCGACGCCGATCTGGCCCGCCCAGTACGCCAGCTGGTCCCACGGGAGCAGGTAGCCCGTGTACCCGAAGACCATCGTGAGGCTGAGCAGGATGATGCCGATGATCCAGTTGACCTCGCGCGGTTCCTTGTACGCGCCCGTGAAGTAGACCCGCAGCATGTGGAGGAACACCGCGGCGGTCATCACCTGTGCCGCCCACCGGTGCAGCGACCGGAGGAAGAACCCGAAGTTGAGGTCCGTCATGATGGCGGCGACGGTGCTGTACGCGACCGTCGCGCCCTCGATGTCGACGCTGCCCGCTGCCGCGGACGGCGAGTAGTAGAACCCGAGGAGCGCGCCGGATATCGCCGCGACGATGTACGCGACTGTCGAGAAGAACCCCAGCGAGTA
This sequence comes from Halobacterium bonnevillei, assembly GCF_009831555.1. Classification (GTDB taxonomy): domain Archaea; phylum Halobacteriota; class Halobacteria; order Halobacteriales; family Halobacteriaceae; genus Halobacterium; species Halobacterium bonnevillei. The sequence goes on along the minus strand of NZ_WUUU01000086.1, from coordinate 9,456 downwards.
CAGCGGGTACCAGTACCAGAACTTGTTGTCGAGGTTGTACTGTTCGGTGTGGCTCTTCGGCATCTGGAGGTTGACCCGGTAGTAGAGGGTCTCCAGCAGCTCCAGGTAGTCGACGAGCCGGAGCCGTTTGTCCAGCCACACGAGCACGGTCAGGAACGACTGCTCGACGGGCGTCAGGTCTTTCTCCTGGATCCAGGCGTCGTGGTCGTGGTCGTCCTTGCGTTCGATACTCATGTTATCCGTCCTCCGGGCGCGGGAACGCGACGAAGCGCCGCTTCACGATGCTGTACGGGTCGTAGATGGACTGGTGGCACTGGCAGTAGATCTTGTCGCCGGCGCCACCGTAGTTCGAGGACCGGAAGCCGCTGGGCGCACAGCAGAAGTGCGTGCACTTGTTGAGGATGGCCATGAAGCCGTCCTCGGTGGCGGCCTCCAGCCAGTCGATGGCTTCACCGCTCTCCTCGGCGATTTTGTCCTCGAGGACGCTGCTGCGGATAATCTGGACGGGAATGTTGTTGTCCGTGTCCTGCGAGCGCCACGTCCCCTTCGCGGGCTTCCCGATGCCCGCTTCGCCGTAGTCGTTGGCCCAGGATTCGTAGTCGTCGAAGTCGTCGACGTGCATGCGGCCCGACGACGGCTGCCAGTCGTAGGTGGAGCCCCCCGTGTACCGGAAGTAGTTGTCGCCGTCGTAGCTCGGCTGGAGCCCCTGGTACTCCTGGACGCCGCAGTACTGGAACCAGTCGATCTCGTACGTGATGCCGCCGAGTTCCTCGCGAGCGACTTGGACGGTCTGGCCGGCCTGTTCCTCCTCTTTGATTTCGGGGTAGACTCCCCGGAGGTAGCCCTCCTCGTCGGTCTCGAGGGGTACCATCGGCATCGCGCGCGGCGCTGGGCCGGCGGTGTTCTCGACGCCGAAGTACTGGGTGGAGCCACCACCGGCGCCTGTCGGGTTCGTGATTGCGTCGACTGCGGCGATGCTGGCCGTGCCCACGCCCGCGACGGCCGCACTCCCCACGACGCCTTTCACGAATCGGCGGCGCCCCGAACTCTCTGGATATTTGTCAGACATTGGTTATTTCTTGTAGTAGGGGTAGACTGCCTTCTTGAACTGTTCGACAGTGTCGTCCATCGCGGTCACGCCGTCGACCTGGTCCTCGCGGACGTAGAGGTCCTCCCACTTCCGGCGGCGCTTCTTCACGATCATCACGTCCGGGAGGAACTCCTTGCGGTACAACAGCAGGACGAACGAGAGGTCGATGAAGATGGCCGCCAGGAGGAACCCGAGGTACATGTTCCCGGTGGGGTCCAGCCCCCAGCCAGCCACGAGGCCGTACGCGAACAACGCCACGAAGACGATCTCCACGAACGTCAGCAACACGATGGCGATGGTCGCCGCCGTGCTCTCGCGAGCGGGCTCGTACCGGTGGATGTCGCCGTAGTTGGATCCTTTCGAAGACATTATTCTTTGTTAGGTGCGCTCGCGTGCTGTGACTCGCCGTACTTGAGGACGAAGAACGTGTACACCAGGGACACGAGCATCATCAGGATGGTCGCGATCCCGACGAAGTGTGCCTGGAACGGCACGCCCATGTGTTCGGGGTTTAGTTCTGCACCGCCGCCGCCGTCGCCGCCGGGTTCCTCCCCGGACTCGTTGACGACGACGTCGCCGACCATGCCCACGCTCTCGTGGGGGTCACAGACGTAGTGGTACTCGCCGGTCGGCCCGTCGAACGTGTACGAGTACGTGAAGTCAGGACCCGTAATCTCGGTCTGGACGTCCCACTCCGCGTCCTCGGGCACGTCCGTCGCGTGGACGTTGTGGCCCGGGGACTCCCAGACCCACTCGACCGTCGCACCGCGCTGGATGTAGACGGTCTCCGGGTCGAAGACGTTGTTCCCGCCTGGCCCGACCGCCACCGTCTCCGTCGTCCCCGCGCCCGGCAGTTCGCCCTCCTGGCCGTCGGCACCTGTCGTCGCGTTGCCCTCGGTGCCATTCCCGGAGGTCGTGTTGTTCTCCTCGCCCTCCTGGAATGCGGCAGGCCTGGAGGACGACCGTGCACCGGCCGCACCGATGGCTGCGGCGCCGCCGGCAGAGCCGGTCGCAATCTTCAGAAAGTCCCGCCTCTTCATACAGTTCCGAGTCAGGATGGCATCCGCATAAACCCACCGATGGCCGCCCGGATGGAGACGCGCAGTACTCGGGTTCTACCGGCGCTGCGTGCCGTTCCAGCCGGTTACCGCTCGCTGTCCGTTTCCGGAACGAACTCCGGCCGTTCGCCCTCCCCGACGCCCGCCGCGCGGAGCCGCTGGCGGAACTCTTCGGACCGGAACCGGTCCGACAGGCGCGCGTTCGCGACGATGACCAACATGAGCGCGCCGAACAACACGAATCCGACCCCCGCGATGACGGCGATGATGGCGGAGTTCCCCAGCGGGTGCAGTTCCAGCGTCGCGCCGGCGACAGTACACGCTCGACCGGTCGCGCCCTCGACCGGTGGGCACGTCCGGACGAGTGGGTCGTACACGAACGGCGCCAGGAACAGGAGGACGCCGGCGACGAGCTGCGCCAGGCCGACGTACTGGAGCAGTTTCGTGCCAATGCCCCCGCTCCCTTCGGGAACGTCCTGTGGGTCGGGGAGTCCCGCGTGCTCGGGGGCGTCCGGCGCGTCGTAGTCGTCCATCGAGCACAGCGCGACAGTCGGCTTCACGTCGCGGAGGACGGTGCCACTCCCCTGGACAGTTCCGTCCGCGTACACGACTGCGTATCCCTCGTCGGAGTACGCGAGTACGACCGGCTCGCCGTCGATGCTGTCGCGTTCGACGACGGCGAACACGTCCCGGGTCGCGACGCGGTGCCGGAGGTCGGCCTCCACGCGGTCCAGCAACTGTTCGCCCGTAATCCACGTGTCCGGGTCGAACGCGGCGTCCCACTCGTCGGCGTCCATCTCCGCCATCTCCCGCGGCCCGAACTCCTCGAAGTCGTACGCGTCCTCCACCTGCTCGCGGAGTTCGGCCTGGGACTCGGCGTCGGGGACGTACGCACTGTCACCCGAAACGTCCTCGCCCGGTGCCACGTCGTCCTCGTCGCTCTCCCCCGCGTCGTCACCGGGGGCCGCAGGGTCCTCGCCACCGCTGGCGTCCGTCATTAGCCGCGAGTAGCAGACCGAGCGGGTAAACCTTTCCGACCTCCCCGTCCCCGGACTTCAGACGACGGTCTGGGTGACGCTCGTGTCGTTTTCCGAGACGGTGACGCGGTAGTACTGGTGGCCGTAGACGGTCTGTTCGAAGACGGTCTCGTTCCCGCGCTCGACCACCACCTGGACCCGGTGGCCGCGCTCGTGGATTTCGCGCGTCAGGTCGAGATATCCGACTTCGACCGGGTACGTCTCCGCGTTTCCACCCGTTCCCAGTGTCACGGTCACGTTGTCGACGCCCTTCTGGGGGTCGACGACAAGGTGCGTGTCGATGTGGGAGGTCCCCTGGGCCGTGTGGGGTTCCGTGCCGTCGAAAGTCGTCCCGTCGCTCGTGGAGTCTGTGGTCAGTTCCGTGGCGGGTTCGGTCGTCAGTTCGGTCGTCGGGCCCGCACCTGGGTCGTCTGTCGTCGTGGCGTCGCCGGAAACCCCGGTACAGCCCGCGACCACGACGAGGAGGGCGATTGCAGCGAGTCGTACGCGCGGCATAATTGAAGTCTGCGACGGGCCCGGTAAACGTCTTGTGTACGTACCTGGCGCGACGCCGCGCGGTCAGGCCTCCAGCGCTTGCTCGATCCGGTCCAGGTCCGAATCCCGGATCTGCTGTGGGTTCGCGCGCAGGTCGTCCAGGGGCGCGAAGTACGCTTCGCCGTCCTCGAACTCCGTGGTGATGTCGCCGTCGACGTCGGAGCGCTCGACGGCGTACGTCAGCAGATAGAACGCGACCTCCGGGAGGTCCGCGTGGAGCACGGTGACGAAGCGCAAGTCGGCCGGGTCAGCCTGGAGCGCGGTCTCCTCCGCGAGTTCCCTGACGACGGCGTCCTTCGGAGCTTCGTCGGGGCGAGCGTGGCCGCCCGGGAGGCTGAGGACGCCCTCGTGCTGCGGAATCGGTTCGTCCAGCACCAGGGCGCTGTCGTCGTCGTGGACGACAACGTGGACGCCCGGCACGGGATTCCTCGAGAAGACGGTGTTGCAGTCGGGACACCACGGCAGTTCGGTGCCCTCGAACTCGTGAGTCCCCAGGGCGGCACCACACCGGTAGCAGTACTCCGGGACGACGGCGACGGAGTCGATGCTGAGCGAATCCTGGACACCCATGCCAACGTGTACCACTCCCGGGGTGGAAAACGTTGCTACGTCACGAACGTTCGGGATAGAGCGGGTCTCCCAGGCGGTTCGGGACGGAGCTTCCCGCGGCACGGGACCAAGCCGAACCCGTTTAGTTGCCCGCCGCAAAGACCCGAGCATGGTCGAGGACGTCGTGGTGGCTGGAGTCGCCGGAGCGATGGTCACCGCGAGTTTCCCCTTCTACATCTACGGCGCGTGGATCATCATCGACGCCGAGACGGTGTACTGGGCGACCCTGCGACACCACCTCGCGTACATCTTCGTCGGCCTCACGCTGAACACTGTCCCCGTCGTCGCGTGGATGCTCCCCCGGTTGTTCGACCAACTCGGCGGGTTCGCCGCGCTCCACGCGTTCTTCGGCGTGCAGGCCTACGCCCTACTCGTGTTCGCGCTCACGGGCATCGTCCCGATCCTCCGTGCGAAACGCGAGTACAACCTCTACAACGACCCCGACCAGGACGTGGACCTCGACGAGATCCACGAGAACATGGACGACTGGCGCAAGCGCCTGCGCGCTGGCGTCGTCGGCTACGTGGTCTGCTGGCTGATCGCGTGGGTGCTCGGCGTCGCCCGGTTCGCCGTGAAGTACCAGACGTCGTTCTGAAACGCCGAATCAGGGAGATCGGGGCTTACCGGCGACGGTACCAGACGAACGCGAGGACGAGCGCGAGCGCGAGCAGCCCGCCGAGGAAGAACAGCAAGCCCGGCGGTACCCCCTGGGCGGCGCCTGCCGCAGAGTCCGCGACAGTCGTCGTCGCTTCGGCCGCCATTTCGACCTCCTCGGTCGTCTCGTTGCCGGCCTGGTCCATGACGACCATGTCATCACCCTCCGTGGTCGCTGCGGCCCCGGCGCCCCCACCAGCCTCGCCGCTGGACTGGTAGTCCGTCGCCGAACCGCCCTGTCCGCCGAACAGCCGCTGGACGAGGAGACTGGCGACGCCGAGGATGCCGAGCGCTCCGAGGACGTTCAACAGGCGTTCCTTCAGCGACGGCGTCGACGCCTCGTCAGACGCGAACACGACCAGGGACTCCGTGGCGGGCGCGTACACCTTCATCTCGCGGCCCTGCTCGGAGTACCACGTGTCGGCGATCTCCACGAGGCCGGCGTCGACGAGATTCTCCAGGTGGTAGGTGGCGTTCTGCAGCGACGTGTCGACTTCGTCGGCGACGCTCGAGGCCGTGTCCGGCTCCTCGTAGAGGGCGGCGAGTATCTCGCGTGCGGTCCGCGAGGACAGCGCTTCGAACACCTCGTCGGCCGCGTCCTCGCGGATGCCGACGACGCGCGAACCGTCCCCCCGCTCGACTGTCGAGCGCGACGGCAGCAGGCGGTTTCCGGGCATCTACTCCGGCGTACACGTCACACCTTCAAAACGTCTCTCAAAACTAAAGCCGGTATTTTACCCCGGTCGGTCGAGGGCAAAACAGAGACTTACCCACAGACTGCGACGGGGCGAGTCGGAGCGTCGCCGACCTACCACTCGCTGCCGTCCGCGAGGTCGACGTCGTGCTGGACCTTCGAGGACGGACAGATGTCCTCCAGCAGGCACTCCGAGCAGTCCGGGTTCCGGGCGGTACAGGTGTCGCGGCCGTGGCTGATGAGCCAGTGCGTGAAGTTCTGCCAGTACTCGCGGTCCACGACCGACATCAGTTCGTCCTCGATGTTCTCCGGCCGTTTGGCCTCCGTGATGCCGAGTCGTCGGGAGAGTCGCTGGACGTGCGTGTCCACGACCACGCCCTCGGTGACGTCGTGGCCGTGCTGCAGGACGACGTTCGCCGTCTTCCGGCCGACGCCCGGCAGGTCCGTCAGCTCGGACATCGTGTCCGGGACCTCGCCGTCGTGCTCCTCGACGATCTGCTGGCAGGCGTTCTTCAGGTAGCCGGCCTTGCTGTTGAAGTACGTGATGGAGTTGAGGTCCTCCGCCAGCTCCGCCTCGTCTGCGTTCGCGTAGTCCTCCGGCGACTTGTACTTCTCGAAGAGGTGTTCCGTCTCCGCGTTCACGCGCTCGTCCGTGCACTGCGCGGACAGGATCACCGCGACCAGCAGTTCGAGGCGGTTCGAGAACTGCAGGGAAATCTCAGGCTCGGGGTACTCCTCCTGGAGGCGGTCGATGACTTCTTCGGCCTGTTCGGTCGGCGTGTCCAGCGGCGTGCCCATACACCGCGCGTGGGGAGACGCCCTCTTCGCTGTACCGGACTCGTCGCGAGCCCCAGTGTGGTATCACCCGCACGGCCGTTCAGCGCTTGTCCTCTCGATACGGGGCGGGCGCTACCGTCGCGCGGATTTCGGTCCGCGTGTGTCGTTCGACTTCCGGATTCTCGGTCTCCGCGGGGTCCCCCCAGACGAGCGTCACCTCCGTACCGGGGTCGCTGTACTCGGTGTCGACGACGGCCAGCGAAAGCAGCGCCCGTTCGTTGTAGATGTAGCTCTTGTCGGTGGAGATGCCGACGTGCTCGCCGGCTTTGCGCACTTCGTCGTACGGGCACGCGACCCACCGCGGGTGGGGCATATCAATCAATTTGTGCGTCTCGCCGTCGATGAACAGCGACGCGAACACGTCGACGACGTCCTCGTCGTTCCAGACGAGCGTGACCTTCTCGCGGGCCGGATTCTCCGCGTCCGCCCGGAGCGGCTCCTTCCCGACGAAGTCGTGGTCGAAGTCGACGATGTGGCCGTAGCCGACTTCGATCGGCGTGAAGTAGTAGTCGGAGATGTCGTCGGACTCGAAGCTCCCGCCGATGGACAGCAGGCCGCTGCCGACGTCCAGCCACTCCCGGTACTCCCGGAGTTCATCGCCGTAGATTGCGGGTACGACGAGGGGGATCCAGCCGAGGAGCACGTTGGCTGTCTGGTAGCTCTCGCTGCCGAGCCGCCGGACGTCGTACGCCTCGCCGGCTTCGAGGACGGCGTCCTTGACGTCGTCACCGTGCTCGTAGGGCCCCCAGAACTCGTACCCGCGCTCGCCGGCCATCCCGTGGCGCAGTAGCTGCACGTCGTGGCCCGCCACCGAGACGGTGTCGAAGTTGAAGAAGCCCAGTTCGGGAATCGGGTCGTCGGCCGCCTTCGCCATCACGTCGACGGCGTCGGGGCCCTGTAGCTGGAACCGGAAGTAGTTCGGGTCCTCACCGGTCGCCACCGGCCGCCCCTGGATCTCGCCGGTGAGGTCGTAGTCGCCGGTCTCGATGTTGTACTGCAGCCAGTTGTGCGCGGCGGCCGCGCCGACGCTCAGGAACTCGTCGTCGCCGAGGTTGAAGAGGATGGCGTCCCCGATGAACTCCCCGCTCGGGTTCGCGACCACGAGCTGTTTGGCCGTCCCCGGTGTGAACTGCTCGAAGCTGTTGACCGCGAACCGCGAGTAGAACGCCAGGGCCTCGGGCCCCTCGACGTAGTGGTCGGTCATGTGGTAGGACTGGTCGGCGAGCGCGACCGACTCCCGCCACGCCCGCTGTTCCTCGATCCAGTTCGTGTATTCGGCCGGGAGTTTCGTGAACTCGCCGACGCCGAGGTCGCGCATCAGCTCGACTGGGCTCCCGGCGGCATCGATGGCTTCGGCCATGCTGTCTCGGAACGACCACGCTCGCTGCCCACTCATGTGTGTGAGTGTCTTGCACATATGTTCGTTTATACTTATTCCCGCGTGCGAAGGACGCCCGCCAGTCGGCTTCCGGGACGTTTATGCGCGCGACAGCCGCCCGTGGGGGTATGAAAGCGACCGCGAAGGCCCACCCGATCCAGGGGCTGGTGAAGTACCACGGGATGCGCGACGAAGCCCTCCGCCTCCCCTACCACGACTCCATCAGCGTCTGCACCGCGCCGAGCAACACCACGACCACCGTCGAGTTCGATCCGAGTCGCGACGACGACGCCTACGTCGTCGACGGCGAGCTGGTCGACGGCCGCGGCGCGGAGCGCATCCGCACGGTCGTCGACGAGGTCCGGGACCGCGCCGGCATCGACCACCGCGTCCAGGTGGAGAGCCGGAACAACTTCCAGTCGAACATCGGCCTCGGGTCGTCCTCCTCCGGGTTCGCGGCGCTGGCGCTGGCGTGCGTCGAAGCCGCCGGCCTCGACCTCTCACTGCCCGACGTCTCAACCATCGCTCGACGCGGGTCGTCCTCCGCGGCGCGTGCAGTTACGGGCGGATTCTCGGACCTCCACGCCGGACTCAACGACCAGGACTGCCGCAGCGAACGCATCGACGTCCCCGACGAATTCGCGGACGACGTCCGCATCGTCGTCGGGAAGGTGCCGTCCTACAAGGAGACCGAGCACGCGCACGCGGAGGCCGCGGACAGCCACATGTTCGAAGGACGACTCGCGCACATGCACGACCAGCTCGCGGAGATGCGGGACGCGCTCGCGGACGGCGACTTCGAGCGCGTCTTCGAGACGGCCGAACACGACTCGCTGTCGCTGGCCGCGACCACAATGACAGGTCCCTCCGGGTGGGTGTACTGGCAGCCCGATACCCTCGAGATCTTCAACGAGGTACGCGCGCTCCGGGACGACGGCGTCCCGGTCTACTTCTCGACCGACACGGGCGCGACCGTGTACGTGAACACGGACGCCGAGCACGCCGACCAGGTCGAGGCCGCAATCGGCGACTGCGGCGTCGAGACTGACGTCTGGCACGTCGGCGGTCCCGCGAGCGTCCTCGACGAGAGCGAAGCGCTGTTCTAGGACCGTTTCCCGGGTCGTCCGACTCGGGTTCGACGGCGGACACCGTTTTGGTGCTGTCGACCGTACGAGACTGCATGCGAGTCGTGGTTCTGGGTGGCGGATACGCGGGCGTCGTGGTGACCAAGCGGCTGTCGAACAGCCTCCCGGCGGACGTCGACGTCGTGGTCGTGGACGAGGACGGCCAGCACCTCGTCCAGCACGAACTCCACCGGGTGATCCGGCGGCCGTCGTTCGCCGACGACATCGAGGTACCGCTGTCGGAGATTTTCGACCGTGCGCGCGTGGAGGTGGCGACCGTCGAATCGATCGACCGCGAGCGGCGCCGCGTCGAGTTCGCCGGCGGGTCGACGCTGGACTACGACGTGGCCGCGGTCTGTCTCGGCGCGGAGACGGCGTTCTACGGCCTTCCGGGTGTCGAAGCGCACGCCGTGCCGCTGAAGCGACTGCCGGACGCCGCAC
>NZ_WUUU01000085.1 GCF_009831555.1 Halobacterium bonnevillei | reverse complement strand
GCGATGCTCGCGTCCGCGTCCCCGGCGGCCGCAGTCGTTCGCTCGACGGTCGCCGCGCCGTCCGCGACAGTCACGCGGAACGCGTCGTCGTTCCAGTCGGCGAGCGGGTCCGAGACGTCCAGCACCAGGTCGGCGTCGACCCCAGCCGGGTACGATAGCGCTTCGAGGGCGTCCCGGACGTCGACGAGGCGGACCATCGGGCAGAGGTTGAGTTCTGCTTCGACGTCGTCGGCGTCCGGCACGAGGTCCAGGAGGTCCTCGCTGGTGTGCGTCCAGACGCTGACGGTGTCGACCTGCGAGTCGTGGTCCGCGAGGAACCGCAGGAGTGCGAGGCGGGCGTCGTGGTCGACGAACGCCCAGTCCCGGACCTGCAGGGTCTTGCCGTCATCACCGCTCTCGAAACTGTACGTGGCGTACGCGGCGAGGTCGCCGTCGCGCTCCCACCCGTACGCGTACGGGTCGTCGTCCCACCCGCTGAACACGCGCTTGCGCCACCACTCCTCGGTGCGGTCCATCGTGAGGTCGAAGCGCTCGCCGTGGGCGTCGTGAACGGCGGCCGCGCGCTCCCAGTCATCGGCGTCCAGCGTCACGAACTGGCCGTGGTCGTGGTCGGGCGCGAACGAGAGCGCCGACGGGTCGACGTCGTGGCTGACCGCCCGCGTGCCCGTCGCCCAGCCGTACTGCCCGTAGAACGAGCGCTTGAACGGCCAGAGCGCGGAGAACGCGACCTCGTCGCTGCGGGACTGGGCGAGGCTCTCGGCGAGCAGGTCGCGCACGTAGCCCTGCCGTCGCTGGTCGGGCGAACTCGCGACAGCGGACAGGCCGTGGAGGTCGTGGACGTCGCCGCGGACGTGCGTCCGGAAGTCGATGTGCTTGCAGGCGGTCAGGAGGTCGTCGCCGTCGTAGAGGCCGTACCGGTCGCCGATTTCGGCGCCCGCGGGCAAGTCCTCGAGGTCCGACTCGTCGAACGGACCCTGCTCCGGGCGGAAGGCGTACGAGACGAGGGACTGGAACGCATCCACGTCTTCGTCGGGAATTGGGCGGAACTCGGGCATACGAACGAAACGACGCGAGTCCCGCTTGAAGGTGTCGGGAACGTGTCAACGACTCCCCAACGGGGACGGCGTGAACGAATCCTTGAGCGGGTTCAGAATCCGCGCTGGTACTGGACCGGGATGTCGACCGCGTCCTCGCGGCCGAGGTCGGCGGCGGCGTGCAGGGGGAAGTAGGGGTCGCGGAGGAACTTCCGGCCGACGAAGGCGAGGTCCGCGCGCTCGTTGCGGACCAGGGCGTCGGCCTGCTCGGCGGTCGTGATGCCGCCGACGGCGCCGACCTTCACGTCGGTGTCGCGTTCCTCGCGGATGCGTTCGGCGAACCGGACCTGGTAGTTCGGGCCGACCCAGTCGACGTCCTGGTCCGGGTGGATGCCGCCCGACGAGACGTCGATGAGGTCGGCGCCGGCGTCGGAGAGGTCGTCTGCGAGCCGGACCGACTGCTCGACGTCCCAGGAATCGCGGTCGTCCAGCCAGTCGGTCGCCGAGATGCGGACGAACACGGGCTTCTCGTCGCCGAACTCGTCGCGGACTGCCGCGGTGACCTCCCGGACGAGTCGGGTGCGGTTCCGGAAGCTGCCGCCGTACTCGTCGTCGCGGTCGTTGGTCACCGGGGAGAGGAACTGGTGGAGGAGGTAGCCGTGGGCGGCGTGCACCTCCGCGATTTCGAAGCCGGCCTCGCGGGCGCGCCGCGCCCCCTCCCGGAAGGATTCGACGACGTCGGCGATGCCGTCGGCGTCGAGCCGGTTGGTCGCCGGCGGTTCGTCGTCGTAGGGGTAGGGGGCGGCCGTCGCGCCGACGGTCTCCCAGCCGGCCCTCGTCGGGCGGGAGCGGGTCGCTGCCGTCCCAGGGACGGGTCTTGGAGGCTTTCCGGCCGGCGTGCGCGAGCTGGATACCGGGTACCGCCCCGTGGGACCGCACGAACTCCGCAATCGGCGCGAGCGCGTCACGGTGGTCGTCGCTCCAGATGCCGAGGTCCTCGGGTGTGATGCGGCCGCGCGGTTCGACCGCGGTGGCCTCCGTCATGACCACGCCGGCGCCGCCGGCGGCACGCGACCCGAGGTGGACGCGGTGCCAGTCTGTCGCGAGGCCGTCCCGGTCGTCACAGGAGTACTGGCACATCGGCGACACGACGAACCGGTTCCGGACGGTCGTCTCGCGGAGGTCCAGCGGCGAGAACACGTCGTCAGTCATCACGTGGTCGTAGCGGTCCAGGTGGTTTAGCCGGCGCGGCCGAGGGCGTGCTTGCCGGCTTCTGACGGACCGGGCGTAGCGACGACCGCCAGCGACCGGGATGTCAGTACACCCGAATACCAATTTTATCCAACAAAGGCCGTCCAAAATATTTATCTCGCTCGTGACTGTGTGTACACGTAGCAATGTCAGACGCTTCCCAGGGGCGCGAGTGGACGGACGACCCCGAGACGTTCACCGGCGCGCTCGACGACCTCAAGTCCGAGGGCTGTCTCCTCCTCGTGCTCGAATCCGCCGGGAGTGACGCCAGCAGCGCCGGCTGTCGGCGGATGCTCGGCGACGATACCGTAGACGACCGCCGGCGCCTGTTCGTGCTCACGGACACGGAGGCGCGAACGCACCAGGGCGTCCGGACAGCCGACCACGGGACCACCCAGCGCGCCGTCGCCTATCGGACCGCTGCCCGGAACGCCGTGGCCGCCAGTACGAACGCTGACGAAGTCCCGACCACGACGGTGCGAACGGACCTGGACGACCTCGCGGACACCGTCGAATCGGAGGTCGCCGCGCTCGCGCCCGCGGACGGGTTCGAAGCCGGGCAGTTGCGCGTCTGTCTGGACGCCCTCGACGAACTGCTGGCGGACACCGACCTCCTGGACGTGCTCCAGTTCACGAAACGTCTCCGCGAGGCAGTGACGGACGCGAACGGCATCGCGCACGTGCACGTGGGCACGCACGTCCCCGGCATCGCCGTCGAGGGTCTCCTCCCGCAGTTCGACGCGGTCGTCGAAGTCGCGGACGACGACGACCCCCGGCAGCGCTGGCACCTCCCCGACGAGTCCCTGTCCACGCGCTGGATCGAACTCTGAGCAGAACTGCGTGCGGCTCTTTCTCCGGGCTCAGCGGACTACTCGAGGTCGGACAGCTCCTCCGGCTCCGAGTCGTCGAGCGCCATGCCCTCCGACTCGGGTTCGAGGTACTCCTCGGGTTCGTCGCCGTTCTCCTGGGCGTCTCCGTCCCCGCCGTTCTCTGGTTCGTCGCCGTTCTCCTGGGCGTCTCCGTCCCCGCCGTTCTCTGGTTCGTCGCCGTTCTCCTGGGCGTCTCCGGAGTCGGCGTCTGGCTCGCTGTCCGCGCGTTCGCCGGCGACCTCGATCTCGGCCTCGATTTCGATGGAGACACCGGGAGCGTTCAGTTCCGCCTCGAACTCGTCTTCCTCGCCGGCTTCGACTTCGAGTTCGGTCGAATCCACGTCCACTTCTACCTCGGTGTCGACGTACGTTTTTCCCATACACCGTGCAACGCCGCCCGGAAGTGTAAGCGATTCGGCTACATTCGGCGGCGGCCGACCTGGACCGCCGGAGTGTGGGCCGCCGGAGTTAGCGTCGTTCGCGGTGGAGGACTTCGTCGACGCCCCTGCGCGGGAGGCGTTCGGGTTCGTCGCCGCCGCTCGGGCCGACGGCGATGAGGACGACCGGCACGGTGTCCGCCGGCAGGTCGACGAACTCGGCGGCGGCCTCGAAGTCGAACCCGGTCATGGGCGTGGCGGTGAGCCCGCGGGCGTGGGCCGACAGCAGCAGATTCTGGGCGGCGAGGCTCGCGTTCCGCACGGCGTAGTCGCGGCCGGCGCGGTCGCTCTCGTAGCCCGCGACAGTCTGGGCTTTGATCTCCTCGCCGGTCTCGGCGTCGAAGCGGCCGGCCTCGACCCACTCCTCGAAGACGCGGTCCGCGGTCTTCGGGTCCGTGTGGCCGGCGACGAGAATCGCCGTGCCGGCCTCCTTCAGGTGTTGCTGGCCGTACGCGATGTCGACGAGTTCGTCGAGGCGGTCGTCGTCCTGGATGGCGACGAACTCCCACGGCTGGAGGTTGTACGACGAGGGCGCGTACGTCGCGTCCTCGACGAGCGCTTCCAGCGTCTCGTCGGCCAGGTCGGCGTTCGCGTCGAAGTTGTGGCCGGAGCGTCGCGCTCGTAGCGCGTCGATGGCCGCATCGCTTCGGAACTGTTGGGTGCCTTCTGACATCTACTAACGAAACGTTACCCGTATGTAGGCGTCTGTCGCAGTCGGTGGTCCCCGCCGCTTCGGGAGTGTGATCGGTTCCCAGGGGGCCGCGGGGCTGCTGGGTGGGTTCGCCGCGGGCGTGCAAGCGAGGGCTCGCTGCCTCTCCGGTCCGCATTCGGGAGTACGGTTTTGGTGTTCCCGGCCCCAGTTTCCGGCATGACTCGCACGGCAGTAATCGCGGGTGTGGGGCCCGGTCTCGGGGAATCGCTCGCTCGCAGATTCGTCACAGAGGGCTGCCAGGTCGGCCTGCTGGCGAGGTCGGCGAACTACCTCGATGGGCTCTCGGCGGACCTCGGCGAGGACGCGCTCGCAGTTCCCACGGACGTCACGAAGCGAGCGGAGGTCGAGGCCGCGTTCGACGCGGTCCGGGAGGCGTTCGGCCCCGTGGACGTCCTCGTGAATCACGCCAGCGGCGGCGCCTGGAAGGGCGTCACGGACATCACGCCCGCGGAGTTCGACGACGCGCTCGCAGTGTCGGCGCGCGGCGGTCTGCTGTGTTCGCAGGCGGCGCTCCCGGACATGCTCGACGGAAACGGCGGGACTATCATCTTCACGGGCGCCACGTCCGCCGTCCGCGGGCGCGGCGGTGCGGCCGGGTTCAGCGCAGCGAAGTTCGCGGTCCGGGGGCTCGCGGAGTCGATGGCGCGAGAACTCGGTCCCCGGGGCGTCCACGTCGCTCACGTCGTCATCGACGGCCAGATTCTCCCGCCCGGGGCGGGATCGAACGGTCTGCCGAGAGGCCGAGACGAGTACCTCGACCCCGACGAGATTGCGGCGTCGTACTGGCACCTCGTGGAGCAGGACGAGTCCGCGTGGACGTTGGAGCTGGACCTGCGGCCGCACGTCGAGGAGTTCTAGGGGCTCCAGAAGTCGTCGGGCCCGTGGTCGTCCTGCCAGGCGAACGCGAACAGGCGCCGCGCCGGCAGGCGGTCGAGCGTCCGGCCGTCCGCGCTCTCGCCGGTCGACGGGTCCCAGATTGTGCCGTCAGCGGTGAATCCGTCCGCGGTCGCCTCGAAGTCGAAGCCGGGGTTCTCGAAGGCGTGGACGCCGTCGTCGCTCGCGAAGACGACGACCGACCGGTCGCCGACTGTCGCGGTGGCGACCCCGCAAGCAGCGTCTACCTTCGGGAGCGGGAACCCCATCGCGTCGTCGCCGGCCTCGACACCGAGTACCACCGTCTTCGGGTCGATGTCGTCGCGCTCCCAGGTCCGGCTCTCACCCTCGCCGCGGTGTGCGGCCAGCCCGAACCCGTCGCTCTCGAAGTACGACTCGTAGGGGGCGTCGTCGTAGTCGACCGGCGCGGGTTCGTCGGTGTCGCTCGCGGCTTCGCTCTCCGCGTCCGCCGGTTGGAGAACCACGCCGTCCGGTTCGGCCTCCCGGAAGGCCTCGTACGTCGTCATGCGCGCGGGGAGGACCGCGAGTGACTCGCCCTCGAACTCCCCGGCGATGCACTCTCCGAGGGACTGCTTCCACTCGGAGTCGGTCTCGCGGTCGTACATCACGAGGTCGTCGTCCGCGAGTTTCCCGGACACGCCGAACGCCAACACGCGGTCGTCGACCCGGCGGTCGTAGACCACGGCGCTCCCACAAAGCGGGCACCAGGTGACCGCGACGGGGTCGCCGTCCACCGCGTCGTTGACGATCTCGTGGTAGTTCAGAATCCGCACCGGGTACGCTTTCGGCGGGTCGTCGCCGACAACGAGGACGTCGTCGTCCGGGTCACCCGCGTACGACTCCCCGAATGTCGGGTCGTCGATACTCGGAATCGCGTCCTTCGGGAGGACGTTCTGGACGTTCACACCCCAAGCTACGGGGCTGCGGTGAAAACAATTACCCGTCGGAGCCACCCTCAGTGGTGGTGCTGGTGCTCGTGTCCGTGGTCGCCGGCGCGGGTGAAGTGCCCCGAGAACGCACGGTCGACGACTTCCGGGAGTGCGGGGTGGATGTGAACGGACTCCCGGATGTCGCGGACGGTCCCGGACCCTGCCTTCATCGCGACGACGACCTCCTGAATCAGCGTCGAGGCGTCGGGTCCCACGATGTGGCAGCCGAGAATCTCGCCCTCCAGGTCGATGAGCGCCTTCACGAATCCCTCGGCGTGCATCGCGTCCCCCCGGGCGGTGTCCTCGAAGCGGTAGGTGTTCGTCGCGTACTCGCGGTCGGCGTCCTGCAGTGCCGCCTCCGTCGCGCCGACGCCGGCCACCTCGGGGGACGCGAACACCGCGTACGGCATCGCCGAGTAGTCAACGGGCTCGCGCTCACGACCGAAGATGTTCCGCGCGACAGCTCGTGCCTCGTGGTTCGCGTTGTGCTTCAGGAGGTACTCGCCGACGATGTCGCCGACCGCCCACACGTCCTCGACGTCCGTCTCGAGATAGCCGTCGGTCTCCACGAAGCCGCGGTCGTCCGTCCGCACGCCGGTCGCGTCGAGGTTCAGCGTGTCCGTGTTCGGTCTCCGACCCGCGGCGACGAGCAGTTCGTCGCCCGTGAGGGACACCGACTCACCGCCCTCGACGATGCCGCCGTCCTCGCCCTCGTCGCCGTACTCGTATTCGGCGGCCTGGACGGTGATTTCACCCCCGGACTCGGAGACGCCGGTCACTTCCAGGCCAGTGTAGACGTCGAAGCGGTCGGCGTACCGGTCCGTGAACGCCGCCGCGACATCCTCGTCCGCGTCCGGCAGGAGGTTCGGTCGACGGCCGACGATGGAGATTTCGCTGCCGAACGTCCCGAAGAAGTGGCCGAGTTCCGCCGCGATGTAACCGCCGCCGACGACGACCAGGTGCTCCGGCGGCGTCTCCAACTGGAGGGCCTCGGTGCTCGTGAGGTAGTCGACGTCCTCGATGCCGTCGATCGGGGGAATCGCGGGCCGCGTTCCGGCAGCGATCAGAATAGTGTCGGCGCGCATCCGTGCCCCCTCGTCCGGACCGCTGACGACTTCGAGTTCGTGGTCGTCGACGAACTGCGCCTCCCCCTCGTAGAGCGTGTGCTGGTCCGAGGAACGGAGCCCGCGCCGGATCGACTCCGAGTCCGCCTCCACCTCCTCGTTGACCTCGCGAACGATGTCCGCGAACGCAACGTCGTTCACGTCGGCGTCGATGTGGAACTCGTCGGCGCGCTCGACGGTCTCGAGGACGTCGGCGTGGTACAGCAGGAGTTTCGACGGGATGCACCCGCGGTTGAGGCACGTGCCGCCGATCGCCCCCTTCTCCACGATAGCGACCGACTGGCCCTGGTTCGCGGCGACGTTCGCCACGTCCAGCCCGGACCCCGTACCGACGACCAGGAAGTCGAACGTGTCCATGGTGTATCCACGCGTCCAGGTCCAATGAAGGTACCCGCTGTCGAGGGTCTCGCCCCGTCTGAGGCCTGACCTGTACGCGACGCGAACCGGTCTCGCGGCGCTGACGGTCGCGTGTAGTCCGCGTGGTGGAGTGGCGCGTCGATTGCACTTGTGAAACGGAGCGTCGGCCGCGCGCTGGCCGCGCGATGCGCGGCGACCCCCGGAATAGCATTTTGTCCGACAGGCTCGCGGTGAAATTTCCTAATCTGCCGGTAGAGCGCCTAGAACTCGGTATCAAACCCAGTTAACTGGGGTTAATCGCGCGCGACGGCCGTCCCCGTATATACGTGGCTGGTCGATAGGAGCAACTGTCATGAGGCACACGACACTCGTCACTGCTGCGCTGGTGGTCCTCGCGGCGGCCATCGCGCCGCTCGGCGTGGCGGCCCTCCCGGCCAGTGACGCGACCACCTCGAGCAGCGCAGCGACACCAGTGGCGACCAACGAACCCCGGGCGAACGAGACGAACGTCTCCCCCGGCGAACAGCTGAGCGCCGTCGCCGGCATCCAGGAGGCCGAAATCGGCGGCGAAATCGAACGTCGGTCGTTCGGCATCCGAATCGCCAACGCGGCCAGCAATGACTCCAAAGCTGACGTCGTCGGCGAGACGGTGGGCGACCTGCAGGAGCGACTCGCCGACCTCCGTGCGGAGAAGCAGCGACTCCGCGAAGCGCGTGACGACGGGTCGATGAGCCGGAGCCAGTACGCGGCCCGTATGGCGGAACTGTCGGCGAAAACCGATTCCGTCCGCCGGCTCGCCACACGGACCGAGGCCGCCTCGGGCGAACTGCCCTCCGAGGTGCTCCGCGAACGCGGCGTGAACGTCACCGCGATTCAGTCCCTTCGGCACGACGCGGCGAACGTGACCGGGCCGGACGTGGCTGCCGTCGCACGCGCCATCGGCGGACCCGGCCTCGGCAACGGTTCGGACGGGATGCAAGGGCCGCCCGAGAACGTGACGCGGGGCACAGACGGCGAGGCTGTGAGCGCCGCAGCCGACGTCGAGCAGGCGGCGACGACCGTCCAGCGAGCGTCCGACAGCGTCGAGCGCGCCGACGAACTCGTGACCGGCGCACAAACCGATGCTGCTGACGCGCTGGAAACTGCGAAGGCGCAACTCGAGGAGGCGAACGCCACGCTCGAAGAAGCGCGCGCAGCACTCGACGCGGGCGACGAAGCGGAAGCCGCTGCGCTCGCCGAACAGGCGCTCGAGCAGGCGTCTGACGCCGAGGAGCACGCACAGACGGCACTCGAACGGTCCGGCGGGTCCGCGGGCGGTGGACAGGCTGACGGCGACGCGACCAACCACGACGGGTAACGACCTCCGCGTCCCCGTCACCGCTGCCCGCTGCCGTCTGCTCGGACTGCGAGCTACTCTCTGGAACTCTCGTTTTCCCAACGTAGCGGTATCACCCGAGCGGGTACCTGAACCCCGAGTTATTTGTCCCCGCGTGACACACTCGAGGACGATTAGATGACGACGGACGAGACGAGCGCTCAGCCGCGAGCAGTCGGCGAGGCGCTCGACCGGATCGAAGACGCCGCCCGAGAGCTTGGCGTACCCGCTGAGACCACGGAGACCGCAGTCGCGGTGTTCCGTCGCCACCGGGACCAACGGGGGGTTCACTCCTACGACGTCGAGACGGCGGCCGCGGCCTGCCTCTACGTCGCGTGCAAGGTCGAACGCGTGCCGCGAACCGTCGACGAGGTGGTCGACGCGACGGGCGCGGACCGGACGCAGTTGCTCCGGCGCGCGAAGGAGGTGACCAGCGAACTCGGCATCGACCTCTCGGGGTTCGCCGACGCCAGCCAGTACGTCGAGCGGTACGCCGACGAACTGGACCTGCCCGAACCCGTCGCTGAGCGCGCCCGCGAGGTGATCGCCCGGTGCGAGGAGGCCGGCATCGCCGGCGGGAAGTCGCCCAGCGGCTGGGCGGCGGCCGCCATCTACAACGCCTGCGTCGAAGCGGACATGGACGTCCGCCAGGACACGCTGACGGAGCTGGCGGACGTCACACACGTGACCATCAGGAACCGTTACAAGGAGCAACGCGAGGTGCTCCGGGAGCAGAATCCGCCGCCGGAGACGGCTGTCGCCGCGGTGGACTGGTACTGCGAGCACCTGCCGGCTTCCGAGTACGTCGCGTCGAGCGCGAAGGAATTACTGGCGGCGGCCGACGGCGCGTACGACCTGGACGAGGACCCCGCGGCGTGGGCGGCTGCCGCGCTCCGGGTCGCGGGAAAACGAGCGGGCGCCGCCATCGGCATGAAGGCGCTGAAGACGCCGGCGGGCTGTTCGTCGTCGGCAATCCACGAGCGCGCCAGCGACCTCGAATCAGTGTAGCAGTCGGGAATCGGCGTCGCGTCCGGAATTACAGGATGCGCCGCGCGCACTCGAAGGCGTCGTCGAGGTCGGCGACGTAGTCAGCCGCCGTCGGGTCGAGGCTGTTCTCGGTGACGGCGTCTGCCGAGCCGGAGGCGTGCACGAAGGATCGGCCGCCAGTGGAGATCGCGACGTGGCCGGGGAAGAACAGCAGGTCGCCGGGCTCCAGGTGGTCGCGCTCGACTGGGTCGCCGATGGACCGCTGCTGGTCGGCATCCCGCGGCAGTACTACGCCGTTCCGGAAGTACGCGACCCAGACGAGTCCGCTGCAGTCGATACCGGCCTCGCTCACGCCACCCCACCGGTAGGGAGTGCCGAGATACTGGCGCGCCTGCGCGACGATTGACTCGCCCGTGGGGCTCTGGACCGCGCCGCCCGCTTCGACGACCTCGGAGTCGACGGCCACTTCGGCGCCAGTTCGGAAGCGCAGTCGGCCGTCCCCGAGAACCTCGCACTCCGTGGCGCGCGGCAGGGAGACGCCGTCCACCGTCAGGTCGTCAGTGGTCACGAAGCCGTCCGCGTCGAACGGAACCGGGTCACGGAGTCCCCGGTCGTCGACCCACCCGAAGTAGCCGTCGGGAACGCGAATCCGTCGCCATCCGCCGGCGGCGTCGTACGCGGTCGCGCTGGCGCCGTACCTGAGTTCGGTGACGCGCTCGGCGTCCGCATCCGGGTCGCTGCGTACGGGGAGAATCCGCTCGGCCGTCGTGACGGGACTGCCGATTGCGTCGAGGACGGTGACATCGGCGGAAACTGGCTCGTCGACGGCAGCGCGCGCGGCGGCGAGGGCGTGCCGGCGAAACCGGTCGCTGGAAACCACGCCTGTCAGACTGAGCGGGCCTGACTCGACGCGCAAGTCGTAGACTGCAACCCGTTCGTCCGGCGCGCGTCGGGTGCGGCATCGCTGCACTGCGAGGCTCGCACGACGTGCAGGGTCCATGCCGTCGCCGATGCGACAGTGGGTCAAGAATCTTCGGCCAGCACGGGGATGAACTCCCGCTGCTCGGCGAGAATCGACGGGTCCAGGTCCGCGACCAGCGTGCGTTCGTCGCGGTTCAGCGCGTGACTGACCGTCCCGTCGGGCCGCACGACCGCCGACCGCCCGGCGTACGCGACCGTTTCCGCGTCCGCCATGTCGCGTTTCCCGTGCGGCCGCACCCGACGACCCACCGCACCCCGTCGAGCGCGCGAGCGCGAAGCAGGAGTCGCCAGTTCTCGCTGTACGAGCCGGGCCACGCGCCGACGACGAACAGGGCGTTTACGCCCTCGCGTGCGAACGCGGCGCTGACGTCCACGAAATTGAGGTCGTAGCACGTGACGACGCCGGCTTCACCGACCGGCGTGTCGATGGTGACCGCGTCGTCGCCGGTCGCGAGCACGTCCTGTTCGCCCGCCCAGAGGTTGCGCTTCCGGTAGTACGTCCGGTCGCCGTCGGGCGTGACGTAGACGACCGCGTTGTAGTAGTCGTCGGCGACCTCGACGAACCCGGCGAGCACGGCGACGTCGTAGTCGGCGGCGTAGGTGTCGAGGCGGTCGAGTTCCCTGCCGTCGCGAGCCAGTGCCGCGTCGTACACGCGTTCGTCGGCGACGAACCCGGTGAGGGCGTACTCGGGGAACAGCGCGACGTCCACGCCGTCGTCGAGACTGGCGAGGCGCTCCCCGACGGTGGCGAGGTTGGCCTGGGGTGCGAGGTCCGCGACGGCCATCTGGCAGGCGGCGACAGTCGGCGTTGGCACGTCCAGTGGTCGGCGACCGGCCAGCAAAAACCCGACGATCAACCTTTATACGAATGTGAGTAAACTCTTTATCATTGGCCCGTGAAGGAAGTGTCATGGGACAAGAAGCCATCCGTCGTCGCGAGCGACTCTACGTCGACGGTGAGTGGGTGGCGGGGCCGGACACGTTCCCCGTGACCGACCTCGCCGACGGCGGTACGTTCGCGGAGGTCGCAGCGGCGGACGAACCACACGCCGAGCGCGCGCTCGCGGCCGCAGCGGCCGCGAAACCCGCGCTCCGGGAAACGACGATTCCGCAGCGCTGCGAGTGGCTGCAAGCGATTGCCGACGGCCTCCGAGACAGGAAGGCGGAACTCGCGGAAGTCATCGTCCGGGAAGCCGGGAAACCGATTTCGAGCGCGCGCGGCGAAGTCGAGAGCGCGGCCGAGCGCTTCGAACGCGCCATCGAGGAAGCCCGCCACCTCAAAGGCGAGTACCGGGAGGGAACGACGTCGGGCCACGAGGGCTGGGAAGCCATCGTGAAGCCCGAGCCGGTGGGCGCGGTGCTGTGCATCACGCCGTACAACTACCCGCTGGCGACGACCGCGCTCCAGGTCGCGCCGGCGCTGGCGGCCGGCAACGCCGTCGTGTTGAAGCCGGCGAGCAAGACGCCCGTGAGCGGCGCCATCCTCTCGGAGATCGTCGCCGACGTGCCGATGCCGGACGGCGCGTTCAACTTCGTGCCGGGGCGGGCGAGCGAAATCGGCGACGCGCTTGCCGGCGACGACCGCGTGAACGCCATCGCGATGACCGGGTCATCGGGCGCGGGCAAGCACGTCGCCCACGAATCCGGGATGGTGAACCTCCACATGGAACTCGGCGGGAACGCGCCCGCCGTCGTCTTCGAGGACGCCGACCTCGAGCAGGCGGCGGCCGCGGCCGCGAAGGGATCGCTGAAGTACGCGGGCCAGCGCTGTTCGGCGATCTCGCGCGTGCTCGCCCACGAGTCGGTCCACGACGACCTCGTGGAGCGCATCGACGCCCGGTTCGACGACTGGGTGCTGGGCGACCTCTTCGACGACGACACCGACCTCGGCCCGCTGGTCAGCGCCGAGCAGGCCGACTGGGTCGAGGAACTGGTCGACGACGCCGTGGAGCGCGGCGCGCGCGTCGTCCGCGGGGGCGACCGCTACGAGGCCGCGGACGGCGTCCACGTCTTCGAGCCGACCCTGCTGGCGG
>NZ_WUUU01000084.1 GCF_009831555.1 Halobacterium bonnevillei | reverse complement strand
TGCGGAACAAGTTCTCGAACACGTGCCGTAGCCGATCGGGATCACCTTCGAAAGTCATCTCATCGACGATCTCGATATTTGCGTCCTCCGTGTCTACTGTCCCCCAGCACTTCCCGACGAGGTCAGTACACACGGCGACAATCGGCTCATCGAGGTCCGCCGGCACGAGGTCCCCTGCATCCCCCGTGACCTGCGCGGACACGAACTCCATGTAGGGCACGTGTTCAGCGGTCACACCCGGACCGTCGACGTGCCACGCGTCGAACTCGTCGCGGTCCCGGACGTCCAGCACCGAGACCGCGCCCTCGCGGATGCGGTCGTAGAGTTCGCGCGCGGAGATGGATGGTGGAGTCACGCGCCACACTTCGGGCCGAACGGGCAAAAGCTCACGTCCACCCGCGCCGAAGTGACTCGCATGGACGCTGCCGACTTCCGGGCGCGAGTCGAAGCCGACCGCCAGACCGAACTCGACCGGCTCGGCTCCTCGAAGCGCCTCGTCGCGCTCACCGACGCCAGCCTGGACGACGAGACAGTGCTCCGCACGGCCGC
Organism: Halobacterium bonnevillei; assembly: GCF_009831555.1. Taxonomy (GTDB): domain Archaea; phylum Halobacteriota; class Halobacteria; order Halobacteriales; family Halobacteriaceae; genus Halobacterium; species Halobacterium bonnevillei. The sequence continues at coordinate 12,605 of NZ_WUUU01000084.1, read as the reverse complement.
CGCCAGCGAGGCCGCCGCGGCCGCCGTCTTCGACGACTGGGCCGCCGACGCCACCGGCGACGCCGAGGACGCGTTCGCATCGTTCGCTCGCCGGGAACGCGACCACTACGAGCGCGTCCGCGACGAACTCGGAGCGGACGTCGACGCCGCGCCGGGCGCAGTCCACGACTTCCTGCGGGACTGTGAATCGACCGTGGAGCGGGCGGGCGGCGTGGTCGGCCGGGGCGCCGTCGCGGAGCGCACGCTCACGCAGTTCGTGAGCTACTTCGTGAACCAGGCCGACGAGTCCCGCGCCGACCTGTTCCGCGAGTTGAAGACCGAGACGCAGGCGGACACCGAGACCGCGGTGGCCCTCATCGCGGAGGCGACCAGCGGGGACGACGACCGGGAGCGCGCCCTGGCCGCCGCGGTCAGCGCGATCGACGCCGCCTACGAGGAGTACGTCGACGCGCTCGAATCGATGGGCGTGAACCCCAAATCGATCTGCTAGGCGGGGAGGAATACAGCGGGGGCCGCGGACGCCTACTTCCCGTTCGAGATCGTGGTGTGGGCGCCGATGAGCGCGCCTGAGAAGTCGATGCCCTCGAGGCGCGTGTTCTCGTCGATGATGGAATCGCGGACGTCGCAGTCGTGGAGGACCGCGTCCGGGAAGACGACGGTGTTGTCGACGCTGGAGTTGACGAGTTCGGCGTTCCCCATGATGTGGACGTTCTCACCGATGGTGGTGTTCTCGATCGTTGCGTCGTCGCTGACGAGGTTCTCGCCGTCGAGTTTCCAGCGCACCGCGTCCAGGTAGGATTCCGGCGTCCCGATGTCGTACCACGCCCCCTCGAACGTGAACGCGTGGACGGCCTGGCGGTCCTGCAGCCACTGCACGAACCAGCCGGGTTCGTCGGGGTTCTCGCCCTCCTCGAGGTACGTCTCGAGGTCCGAGAGCGTCTCCTCGGGGTACGCGTAGCACGCGATGGAGACGAGCGTGCTCTTCGGGTGTTCGGGTTTCTCCTGGAAGTCCACGACCTCGTCGCCGTCGAGGTCCACGAGCCCGTAGGACTTCGCGCGTTCGAGACTCCCGACGTCGTAGGCGGCCAGCGTCGGCGCGCCCTTCTGTTCGAAGAAGTCCACGAACTCCGCGATGTCGAAGGAGATGAGGTTGTCACCCGCGACCACGACCAGGTCGTCGTCGACGTTCTCGCGGTCGACGAGTTGCGCGAGTGCGCCGATGACGCCGAACTTCTCGTCTTCCGCCGTGGTGTCTTCGACGCTGAGCGTCGGTTTGTCGAACTCGCTGTCACTCAGGTACTCGCGGAAGTCCTCCGCGAACCGTTCGTTCGTGGACACGTACACCTCGTCGATGCGGTCGTCCGCCTCCAGATCCGCGAAGATCTCGTCGATCACTGTCGAGTCGCCGACCGGGAGGAACATCTTCGGGCGGTGTTTCGTAATCGGCCAGAGACGCGTCGCGTATCCGCCGGCGAGAACGACGGCTTTCATACCGGACGGTCCCACGCGTCCGATAAGTCCTTTTTCATCCAGCGTCGCTGTACGTGCATGGACGACCAGACCACCCGCGAACGAATGCTGGACACGCTCCGCGACCGACCGGACACCCCCAGCGGCCTCGCCGAGGAGTTCGGCGTCTCGCGCGGCACGGTGCTGACCCACGTCCGCCACCTCTCGCAGACGCTCGACGGAACCGACGAGGAACTCCTCGTGAAGCCCCCGGAGTGCCGCGAGTGCGGGTTCAACGACTTCGACGACCCCGTGAACGTGCCCTCGCGCTGCCCGGAGTGCAAACACGAGAACGTCGAGGAGCCGGCGTTCGTCGTCGAGGAGCTCTGACCGCTCGACGACGCGAGCGCCGCGCGCGATCAGAAGCCGAGGCGTTCGCCGGGCGACGTCGAGCGGTCGACCGGGTCGTCGTCCTCGACGCCCGCTCGAACGAACTCGTAGTCGGTGTCGTCGAGGTAGACGTCGCCACTCCGGACCGCAACTGACACGGGATCGAGTTGCGCGCCCTCACAGGGGCCGTGCGTGCAGACGCCGGAGTCCTTCTCGAACGTCGCGGCGTGCTTCCGGCAGACGACGTCGTCGCCGCGGACCGGCGCGCCGTCGCCCGTGTCGAGTTTCACGTCCGTCCAGTGCATGCAGTAGTTCAGGAACGACGACACCGACCCGTCCGACAGCTGGAGGAGGATGGCTTCGCGTTCCTCGCCGTCGTCGGAAACGGTGTACAGTAGCGACCCGTCTGCCGGCACCTCGTCGACCGCGGCGATGCGCTCGGCTCCCATCAAAGCGGAGTAGCTACCCTCTGGATTTGAGACTACCGGAAACCAACGGATATTGGGTTTCCGTCGTTTCGAAAGTCAAGCGGTCCGGTGCAATCTGAAGGGGACAGGATGCCTGGCAACGTTCAATCCAACCGACTGACAAGCATCGGCGAGCGAGTGGTTCGAAGAACCCGAGCGACGGCGTTCACCGCGCGAACGGCGGAGCCGTGAGCGCGGGCCGACGAGCGACCGCAGGGAGTGGTTCGAAAGGCGCTTTGCGCCTTTCGACATCACGAAAGACGGCGTTGCCGTCTTTCGAACGACGAGGAGTGCTTTTTCCCCAGGTTTTTGCAAGCGAGGCGCGCGTAGCCCGCCGAGCGCAGGAGAAAGTGGGTTAATAGTGCCGCTCTTCGACTTCTTCGGCGACCGCACGGGCGAGGCGGGCGCCGACTTTGCAGGTGTCGTAGGTGGCGTGGTCGTAGGTCGCGACGGGGCGGACTTCCCACGTGGTGTTGGTGAGAAAGAGTTCGTCGGCGTGGCGCAGGTCGCGGGGTGTGTAGTGGCCTTCTTCGATGGGAATGCCGATGGTGTCTGCGAGTTCGAGGACGGCCCATCGGGTGACGCCGGGGAGGACATCGAGGTCGAGGCTGGGCGTGTGGAGGACGCCGTCGTCGACGAAGAAGACGTTGCTGGTGGCGCCTTCGGTGACGCGGCCCCGGGCGTCGAGCATGATGGCTTCGTCGGCGTCGCCGGCGTCGATGCGCGCGAGGATGCCGTTGAGGTAGTTGTGCGTCTTCGCGGTCGCGGGGAGTGCGGCGTCGCGGACGCGTTCGACGTCGACAGTCCTCACGGTCGCTGGGTCGTCCCAGACGCGGGTGCCGTCGACGCCGCCGCGGGGGAGCGATTCGGTGACGACGACGACCGTCGGGTCGGTGTCGTCGCTGGGGGAGAGTTTCCCGGGTTGGACGCCGCGCGAGACGGTGAGGCGGACGTAGGCGTCCGCGAGGTCGTTCGCGGCGAGAGTGCCGTGGACGCGCCCGCGGAGTTTGCTCTCCGAGAGCCCGTGGTCGATGCCGAGCGCGTTGCAGGTCGACCGGAGGCGCTTGAAGTGGGCGGCCCAGGCGAACACCTGGCCGCCGTACGCGCGCATCGTCTCGAAGGCGGCGTCGCCGTACTGGAACCCGCGGTCGCTGACGCTGACGGCGGCGTCGTCGGCGGCGACGAGGTCGCCGTTTACGTTGTAGAGCATGTGTCGAGGAAGGTGGCGAGCAGTCGGTTGCCGGTCGGCGTGAGGATACTCTCGGGGTGGAACTGGACGCCTGCGTGGGGTCGGTCGCGGTGGCGGACCGCCATCACCACGTCACTGTCGTCGGCCGTCTCGACGGTCCACGCCGAGGGCACCAGCGAGTCCGGGAGTTCGGACTCCGGGACGGCGAGCGAGTGATAGCGCCCCGTTTCGAGGCGGTCCGGGAGCCCCGAGAAGATTCCCTGCCCGTCGTGGCGGACCGTCGACGGCTTTCCGTGTACGACGGTGGGAGCGTGCTGGACAGTCGCGCCGTTGGCAGCGCACAGCGCCTGGTGGCCGAGGCAGACGCCCAGCGTCGGGTAGTCGAGGTCGCGGAACACGGGCACCGAAACACCGGCGTCGTCGGGCGTGCCCGGGCCGGGTGAGACGACGATTGCGTCCGGGTCGATGTCGCGGATGCCGTCGACGTCGACGTCGTCGTTGCGGCGGACGACCACGTCGGCGTGCTCGCCCACGTACTGGACGAGGTTGTACGCGAACGAGTCGTAATTGTCGACGACGAGTACGCGCGTCACTGTCCCGCCTCCGGGTCCGGTTCGAGCGCGAACTGCTCGCCGGACTGCTCGAGCGCGTCGTCGATGGCGGTCACGAGCGCGCGGGCTTTGTCCAGGGTCTCTTCGTACTCGGCTGCGGGGTCGGAGTCGTGGACGACACCCGCGCCGACGCGCAGGTGGTACTCGTCGCAGTGCCGGACGAGCGTCCGGATGACGATGTTGAGCGTGGCGTCGCCGTCGAACCCGACGGCCGCCATGCTCCCGGTGTAGGGGCCGCGCCGGGTGGCTTCCACCTCGTCGATGAGTTCCATCGTCCGGGGCTTGGGCGCCCCAGTGATAGTTCCACCGGGAAACACGGCGGCGATCGCGTCAGCGAGATCACATTCCTCGCGGAGTCGCCCCCGTACCTCGCTGACCAGGTGCATCACTTCGCTGTACCTGTCGACTCGGCGGTACTCCCCGACCTCGACGCTGCCGTACGCCGACACCTTCCCGAGGTCGTTGCGTTCGAGGTCCACGAGCATCGCGTGCTCGGCGCGCTCCTTCTCGTCGCTGGTCAGTTCGGCTTCCAGCTCGTCGTCCTCGTCGAGCGTGTCGCCCCTGGGTCGCGTCCCCGCGATCGGTTCGGTGACGAGGTCGCGGCCGCGCTTCGACAGCAGGAGTTCGGGGCTCGCGGACACGAGGTCCACGCCCGGGAACTCGACGAGGCCGGAGTAGGGCGCGGGGTTCGTCTCCCGGAGCGCCGCGTACACCGCGAGCGGGTGGACGCTCGCGGGCGCTTCGAGGCGCTGGCTGACGTTCGTCTGGAACGTCTCGCCGTCTCTGACGGCCCCCTTGATAGTGCGGACGCGGTCCTCGAACGCCGCCCGGCCGCACGCGCTCTCGAAGCGGCCGCGTCGCTCACCGCTCGCTGCCTGGCTCCGTTCGCCGGCGGTTCGCCACTCGTCTGGTCACCGTCCCGCACTCGGGCGGCCAGGGCCAACACGCGCTCGCGCCCCGCTTCGAACGCTGCCTCGGCGTCCTCGTGGGGGGCCAGCGGGACGCTCGCGACGAACCGAAGGGGGTCGCCGGGCTCGAACGGCTCCCGCCAGGCAGCCACCACCGGGTAGACGCCGAACTGCATGCGGGGGAGTTCCCGGTCGTCGGTCGCGTCGCTCGGCAGGTCCTCCAGGTCGCGGGCGACGTCGTAGGACAGCCACCCGAACAAGCCACCGGGGTGGGGAACGTCGCAGTCCCCACGCAGAACGTCGTCGCCGACGTGTTCGGCTAGCACGTCCAACGACCCCGATTCGTCAGGACCGGCTGTCACCACCGTATCGGGCGCCACGCCGAAGTACCCCCAGCCGTCGCTCCCGCCGGTGGTCTCGTAGTAGAAAGCGGGGTCGTCGCCGCGAGCACACCGGTACGCGTCGAAGGGGTCCCGGACCGCGCGTCGGGCCTCCACGACGACCCGCGTGTCGCCCGACGCGTCGCTGGCAGTCCCAACGAGGTCGTCGCGGTCGGTTTGTAGCGTCGCCGGGTCGTCAGCCATGCATCGGCGGCGACCCGGTGGTCGTCACGCCCAATCCGGTGTCCGCCATCACTCGTGGTCCTGGGCGCTGTCGACCCAGCGGCCGATGCGCTTCGCGGAGAGGTCCGTCTGGTCGGCGAGTTCCTCTGGGTCGGCGGCCGCGAGCTCCGCGACCGTCTCCACGCCCGCGTCGCTGAGACGGCCGGCGTACGCCGGACCGATGCCCTTGACGTCGCTGACGGGGTCGCCGTCGGACGACTGTTCGACGGTCTCGTCGCCCGCGCCGGCCGCCTCGGCGGGTTCGGCGGCGCGCGTCGGGTCGTCAGTGTGGTCCTCGTCGACCAAAGACTCCGTCGACGCCGACGCGTCCGTCTCCGTCGCAACGGGTTCGTCAACGTCCCCCGCAACTTCGGTTTCGCCTTCTCCTTCGGATTCGGCTTCGGTTTCGGCTTCGGCTTCGGTTTCGGCTTCGGTTTCCGCCTCGGCTTCGGCTTCGGTTTCCGCCTCGGCTTCGGCTTCGGTTTCCGCCTCGGCTTCGGCTTCGGCTTCGGTTTCCGCCTCGGCTTCGGCTTCGGCTTCCGCTTCAGCGTCGGCCTCGTCGGTCGTTTCCGCGACGCCCGCGGCTTCAGATTCGTCTGCTACAGTCTCAGATTCGTCGGCGGCCGCGGTCTCGTCCTGTCCCGTCGGTTCCTTGACAGCACGCTCGGACTCGGCGGACGGGTCTCGTTCCACCGTCACGTCGACGCCACTGCCCGCAGTTCGGCTCTCCTCCTCCATGCCGAGCAGCGACTTGAGTTTCGAGAGCAGTCCCATTGTCGAGTTATATCCCCCGCCCGTACTTAAAGCCGTGCCTGATTCAGAGGCGGTCGCGGAGCGCGTCGTTCATCGAGGGAACCGGGGCGTCGTGGCCCGTCCACAGTTCGAACGCCGCGACGCCCTGGAACAGCAACATCCACGCGCCGTCGATGGTGGTCGCGCCCGCGACGTCGGCGTCCCGCAGCAGTTTCGTCCGGAGCGGCGAGTACACCGCATCGAGGACCGCGAGATCCCCGTGGAGCGCGTCCGCCGGGACCGGCGACCGGTCCTCCTCCATGCCGACGCTCGTCGCGTTCACCAGGACGTCCGCCCCGGCGAGCAGTCCGGAGAGGTCGTCCAGTGCGTGCGCGGACGCCGCTGTCCCGACGTCCGCAGCGACCGCTTCGGCCGTCTCGACGGTCCGATTCGCGATGTCGACGCTCGCGCCGGCGTCGGCCAGCGCGTCGACGGCGCGCTCCACGCTGCCGCGGACCGCGGGGTCGACGTGGGGCCCGAGGAACTCCTCCGCGGAGGCCGAACGAGCAGTCCTCGACAGCCGGCGGTTCGCGGACGGCGCGTTCGAGGTCGCCGGTCGAGCGACCCAGCGTTACCGGGTCATTACTGTGCGGGCCGGCGATTACGTCGCCAACTCGGGCGGCGTCCGTGACTGACGTCGCGAGGACGCCGACCTGGTCCAGCGACGGCGCCAGCGGGACGACGCCCGCCCGCGGCACCGCTCCGAACGAGGGCTTGTATCCGACGACCCCGCAGAAGGAGGCCGGAATGCGGACGCTCCCGCCCGTGTCGGTGCCCAGCGCCGCGTCCACGTGATCCGCGGCGACGGCGGCGCCACTCCCAGCCGAGGACCCGCCCGCGACGTGGGCGTCCTGCCTGGGGTTTCGCGTCGGCCCGAACCCGCCCGTCTCGCCCGTGGGGCCGTACGCGAGTTCGTCCATGTTCGTCTTCCCCGGTGAGCGTCGCCCCGGCGTCCAGCAGGCGCGAAACGACGGGCGCGTGCCGCACCGGCGTGGCGTCCGCGAACGCGTCAGCGCCCGCGGTCAGCGGGACGCCAGCGACCGCGACGTTGTCCTTCACGGCGACGTCCAGCCCGGAGAGCGCGTGCCCTCCCGCCGCCGCGTCGCTGTCCGCCAGCGAGAACGTCGACACGAAGGCGTTGAACTCGTCGGCGGCGAGGCCGGGGTCGACGGTCACGTCGGTCGGCGTCCGGTCCGCCTCGGCGTCGACTGCCGGGAGCGCGCCGTAGTCACCGGGGACGTCGAACGCCGCGGCGTCGGCGTCGGAGTCGTCGATGGACACCCCCAGAACGTCGGCGAGCACACGGACGTGGTCGGCGTCGAACATACGTTACCGACCGCCGGAGCGCAGATAAGCGTTCGCTACCCCAACCCGCGAGAGCGGTCCGGGCGGCGACCCGAGGAGGCCTACGGTTCGTCGGTCGCGACGCGCTCGATTGACGACGCGAGGACGTCGACGGCGATGGGGAGCGAGCGCTCGTCGACGTCGAACGTCGGCGTGTGGTGGGCGGTCGGGTGGTCGGTGCCGACGATGGCGTACGTGGCGAGGCCGCCCTGCGCCTGGACGGCCTCCATCAGGAACGTGGCGTCCTCGCTGGCGCCGAAATCGGCGTGCTGCAGGACGCTGTCCACGCGCTCGTCGCGGTCGGCGGTCTCCGCGACCAGCGCCGCGAGGTCGGGGTCGCTGTCCGCGCGCGGCGACTCGCTGACGACGTCGAAGTCGACGGTGCAGTCGTGCATCTCGGCGGCCGACTCGAAGACGCGACGCAGTTCGTCGCGGGCGTACGCCATCAGTTCAGTCGTCTCGCCCCGGGCCTCGGCGAGTGCGTGTGCGCGCTCTGCGATGACGTTGCTCGCCGTACCGCCGTCGATTTTCCCGACGTTCACGCGGGTCATGCCGTCGGCGTGCCGGGGGATCCCGTACGCGTTCTGGACGGCCGTGGTCAGCGCCTGGATGGCGTTGCGGCCCTCGTTGGGCGCTTTCCCGGCGTGCGCGGACTCGCCGTGGAACGTCGCGTCGACGTGGCACATCGCCAGCGGCTTCCGGATGCCGCCGACCACCTCGCCGGTCGGGTGGCCGAGGCCGAGGTGGACCGCGAAGAGGTAGTCGATGCCCTCGACGTGTTCGCTTTCAGCCATCGGCTTCCCGCCACCTGACGCCTCTTCCGCTGGCTGGAAGAACACGGTAAGCGTGCCGGCGAAGTCGCTGGCCTGGACGGCCTCGATGACGCCGACGCCGATGGTCATGTGGCCGTCGTGGCCGCAGGCGTGCATCGATTCCGCGTACTCGGAGCGGAACCCCCCGCGTTCGGGAGTGTGGTCGTCGGCCGTGGACTCCTCGATGAGCAGGCCGTCGATGTCGACGCGCAGGCCCACGTGCGGGCCGTCACCGCAGTCGAGGCGCGCGACGACGCCGGTGTACCCGCCCGCCAGCTGCGAGAGCACGGACTCGTCGACGTCGGCGTCCCGCGCTCGCTCGAACCACTCCGCGAGGTCGGCGTCGTCCGGGACCGCCATCCGCTCGTCCGGGTCCATCGCGTCGCGGCCGACGTGGAGGTCGTCCACGCCCACCGCCTCGAGTTCGTCGACGAGGCGGCAGGTCGTGCGGAACTCCCGCCACGCGGGTTCGGGGAACCGGTGGAGGTCCCGGCGGAGCGAGGTCAGGCGGTCGGCGTCAGGCATGCGCGTCGTCGGCCGTCGCCGCGATTGCGTCCGCGATGACCTCCGTGCCGACCTCGGCCTGGCGTTCGGTGAGCACGAGCGGCGGGAGCAGGCGCACGACGTTGCTGTACTGGCCGGCCGTCCAGACCAGGACGCCGTGTTCGTAGCAGTACTGCTGGATGGCTTCCACGCGGTCCTTGTCGGGGTCGCCGGCTTCGTCGACGAACTCCGCGCCGACGAACAGTCCCTTCCCGCGGACCTCGCCGAGCCCGGGGTCGTCCTCGGCGGCGTCCCGGAGCCGGCTGCGGATCTGCTCGCCGACCGCGGTGGCGTGGTCCAGCAGGTCGTGGGACTCGATGTACTCGATGGCGCGCAGGCCGCCGACCATCGCGGGGACGTGACCGCGGTACGTGCCGGCGTGGTCGCCGGGCCCCCAGGAGTCCAGTTCTTCCTTGTAGAGCGTGGCGGACAGCGGCTGGCCGTTCCCGCCGAGCGCCTTCGCCATCGTCATCACGTCCGGCGTCACGTCGTAGTGCTGAGAGCCCCACCACTCGCCGGTGCGGCCCATGCCGACCTGGATCTCGTCGAAGACCAGCGGCAGGTCGTTGTCGTCGGCGATGTCGCGCAGCCCCTGGAGGAACCCCTCCGGGGGCGTGACGACGCCGCCCTCGCCCTGAATCGGCTCCACGAAGATGCCCGCCGGGTCCGCGAGCCCCCCGTAGGGCTGTTCGATGATGGCCTGTACTTCGTCGAGCGCGTGCTCGACGGACGCCTCCGGGTCCCGGCCCTCCTGGAAGGGGTAGGGGAACGGCGCGTGCACGACATCCGCGAGCAGCGGCGCGTACGGCTTCTTGAACTTCTTGTTGGACGTGATGCTCATCGCGCCCGACGTGGCGCCGTGGTAGGAGTTCCGGAACGCGAGCAGGCCGTTGCCGCCCGTGTTGTACTTCGCGAGCTTGATCGACGCCTCGACGGCGTCACTGCCGGTCGGCCCGCCGAAGACCACGCGGCTGTTCCCGGAGAGGCTGCCGGGCGCGATGTCGTCGAGCTTCTCGATGAGATCGAGGCGCGGCTCCGTCGGGAAGTCGACAGTGTGCGTGAGTTTGTCGATCTGCTCGTGGACGCCCTCGTTAACGTAGGGGTTGGCGTGTCCGACGTTGTAGACGCCGATGCCCGCGAAGAAGTCCAGGAAGACGTTCCCGTCGGCGTCCTTGAGGGTCGCGCCCTTCCCCTCCTCGAACGCCAGCGGGATGTTGTTCGGGTACGCGACGGCGCTGCTGTCGACGTTCGACTGCTTCTCGAGGAGGCGCTGGGAGTTCGGTCCCGGGACCTCGTCGACGGACGGTTCCTGTGCGTAGTGGAGTTCGTGGATCGGCGGTCCGGCCATGTCACCGTCAAAGGGGCACATCCACAAATAGCTTGTTCACAGGAACCAGTACGTCCGTAGTCAGAAACTGACCGTCGGCGCGCAAGGTTTATGCGAACTGTCCACGAGGATGGGAGTGAGATGAGCGAACTCGCCCCCTTCCAGAGCAGGGAGTACGAGCGCCGCGTCGACCGGACCCGAGAGCGGATGCGCGAAGCGGGCCTCGACGCCCTGCTCGTGACCGACCCCGCGAACATGAACTACCTCACGGGCTACGAGTCGTGGTCGTTCTACGTCCACCAGGGCGTCCTCGTCACCCTCGACCACGACCCGGTGTGGGTGGGTCGCGAGATGGACGCCAAGTCCGCGGAAGTGACGACGTGGATGGACGACGACAACGTCCTGTGCTACACGGACGACTACGTCCAGTCCCCCCACGACAAGCACCCGATGGACTTCGTCGCGGGCGTCGTCGCGGAGTACGGCTACGACGACCGGACGCTCGGCGTGGAGATGGACGCCTACTACTACACCGCCAAGTCCCACGCCCGCCTCACCGACCAGCTCCCGGACGCCGACGTCCAGGACGCGACGCTGCTGGTGAACTGGGTGCGCCTGAAGAAGACGGACGCCGAAATCGCGTACATGGAGCAGGCCGCCGAGCTCGCCGAGACGGGGATGCAGGCGGCCGTCGACACCATCGGCGAGGGCGTCCGGGAGTCCGACGCCGCGGCCGCCATCTACGACGGCCTCATCGGGGGGACTGAGGAGTTCGGCGGCGACTACCCGGCTATCGTCCCGCTGATGCCGTCGGGCGACTACACCGGCACGCCGCACCTGTCGTGGTCCGACCGCGAGTTCGAGGCCGGCGACCCCGTCATCGTGGAACTCGCCGGCTGCAAGCACCGCTACCACTGCCCGATGGCGCGCACGCTCACTGTCGGCGACCCGGACCCCGAGATGGCCGAGACCGCCGAGGTCGTCATGGAGGGCCTGCAGGACGCCCTCGACTTCGTGCGGCCGGGCGTCACCGCCGCTGAAGTCGAGGCCGTCTGGAGCGAGAGCATCGCCAAACACGGCATCGAGAAGGACTCGCGGCTCGGCTACTCGACGGGCATCGGCTACCCGCCGGACTGGGGCGAGCACACCGCGAGCCTGCGGCCCGGCGACGAGACGGTGCTCGAGGAGAACATGACGTTCCACATGATTCCCGGCATCTGGTTCGACGACTTCGGCGTCGAGATCAGCGAGACGTTCCGCGTGACGAACAACGGCGCGGAGACGCTGGCGGACTTCGACCGCGACCTCTTCGTGGTGTAGGCTGTCCGGCAGCGCCGTGCAGCAGTTCGAATTGCGCCCCGCGTCCGTTCTACGGTGCGAGTACGACGTTCTCCAGGTCCCCGCCGCTGTCCAGCGCCTCGTAGTTGTCGGCGAGGATGTCCGCGAGGCGGTCCCAGTGCTTCGGGGTGTGGCCCCCGGTGTGTGGCGTGATGAGCGCGTTCTCCAGCGTCCAGAGGACGTGGTCCTCGGGGAGCGGTTCCGGGTCGGTGACGTCGAGGGCGACGCCGCGAAGGCCCTCCGTCTGGAGCGCGGTCACGACGGCGTCGGTGTCCAGAATCGGTCCCCGTGCGGTGTTGACGACGACGGCGTGCGGCGGCAGCGTCGCGATGGCGTCGGCGTCGATCAGCCCCCGCGTGAGGTCCGTGAGCGGGCACGCGACGACGAGGTAGTCGGTGCGGGCGAGCGCGTCGTGGAACGGCTCCTCGTCGAACCCGATGACCTCGTCGGTCGGGCCGCCCTTCTCGGGCGTGTACCGGACGCCGATGGTGTCCACGTCGAACCCCTGCAGGCGCTGGGTGACCGCCCGGCCGATGGACCCCAGGCCGACGACAGTGACCGTCGAGTCCGTGAGTTCGCGCGCCTTGAAGTGGCGCCACTCGCGGTTCTGCTTGCGCCGAACGCCCTCGTGGAGGTTCCGCGCGAACGTGAGCATCTGGCCGATTGCCTGCTCGGCGATGCCGGGCGCGTGGATGCCGCCGGCGTTCGTGACGGTGACGCCGCGGGCGTCGAGTTCGTCCATCGGGAGGTGGCCGGTGCCGGCGAACGCGCACGCGAACAACTCCAGGTTCTCGGCGGCCGCCAGCAGGGCCTCGTCGATGCCGACGCCGGTG
>NZ_WUUU01000083.1 GCF_009831555.1 Halobacterium bonnevillei | reverse complement strand
GCGCGAGGTCGCGGGCGGTCGCTGGGTCCCACCACGGGTCGTCGAGCGCGTCGGCGGCCCGGAGGTCGACCAGGTCGCGGGCGTCGGCGCCGTCGAAGCCACCGGGTTTGCTCTCGTCTGCGTCCACGAGGTCGGCCGTCGACTCCCGGAGGTCCTCGCAGCGGTCGTGGACGCTGGCGTCCCGGGGGAACACGTCCTCGCGGCCGTACGGGCAGAGGTCGCGCTTCCCGACGAGCGCCACGCCGTCCAGCGGCTCGTCCAGCCCGGCGTTCATCTGCCGGAGGTCCGCGACGAACTGCTGGAGTTGCTGTTTCACGGGGGTCACGACGAACACTCGCTCGTAGCCGTCGGTCTCCCGGACGAGCTGCGCGGCCGCGGTGAGCGCCGCCATCGTCTTGCCAGTCCCGCAGGGCCCCTCCATCGCGAGGTAGCCGCCGCGTTCGCCGGCGTCGATGGCGGACTCGATGGCGTCGGCCTGCTGGTCGTACGGCGCGTCGAACCCGAAGTAGTCCCGCCAGGCGTCGTCGCCCATTCGCTACAGGGTGGGTCGTCACGCTGTATGAACCCACGGATTGCACGCGGCGGCAGGTGTCAGCATCGCGCTCCCCCGGGCGGACCGGGCGCCGCTGCAAATGAACGGGGCCGTGGCCGCAGGACGGCGAAACGGCCAGTGGATACTTTTGCGAAAAACCCCGACCTGCAGTCATGACCGGCACGGGGAGGGACCGACCAGAGGGGCCAGACGCTGGCCAGTCCTCCGAGATGTTTCGCGCGCTCGCCGACGTCGTCGACGGGTGCGTCTTCGCGGCGGACGGGTCGGGGCGCGTCACGGCTGTGAACGACGAGTTCGTCGACCGGACTGGCCACGACCGGACGGACGTGCTCGGCGTCCGAGCGACGCGGCTGTTCGACGAGGGCGCCGACCGAATCGAGGACCGTCTTCACGCCAGCGAGCAGTCGAGTGGTGCAGTGTCGTCGTCGGCCACGCTGACGACGCCGGCCGGTGGCCGCGTGTCCGGGGAGTTGCGGTTGCGCCACGTGGACCCGCAGGCTGAGGACGGTGGGGTTGTCGGCGTCCTCGAACGGACGGCTGACAGCGACGGGCTGTCACTGGAGCAACGCCGCCAGACGCTCGAAGCCCTTCACGCCGCGGCCGTCGGGCCGGACGAATCAATCGAAGAACGCATCGAGGCGGTACTGGCGGTCGTTCACGACGTCGTCGGCACGGACTTCGCGACGCTGTCGATGGTCAGGGAGGACAGGTACGTGTTCGAAGCCGTTCGGTCGCCCTCGGACGTCGACCTCGACCCCGGGACGGTCGTCGACCCGGAGTCGCTGCCAGTCTGTTCGACTGTCGTCGAGACGGGGGAACCGATGGCTCTCCGCGACGTGTCGGCGGAAGCCCCCGAACTCGCTGACCCCGAGTGGGGCATCGAGACGTACCTCGGCGCACCGGTCGTCGTCGACGGCGAGGTCTACGGGACGTTCTGCTTCTACGGCACGGAGCCCAGCGACGAACCGTTCACGGAGTGGGAGCGGACGCTCGTGGAGCTCGCAGCGGCGTGGGTGAGCGACGAACTGGAACGCCGGGCGGACCGCGTCGAACTCGAGGAGCGAAGCGAGGCAATCGAGGCGAGTCGCCGGCGCTACGAGACGCTCGTCGAGAACCTCCCGAACGGCGCCGTCGCGCTCGTCAACGACGACCTCCGGTACACGACCATCGGTGGTACGCCCGTCGTCGAGAACTCGGACAGCACTGACGCCTTCGAGGGGAAACGCGTCAAGGAGGCGGTCACCGACGAGTTCGCGGACGTCCTGGAACCGAAGTATCGCGCCGCACTGGACGGCGAGTCGTCGACGTTCGCGTACGACAGTGGGGAGACGGTGTCGCGGATTCACACTGTCCCCGTGTACGACGACGACGGCAACGTGCTCGCGGCGATGGGGATGTCCCAGGACATCACCGAGCAGCGGGAGCGCGAGCGCCGCCTCGAGAAGTACGAGACGATCGTCGAGACGGTCAACGACGGCATCTACGTCGTCGACGAGGACGGCTGCTACGACACCGTCAACGACGCGTTCACGGACCTCACGGGGTACGACCGCCGGGAGTTGCTCGGCGAGCACGCCTCGCTGGTCGTCGACGAGGAGACGCTGGAGCGCGCCCTGGAGGTCAGGGAGCGAGCGGACGACACCGAGGGGCCGCCGTCGATGGAGACGATCATCGAGACTGCCGCCGGCGAGACAGTCCCCGTGGAAGTGACGTTCTCGTCGCTGGAGACCCGGGACGGCAACCAGATGCGAGTCGGCGTCGTGCGGGACATCACGGAACGCCGCGAACGCGAGCGGCAGCTAGCGGCGCTCATCGACAACGTCCCGGGGATGGTCTACCGCTGCCGGAACGAACGCGGCTGGCCGATGGCGTTCGTCAGCGACGGGTGCCGGGAGTTGACTGGCTACGACAGCGAGACCCTCGAGAGCGGTGCGGTGTCGTACGGCGAGGACGTGGTCGTCGACGAGGACCAGGCGGACCTCTGGGAGGCCGTCCAGCGCGGCCTCGAACGGGATGGCTCGTTCCTGGTGAGCTACCGGGTCGAGACCCCCGACGGGGAGACCAGGTGGGTCCGTGAACGCGGGCACGGCATCTACGACGACGACGGGAACGTGACGGAACTCGAGGGCGTCATCATCGACATCACGGAGCGCAAGCGCCTGGAGGCCGAACTCGAGGAGATCCTCGGCCGCGTGACGGACGCGTTCTACGCACTCGACGACGAGTTCCGGTTCACGCACGTCAACGAGCGCGCCGAGGAACTGCTCGGCGCGTCGGAGACGGAACTGCTCGGCGAACAGGTGTGGGACGAGTTCCCTGCGGCCGCGGACATCGACGACATCTGGGACGCGTTCCACGACGCCATGGAGACCCAGGAACCACAGAGCTTCGAACGCTACTACGACCCACTCGACTTCTGGATCGAGGCGACGGTCCACCCCTCCGAAACCGGGGTGTCGGTGTACTTCCGCGACGTCACCGAGCGCCACGAGAAGCGCAAGCAGCTCGAGCAAAGCGAGCAGCGCTACCGCGCGCTCGCGGAGAACTTCCCGGACGGAGAGGTCGGGCTGTTCGACGACTCCCTCGAGTACACGGCCGTCGGCGGCGAACTGGTGGACGAGATCGGTGTGGAGACGGACGAACGAGTCGGGCAAAGCGTCGACGAGATCTACCCCGCGGAGATTGCTGCGCAGATCGAACCGTACTTCCGGTCGGCGCTGGCTGGAGAGCAGTCGTCGTTCGAAATGAGCTATCGCGGCCGCCACATCCGAGCGAAGACGCTCCCGATCCGTGACGGCGACGGCGAGGTTGAAGCCGGGATGTTGGTCGCCCAGGACGTGACCGAACGCGTCGAGAATCGACGGAAACTCGAGGAGAGCGAACAGCGCTACCGGAGCCTCGTGGAGAACCTGCCGAACGGCGGCGTCGGCGTTTTCGACGAGCATCTCGAGTACACTCTGGTGGACGGGACGATGTGGGACGACATCGACGTGGACGCCGCGGACGTCGAGGGACGGACCATCTGGGAGGCGTTGCCGGAGGAGACCGCCGCTGACGTCGAACCCGTGTTCCGCGATGCGCTGGCGGGCGAAACGGATAGCGTCGTCTCGACGCTCGACGGCCGCATCTACCGCGTGTGGGCGACGCCGCTCCGCGACACGGACGGTGAGATTACGGGCGGCCAGAGCATCGCGCTCGACGTGACCGAGCAGCAGGAACGCGAGCAGCGACTCGAACGCACGCTGGACCTGCTCGAGAAAACCGAGCGCATCGCCGACGTCGGCGGCTGGGAGATCGACCCGGAGACCGAGGACGTGTTCTGGTCCGACCACCTCTTCGAGTTGCTGGGCGTGGACTACGACGAGGAACCGCCGCTGGACGAGGCGCTCGACGTCTACCACGAGGAGGACCGTCACATCGTCGAGGACGCGGTCGGGGCCGCGATGGCGTCCGGCGACCCGTTCGACGTGGAGGTCAGGTTCCGCGGGCCGGACGGCGAGATCCGCTGGCTCCGGGTGGAGGGCGCGCCGGAGACCAGGGACGGTGACGTGGTAGCGGTGCGCGGGGCGGCACAGGACGTCACGGAGCGCGAGCAGCGAAGGCGGGATCTCCAACGGCGAGCGGACCAGCAGCAGGTCGTCGCGGACCTCGGTCGGGCGGCGCTGGAGACCGACGACATCGACGAGCTGATGGCTGTCACCGCCCGCCGAGTCGCGGACGTTCTGGACACCGACTACTGCAAGATACTGGACCTCGACGCCGGTGAAGGGGAGCTGTTGCTGCGGCAGGGCGTGGGATGGGACGACGGCGTCGTCGGGGCCGCGACCGTGGACGCTGACGCCAACTCACAGGCGGGATACACGCTGCTCTCCGAGGAACCAGTTGTCGTCGACGAGCTCGACGAGGAGGACCGCTTCAGCGGCCCGGCGCTGTTGACGGACCACGACGTCACCAGCGGCATCAGCACCGTCATCGGGTCTGCGGACGACCCGTGGGGGATCCTCGGCACACACGATACGGCTCGTCGGGAGTTCTCCGCGGAGGACGTCAACTTCGTGCAGAGCGTCGCGAACGTACTCGCGGACGCAATCGAACGAAACGAGTACAACGCCGAACGGGAGGCCCTCCTGACCGAACTCGAGGCGTCCAACGAGCGGCTCGAGCAGTTCGCCTACGCGGCCTCCCACGACCTCCAGGAGCCGTTGCGCATGGTGTCGAGCTACCTCTCCCTGATCGAACGGCGCTACGGCGACAAACTCGACGAGGACGGCCGGGAGTTCATCGAGTACGCAGTCGACGGCGCCGACCGCATGCAGGAGATGATCGACGCGCTCCTGGCGTACTCCCGCGTGGAGACGGAGGGAGAGCAATTCGAGCCGGTCGAACTCGACTCGGTGTTCGAGGACCTCTGCCAGGACTTCCAGTTGCGCATCAGAGAGTCTGACGCGACGGTCACGGCTGAGTCGCTGCCGACCGTCCACGGGGACGAAGACCAGCTACGGCAGGTGCTCGGGAACCTCCTGAGTAACGCTATCGAGTACAGCGGCGACAGTCCGCCCACCGTCGAGGTGTCCGGACGACGAGCGGACGGCGAGTGGGTCGTCGCCGTCAGCGACGACGGCATCGGCATCGACCCCGAGCACGCAGACGACATCTTCGAGGTGTTCCAGCGACTCCACAGCCACGACGAACACGCCGGGACCGGCGTCGGCCTGGCGCTCACTCAGCGCATCGTCGAGCGCCACGGCGGCGACATCTGGGTCGAATCGGAGCCCGGTGAAGGGGCAACGTTTTACTTCACCGTCCCGGACGTTAAGACCAATGATTGAACACCGCGACGCCGACCCAGTCGACATTCTCCTGGTCGAGGACAACCCGGGGGACGTGCGACTCACGCAGGAAGCGTTCGCGGAAGCCAACATCAACAACGACATGCACGTCGTCACGGACGGCGAAGCCGCGCTGAACTTTGTGGAGCAGCGCGAGCGGCACGCCGACGCCCCGCGTCCGGACCTCGTGTTGCTGGACTTGAACCTCCCGAAAGTCGACGGGCTGGAGGTCCTCGAGCACATCAAAACCTCCGAGCAATTGCGCCGGATTCCGGTCATCGTCCTCACCAGTTCGGAGGCCGAAGAGGACGTCGCCCAGAGCTACGACAAACACACCAACGCGTACCTCACGAAGCCCATCGACCCCGGCGAGTTCGTCGACGTCATCCAGTCCTTCGAGGACTTCTGGCTGACGGTCGTTCAGCTCCCGCCGGACCCGGAGTGAGCCATCGACCATGACCGGGTCACCCCCTCGAATTCTGCTCGTCGAAGACAACCCGGGCGACGCCCGGTACATCCAGGAGATGTTGCGCGAAGCGGTCTCCTTCGAGGGGCGTGCGCTCGACGGTGGGCGCGCCCAGTCGGACGCGAACGCCTCCGGTCCTGCGGACACACTCGTCCACGAGAAACGCCTCGAAGCCGGGCTCGAACGTCTGGACGAGCTGGCTGTGGACGTCGTCCTCCTCGACCTGGACTTGCCCGACAGCAACGGTCTGGACACCTTGACGACGCTGCTCGACCACGACGACACTGTCCCGGTCGTCGTGCTCACGGGGCTCCGTGACCGGAACGTCGGCACCGAGGCCCTGCGTCGCGGCGCCGAGGAGTTCCTCGTGAAAGACGAGATAAACCCGGGGCTGCTCGTGCGCTCGCTGCACCACGCCATCGAGCGGCGCGAACACCGACTCGAGCAGAAGCGCTACGAGACGCTCATCGAGGAGTCGACCGACGTCAACGCAATCCTGGACACGGACGGCGCGTTCCAGTACGTCACGCCGTCGGCCAGCCGGGTGCTCGGCTACGACTCCGACTCGCTCGAGGCCGAGGCCGCCTTCGAGTACGTGCACCCCGAGGACCGCCCCGCGGTCCGCGAGGAGTTCGAAGCCCTGCTGGCGGACCAGGACTACCGGGCGACCATCGACTTCCGGTTCGAGCACGCCGACGGGTCGTGGGTGACGCTGAACGCGCTCGGCCGGAACCTACTGGACGAACCGGCCATCGAGGGGTTGGTCGTGTACACGCGGGACGTCACCGAGCAACGCGAGTACGAGCGTCGTCTCGAAGCCCAGCGGGAACGCCTCGCCGCGCTCAATCAGTTGAACGGCGTCGTCCACGGCGTCACTGAAGCGGTCATCGACCAGTCCCGGCGCGAGGAAATCGAACAGATCGCCTGCGAACGACTCGCCGCGTCGGACTCCTACGAGCTAGCGTGGGTGGGCGAACCCGACCCGGAGACCCAGTCGGTCGTGGTTCGCGCGGAGGCCGGCGCGTCCGAATACTTGGACAGAGTGTCGCTGTCGGTGGACCCGGCGGATCCCAGAAGCGGGGGGCCGACGGGCACCGCGTTACGCACCGGGGAGATGCAGACGGTCCGGGACATCGGGACGGACTCGAAGTACGAACCGTGGCGCGGCGTCGCCGACGAGTTCGGATTCCAGTCGTCCGCCGCCGTCCCGATTCGTTACGAGGAAAACACGTACGGCGTCCTGAACGTGTACGCGGACCGCCAGAACGCGTTCCGGGGGGAGGAACGCACCGTCGTCGAACACCTCGGGCGGCTGATCGGCCACGCCATCGCGGCCGCAGAGCGCAAACAGGCGCTGATGAGCGACACGGTCGTCGAACTGGAGTTGCGCGTCACCGGTATCGGCGAGCAGTTCGGCGGGATGGAGATGCCCGCCGAGCCGATGCGGTTCAATCGAACGATTCCAGTCGACGGTGACAACTTCCTGATCTACGGCACCCTCCCCGCCGACGAACTGCCAGTCCTCGAGGACATGGTTGCGGCCGTCCCGTTCTGGGAGTCGCTGGACGTCGTCGGCGAACAGGTCGACGACGTCCGGTTCGAACTCCAGGTGTCGAGTCCGCCGCTGATGACCGAGGTGGCGTCCCTCGGGGGGGCCGTCCAGGAGGTCGTCCTCGACGGCGACGACCTGAAGCTGACCGTCCACCTCCCCCAGGACGTCGAAGTGCGGGAGGTCGTCGAAACGGTCCGCGAATACTACGACTCCACGAAGGTCGTCGCACGCCGCCAGGTAACCGACCGCGACAGCCGGTCGGAGCGACTCGGCGATGTGTGGGCGAACGAACTCACCGACCGCCAGCGAACCGTCGTGGAGACGGCGTTCTACGCGGGCTTCTTCGAGTGGCCGCGCGTCTCCAGCGGCGAGGAGGTCGCTGACAGCCTCGGCATCGCCGGGCCGACGTTCTCCCAGCACCTCCGCGCCTCGGAGCGGAAGGTGTTCGCGCGCCTCGTCGGCGAGGACCCCGAGGACACCGAGTTCACGGACTGACCGTGGAGTGTTGACGGACAGACTCAGCAGAGTTCGAGAACTGACGTCTGGCGCGTTCGCGGACTACCCCGAGGAACCGCGGAGAACAGCGACCTACAGTTGTGGGATGTCGAGGGGGACGCTGCCCTTCGTGTACCCCTCGATGGACTCGTCCGGCCGCACGCGGAACACGACCGCGGGCCGGTGGCCGACCTCGGGCCGTTCGCCCCGGATGCGGTGCCACTCGTCGTCGGGGAACGACGAGCAGTCGACGAACAGCACCGCGCCGCCGCCGTGGGCCTCCAGTTGGCCGTTGGTCTTCGTCGCGGCCGTCTCCTTGATCGCCCGGATCGGCGAGTTGGCCGAGCGGTCGTTCGTCGGGACTGGGCGCGTGACCTCCACGAGGACGCCGTGTTCTCCCTCGCGGTCGGCGCGATAATCCAGCGAGTGACCGGTCGTCACCTCGATCTCGGGGGTGACCTCGTAGCCCGCTTCGCTGAGCAGCCACGCGGCGTTGAACTCCCCCATCGCGCCGTTCGCGCGGGCGACGTCGAGGAACTCCGAGGTGCCGAGCTTCCCCGCCATCACGTGTCGCTCGTCGTCGAAGACGCCGGTCTCGAGGAACGACTCGTAGAACGCCAGCGCATCCTCTGCGTCGGCGTCGGGGAACCCGGCAGCGTGCTCCTTGAAGAACGCCCGCGTCGTCTCGCGACCGTCCTTCGAGCAGAACACGGGCAGGAAGAACCAGGACACGTACGGGTAGTCCGCCAGCCACGGCGCCTCCTCGTGGAGTTCCGCGAGGAGTTCGCGTTCCGCCCACCGGGAGACCTCCGACGGCGCTTCCGCGAACGACTGCTTGTTGGTCCGCCACAGCGCTTTCGGGGTCTCCGTGTTCCCCATCCACCACGCGCCGTCGTCGTCCCAGGCGAACAGCGCGGTGTCGCCGTTGTCCATGTCGAACCGTCTGGCGTCGTATCCCGACGGTGGTTTGAACCACGGCGAGGACGCCGTCGCTCCGATGTTCTCGTCGAGGTCGCGGAGCAACTGTGCGTCGACGCGGTCGGCACTCCAGGATTCGTGCGAGCGCCGGAACCGCAGCGGTTTCGCCACACTCTAGAGACGGTTCGGCCACAGATGAGTCTGTCGTCGGCCGGGCGAACCGCCAAAAACCCCGCGACCGTATCGGTGTCGGCGCCGCGTCACTCTCAGACTGGTTCGAGTTCGTCGTGCCGGTACGGGACGGCGTCGTGGCCGTACTCGTCGAAGCGGACCACGAACCAGGCGCCGTCCTCGGTGCGTCGAACGTCAGTGACGACGCCGTCGTCCCCGAAGTGCTGGTGGCGCTCGTAGCCGCAGACTGCGAGCTTCGCTTTGTCCGCGGACTGCCGGGCGACGCGCACGCGCTCTCCCCGCCGCAGCGTTTGCTCCGTCTGTGCCATGTATACACATACCACGCGCCGAGTGAAGTCGTTTTCGGCATTCAGGGTGTCGCTACGGGGTTCCAACTGTGGCGGGCCGAACGGCCACCCGCTCACTGGAGCCGGTGCTGGAACGCGTTGCCCTTCCAGCGGAACACGGCCCCGTACTCCTCCCAGTCACCGGTCTCCTCGAGCCGGTAGGCCGCGAACGGCGTGTTCCGTACGAGTTCGAGCTCTGACACGAGCAGTTTCGTCGGTTCCATGAGGTCCTCGAAGTTCTTCGTCTCACGCGACGTTCCCGACGTGCCGGCTTCCGGCGTGAACGACGGCCCGGTGACCTCGTCCACAGTCACGTCCCCGAACTGGTGGCGCTCCCAGACCTCGTAGGTCCCGTACGGTACAGTGTCGGTCACCGGGGGTGCCCGAACGACCTGGACCTTGAACCGGAGTGCGCTGCCCGCTCCATCGGGGTCTTCGAGCCAGATGATACCCCTAACGTGAAGTTTCAGCTTGCGGTCGCCGGTCACGCCGGCGTTGACCTTGAGGTCGCCGGACGTGTACGTTTCGCCGTCCACGGTGACTCCAGAGAGCGTGCCCTGGTAGCCGCGGTGCTCCTTGAACTGGTAGGGGAGGTCGACAGCCGCCGCGCGTTCGCGAGTCGGTTCGATCTCCGCTGGTATCGGGTCAGACGTTTCGCGCCTGCCCCACCCCTCACCGGACTCCTTTGGGTCTATCCACGCACACATGCCTGGCCACTCTCGGGAGGGTTCACGGCCCACCGAGAAAAGCTGTATGGGTAAGAATCGAGGGTGAGTGACGGGCCCACCGACCGTATCGAGCACGGGGGTGCCGAACTTGTTCGGGAGAGATGACTCTAGGCGTGACTGTTTAGGGCCGAGTGCATGACAGCAAAGACGCTCGACATCCGCGACGTCCCGCCACCCAAGCGTCACCCGAAGATCCACGACGCCTTCGACGACCTCGAGAGCGGCGAGGCCCTGGAACTCGTCAACGACCACGAACCGAAACCCCTGTTCTACGAGATGCAGGCCGAAGTCGACGACTTCGACGCCGACGCCTACGAGGTCGAACAGCGCGCGCCCGACGAGTTCGTCGCGAAACTCCCGAAGAAGTAGCAGGCGACACGTATCGGCGTCGGCATGGGACTGTCGTTTGGCACGCCGGGCCTGGATTTCCGTTGGCACACTGGGCCCGGATTTCCGTTGGCACACTGGGCCCGGATTTCCGTTGGCACGCCGGCTCACTGTATTCTGTTGACACCCTGGCCCCTGGTCTCCTGCTGGTAGGTCGGCCACTGACCGTCCGCTGGCTTCGCGGCCGGGAACGGTCCGCAAGGAACGTCTGTCACCCCATCGCTTCGCGCTCCCGTTCGTGTTGCCGAAGTCGGTTGCGGCTCCCGGCTCACGCCCCGTTGCCGGAGTCAGTACGTCGGCGACTCCTCGGTCACGCCATCCCGGTGATTGACGACGCGCGCGGCCGTGAAGCAGTAATCCGACAGTCGGTTGAGGTACGACACTACCGGGTCGGCGACTGCGTGCTCCGATGCGTCCGCGAGCGCGACGACACGGCGTTCGGCGCGACGGCAGGTCGTCCGCGCGACGTGGAGGCTGGTCGCGGCCGCCGCGCCAGCCGGCAGAATGAACGACTCGAGGCCGCCGACCTCGTCCTCGTACTCGTCGATCCAGGTCTCCAGCACGTCGATGCGACCCGGCGACAGCTGGGGGTCGTCGTCACCCGGATCCGGCGTCGCCAGCTGGGACTGAATCGTGAACAGGTCGTTCTGGACGACCGCCAACTGGTCGTCGACGTCCTCGTAGCCCGCCGGCCGCGCGTCGCCGACCCGCGCGTTCAGTTCGTCGACTGTCCCGTACGCTTCGATGCGTGGATGTGTCTTGGAAACGCGTGACTGGTCCGCGAGGTCGGTCCGCCCGTCGTCGCCGCGGCCGGTGTACACCCTCATACCACCGAGTTCCACGAGCCAGTCACATCGTCCCTGCACCGAACGTGTTCGAGCGAATCTGCAGGGGTCAGTCCGAACGAGTGCCGCGGCTGCGAGAGAACGGTCCACCCGTGAGTACTGCCCGTGTGTGGGGAACGGGGAGTGACGGTAGAGGGGTCCGCTAGACGAGTGCTGGGTCGGTAGCGAGTTTCACCACTCCCCACCATAGTTCCGTCGTGACTGCCGCATTAATGCCCTGGAAGACGCAAGTTCTGTCTGTGCGGCGTCCAGTCTGTGGGCGGTTCGTGTCCGTGCGCCGTCCAGACGGTCAACGGTTCGCCGACCAGGACTGTCGCTACGATTCGTCCTCGGACTCGCTTTCCTCGGTACCGGTGTCCGCCAGCGGCTGCTCGAACGTGATTCGGTGCGGGTCGTACCCACGGCGCTCGTACAGTCGACGCGCGCGCTCGTTCTCCCAGAGTGCTTCCACCGCCAGCACTGTCGCACCGCGCTCGGCGAGTTCGGTTTCGGCGTAGTCCAGCAGTGCCGACCCCACGCCCTCGCTGCGAGCATCCGGCGCGACGTAGACGTTGTCCACGACCCCCCGCGTCGCGTCAGTCTCGAAGAACCCGGTCTCGGCGTGGAACATCACGAACCCCACGACGCCAGCATCGTCAGCCACGGCGACGCCGTCCGCGTGCACGTACTGCGCGACGAGGTCGCGGGCCTGATCGCGGTTCGCCGCCGGCAGGAGGTGCGAGCCGTGCGCGCGCTGCTCGCGTGCCAGTGCCACCCACAGTTCGGTCACGACCGCGACGTCGTCGCCGGTCGCGGCCCGAACGTCCATCAGTCTACCTCCAGCCTCTCTCCGTCAGTTGTCCCGGTACTCCCAGTCACCGCAGTACCTCCACTGCCGGCAGCGATTCGCCCGTCAGCAACCGGAGTGCCGCACCGCCGCCCGTGCTCACGTGGTCGAACCCCGACAGGTCGAACGCCCGAATCGCGGCCGCGGTGTCTCCGCCACCCACGACGGTGTACTCCGCGTGCGTCGCCGCTGCGAGGATGCTCCGGGTGCCCGCGGCGAACGTCTCCTCCTCGAAGACGCCCGCCGGCCCGTTCAGGACCGCAGTGCCGGACGTTCGTAGGATGTCCTCGAACGCCGCAATCGTGTCGCTACCCACGTCCTTGAGCGGTTCCCCACGGCGCGGCGGCAGCGACGTCACGTCCAGTTCGGTGCGCTCGCCGTCGCGCTCCACGGCGACGTCCACCGGGAGTTCCACGCGCTCGGGGTACTCGTCGAGTACGTCGCTCGCGCGCTCGATTTCGGTCTCGTAGCCGCGGTCGTGGATGAACTCCGTGCTCGCGCGGCCGATGTCCACGCCGTCCGCCGCCAGGAACACGTTCCCGACGACACCGGTCACCAGCACGTGTTCGGCGAGGTCGTGCTCGAGCGCGTGCTCGACGACCGTCACCGAGTCCGGCACTTTCGCACCGCCGACCACGTAGGTTCGCGGCGTCGGCGTCTCCTCGATGGACCCCAGCACGTCCAGTTCCTCCGCCATCACGCGGCCGGCGTACGACGGCAGCCGTTCCGGGAACCCGACCAGCGACGGCTGCGAGCGGTGCGCGGCCGCGAACGCGTCGTTGACGAACGCGTCCAGGGCGGGCGACAACCGCGACACGAGGAACGTCTCGGCCGCGCGCTCCGAGGAGAACTCCATGTACTCCTCGCTGTAGAACCGGGTGTTCTCCAGCAACACGGCCTCCCCCGCGTCGAGGGACTCGACGGCCCCGCGCGCGTCCGCGGAGAACGTCGCGTCACAGTACGACACGTCGAATTCGAGGAGTTCGTCGAGCCGTTCGGCGTGCGGTTCCAGGCGCGCGAACTCGTCGCCGCCCGGCCGCCCCTGGTGGGCGAGCACCGCGACGCGGGCGCCGGCGGTCAGCAGTTCCGGCGAGCGTGTCGCGTGC
>NZ_WUUU01000082.1 GCF_009831555.1 Halobacterium bonnevillei | reverse complement strand
CGGCTGGGGGGAGCCCCCGGTCGACCCGCGTGGATGTACTTCGAGCGCGACGTCTGGAGCGAGAACCCGGCGTTCCCGGAGCCGTCGATTTCGTCGGCGACCGAACTGCTCCCGGGCGCGACACACGGCGAGGTCGTGTCTGCGGCGAACGACGTCGCCGCGGAGTTCGACGTGACGGACGCCGTCGCGCTGCGGGCCCCCCTGTCGCACCACGGAGCCGTTGTCGCGGGGGTCGTCGCACCGCTGGTCGCCGGCGCGTCCATCGTTCTTCCGCCCGACGGTGGAACCGGGACAATTGCGGTCAGCGAAGACGACGACGTGCCCGAGGGCTGCGTCCTGTCACCCGCCGACGCGTCACCCTGACAGTCATCGAGGCCGTCGGCGACGCGACAGGTTGACAGTCGCCGCCCCAGTCCTCGACGTGCGCCTTGCTCCGAGACGCGGACGCCGCCCGACGCGGCTCGCGTCCCCGTGAATGGGTACCAATCTCGCGGAACCGATATAATCCGGGGGGTGTATTTGCTGACATATGCCCGGAGCAGTCTTTCGTCGCGGCGACCGTGTCACCCTCCGCACGGTCGAACACGAGGACGCGGAGTTCCTCCAGCGCGGCCACAACGACCCTGACGTAGCGGTCCCGCTCGGCGTGAACATGCCAGAGAACGAATCGGAAGCCCAGGCGAGCATCGAGGACCACGAGGGCGACAACCTGAACGTCAGCCTGCTGGTGTGCCTCGAGGACGGGGGCGACCCGACGCCCATCGGGCAAGTGTACCTGATGGACCTCCACCACACCCGCCCGGAACTGTCGTACTGGCTCCTCCCGGAGTACCACGGCAACGGCTACGGCACGGAGGCAACCGAGGTGCTCGTGGACTACGCGTTCAACGCCCACGAAATCCGCGGCCTGCAGGCGCAGGCGTTCGCGCCGAACGACGGCTCGGTCGGCGTGCTGGAGAACCTCGGCTTCGAGCACGAGGGCACGCTGCGGGACGCACGGTTCCGCGACGGCGAGTACGTCGACGTGGTATGGTACGGCCTGCTCCGCGAGGAGTGGGAGGACGCGGAGGTGGACGACTGATGCCCGGTCCCATCGTCGAAACCACCGAGGACGTGACGCTGCGGACCGTGGAGCGCGAGGACGCCGCGTTCATTCAGCGGTTCTACACGGACCCGTGGGCGCGAGTGGGCCTCCACGCCACCAGCCACAAGAACGAGGCCGAGGTCGAGGAGACTATCGAGGAGGAGTTCGAGGACGACGGGAACGCCGCCTACCTCGTCTGCGCGGACGGCGAGGACGCGCCTTACGACCACCCGGACGACGAGGACACCACCCCGGTCGGGTTCGTGCTCGCGGTGCACGTCGACCGCGACCGGCCGAACATCGTCCACTGGGTCGCCCCGGAGTACCGCGGCGAGGGGTACGCCGAAGCCGGCCTCGAACTCGCCGTGGAGACCATCTTCCGGACGTACGACGTCCACTCGCTGTCGACGAACCCCGTGGACGGCGACGAGGCGACCCGCCAGCGCTACGAGTCGCTGGGGTTCGTCCACGAGGGCGCGAACCGCGAGATGGAGTTCGTCGAGGGCGAGTACCGAGACGTCCACCAGTACGGCCTGCTGCGCCGCGAGTGGGAGGCATAATGCCCGGACCACTCGTCGAAGCGGGGGACCGCGTCACCCTCCGCACGGTCGAACGCGAGGACGCCGAGTTCCTCCACCGCTCGAACACCGACCCCCGGATTCGCTGGTACCTCGGTTCGATCTACCCCGGCTCCAGAGCCGAGGAGGAGGAAGGCATCGAGCGGTGGATCGAGAGCGACAGCGTCGCTGCGTACCTGGCCTGCATCGACAGCGAGGACGCGCCCGCCGGCCACCCCGACGACGATGACACCACCCCAATCGGCTGTCTGACCGCGCGCCACGTCGACGGCGACCGGCCGTGGCTGGCGTACTGGCTCGTCCCCGAGTACCACGGCGAGGGCTACGGCACGGAGATGGTGCGACTCGCCGTCGACACCATCTTCCGGACGTACTCGGTCCACGGCGTCAGCGCGGGTGCCTACGGCTTCAACGAGGCGTCCCGCGGCCTCCTGGAGTCGCTGGGCTTCACCGAGGAGGCGCGCAGACGGGAAGCGCGGTTCATCGACGGCGAGTACTGCGACGAGCACCAGTACGGCGTCCTCCGAGCGGAGTGGGAGGCCGAACACGACGGCTTTCGGTCGGAGCGGGCCTGAGACGATGCCGGGGCCGGTCGTCGAACGCGGCGAGCGCGTCACGTTCCGCACGGTCGAGCGAGACGACACGGAGTTCCTCCAGCGGGCGACGACCGACCCCAGGATTCGGTTCCCGCTCGGGATGTTCCGCCACAGGAACCGCGCGCAGCGCCGGGAGCAACTGGAAGCACACGCCGAGAACGATGACGTGTACGCGTTCCTCGTCTGCCTGGACGGCGAGTCCGGGTCCGAGGCGGCTACGGACCCGACGGGCGGTGAAACCGCGAGCCACGACGCGACCGCCGGTCACCCCGACGAGGGGGAGACCACGCGAATCGGCGCTGTGAACGTCCACGGCGTCGACGGCGACCGAGCCTTCCTCTCCTACTGGCTGCTGCCGGCGTACCACGGCGAGGGGTACGGCGGCGAAGCCGCGGCGCTCGCCGTCGACTACACGTTCCGGACGACCAGCGTTCACGGGATGAGCGCGGGCGCCTACGACTTCAACGACGAGTCCCGCGGCCTCCTCCAGTCGCTGGGCTTCGAGGAAGACGTCCGCGTTCGAGAGACAAACTACGTCGACGGCGCGTACCACGACGCGTACACGTACAGCCTGTTGCGCCGCGAGTGGGCGGACTGATGCCCGGGCCGGTCGTCGAACGCGGGGACCGACTGACGTTCCGGACCGTCGAGCGAGACGACGCCGAGTTCCTCCAGCGAGCGAACACCGACCCGCGAATCCGGTGGTCGCTCGGCCTCACGGAACACGGGAATCTCGAAACGTGTCGCGAACGCATCGAACGCGACGCCGAGGGCGACGGGACGCACGGGTTCGTCGTCTGCCTGGACGGCGAGGCCGAGGCGACCACGGAACCGGCGAGCGGTGTCCCCGCGAGCCACGAGTCCCCCGCTGGCGACGAGACCGCCGCTGGCCACCCCGGTGAAGGTGACGCGACGCCGATCGGCGCGGCGTACGCGCGCGGCCTCGACGGCGACCGTGCGTGGCTCGCCTACTGGCTGCTGCCGGCCTACCAGTGCGAGGGGTACGGCCGGGAGCTCGGCGAACTCGTCGTCGACCACGCGTTCACCGCGAGCGCCGTCCACGGCGTCAGCGCCGCAGCGTTCGCGTTCAACGAGGCGTCCCGCGGCCTCCTGGCGTCGCTCGGGTTCACGGAGGACTGCTGCGAGCGCGAGGCGTACTACGGCCACGGGGGCCACCACGACATGTACGTCTACAGCCTCCTCCGCCGCGAGTGGAACGCAGTGAGAGGACAGTGACAGCAGCCGAGTCATCCCCCCGGGGACCGCCCGCCGGTGGTCGAAACGGCAACGTTTTTTGGGGCGTGCCGGTTCGGTGACGGCGATGCCGGAGACCGCGTCGGTAGCCCGCTGTGTGGTTCGCCGCAACGACGAGCTACTGGTCGAGGAGCGCGTCGACCCGCAGGCGGGTCGTCGGGACTACGCCCCACCCGGGCGGCGAATCCCCGAGGACAGCGACCCAGAAACGGCTGTCCGCGCGGAATTCGAGGACGTACTCGGCGTCACGCTCGGCGACCTCTCGGTGCTGGGGACGTTCGAGGACACCCTCCTCTACGAGGGCGACGTCGACGACGCCTGGCTGTACAGCGAGGAGGGGTTCACGCTCTACAACCCCGAGACCGGCGAGACGGACCGGCTCTGCTGGCTCCACCTCGACGACTTCCGGAAGTACGGCGAGACACTCCGGCCAGCGGGCCTGCTGGACGCGCTCTGAGCGCGAGACGGCGGATTCGGTCGCCGAGTTCTGCGGGATTATCTGGCGTCCTCGAGTTCGTCGATGGCCGCCGGGTTCTCGATGCTGGAGAGGTCGCCGACGTCCTCGCCGGTGTACGCGCCGGCGATGGCGCGCCGGATGATCTTCCCGGACTGCGTCTTCGGGAACGCTTCGACGAACAGCACCTCGCGGGGGCGGAACGGCTTCCCGAGTTCGTCGCCGACGTGCGCTCGCAGTTCCTCGCGCAGGTCGTCACCGGGTTCCGCGCCGTCCTCGAGGATGACGTACGCGACGACAGCTTCGCCCGTGGTTTCGTCGGGCACGCCGACCGCGGCGGCCTGGTTCACGTCCTCGTGGTCGATGAGCGCGCCCTCCACCTCGGCGGGGCCGACCTTGCGGCCCGCGACGTTGATGGCGTCGTCCGCGCGGCCGTGCAGGAACCAGAAGCCGTCCTCGTCCATCTGCGCCCAGTCGCCGTGGTTCCAGACGTCCTCGAAGCGACTCCAGTACTCCTCGAGGTAGCGTTCGTCGCCGCTCCACAGCGACTTCGTCATCGCCGGGTTCGAGGACCTGGCGACGAGGTAGCCGCGCTCGTGGGCGTCCCTGATGGAGTTGCCGTCCTCATCGACGACGTCGACGTCCATCCCGAGACCCGGCCCACCCAGCGTGCACGGTTTCAGCGGCTGGGTCGGCATCGGCATCAGGAAGCAGCCGAACACCTCGGTGCCGCCGCTGATGTTGATAATGGGCGTGTCGCCGCCGCCGACGTGCTCGTAGAACCACTCCCAGGACTCGGGGTCCCAGGGCTCGCCCGTCGACCCGAGCAGCCGGAGGCTAGAGAGGTCGTGGCCCTCGAGCCACTCGTCGCCGTACTTGCGGAGCGCGCGGATTGCGGTCGGCGAGATACCGAACTGGGTGACGCCGTGTCGGTCGATGAGTTCCCAGAACCGGTCGGGCTCGGGGTGGTCGGGCGCGCCCTCGTACATGACGACGGTGCCGCCGAACGCGTGGTTCCCGATGAGCGTCCACGGCCCCATCATCCAGCCGATGTCGGACACCCAGAAGAAGCGGTCGCCCGGTTTCTGGTCGAATCCGAAGTGGATCTCTTTGGCCGGTTGCACCAGCGCGCCGCCGTGCGTGTGCACGATGCCCTTCGGCTTCCCGGTGGTGCCCGAGGAATAGAGCAGCATGCAGGGGTCGCTGGCGTCCATCACGCGCGTCTCGAAGTCGTCGGCCTGGGTTTCGACGGCGTCGTGCCACCACTCGTCGCGTTTCGTCCACGTGAGCGTCTTGTCGTCGCTGTCCACGACGCCGAGGCGGTCGTAGACGATAGTGTGCTCGACGTGGCCTGCCTGGTCGATGGCGTCGTCGAGCGTGTCCTTCAGCAGAATTTCGTCGCCGCGGCGGTAGAAGCCGTCGCCCGTGAACACCACCGAGCACTCGCTGTCGCTGATGCGGGTGGCCGTCGCGTCGACGCCGAACCCCGAGAAGATGGGGACGGCGATTGCGCCGGCCTTGAAGATGCCGTAGAGGATGCTCTGGACCTCCGGCACCATCGGCATGTAGAGGCCGACGGTGTCGCCCTCGCCGACGCCGCGTTCGTCGAGCGCGTTCGCCACGCGGTTGGCCTGCTCGTGGAGTTCGTGGTAGGTCTGCTGGCGGACCTCGCCGTCCTCGCCCTCCCAGATGCAGGCGACGTGGTTCCGGGTGCCCGTCCCGACCCCGGCGTGCCGGTCGACCGTGTTGTGCGCGACGTTGAGTTTCGCGCCGGGATACCACTGCGTGAACTGCGGGCCGTCGCTGTCGTCGCGCACCTCGTCGAAGTCCTCGTGGAAGTCCAGTCCGAGGTAGTCCGGGAGTTCGCCCCAGAACCAGTCGAGGTCGCTGGTCGTGCGCTCGACGAGTTCGTCGTAGTCGTCGACGTCGTACGCCTGCATGAACTGCCAGACGTTCGTCGACTCGACGAACTCGTCGTCGGGCTGGTGGACGATTTTGTCGACTTCGTCGAGCGTATCCATGTGTCAACCCTCATCGGTTCGCGGCAAATGTGTTTCGCAGTGACGCGACACAGCGAGCGCGAGCCGAGGGGGAGGCGTGGACGCCGACGAGCGCCATCAAAACGGTTATTAAAATGACTAGCGTCGGTTCGTGAACGATGCCCTCCGCACCAGTTGACGGTCGGGCCGGGGTCACTACGATCGTGATAGCCGCGGCCGCCGTCGCTGTCGTCCTCGCTGTCGGCGTCTGGCTGGTCGCCGCGCCGGAAGCGCCGGCTGGCGACCACATCGGCGCGAACGCCAGCGGGGAGTTCGCAGCCATCGACGGCGTGGACGCGACGCGGCTCACTGTCGTGGAGCGCGGCGACGAGGTGAGCGAGACCGTCGTCGACGTGGCGCTCCGTCCGGGTACCGAGCAGCGCCGCGAGGTCCTCGTGAGTGGCGACCGACGGTACGAGCGGCGCGTGTCGAACGGGTCGACGCTGTGGCTGTACGACGAGGACGATCGCGTCGCCGAGCGCGTCCCCCTCTCGGAGACGCCCCCCGGGAAAACCACGCGCGGCGACCGCGTCGACCGCCTGTTCGCGGCGCTGAACGTAACCCGCCCGACGGCGCCGGCGGCCGCCGAATTGGACGCGTCGGTGTCCACGCTCCCCGTCGTCCCGCAGGCCGCCGTGGACGAGACAGTCGTTGCGAACGAGGGCCCCGATCTGGTCACCGTCCGATTCAACGGCACGGCAACAGTGGACGGCCGCGAGGTGTACGTGCTGCACGTCGAACCCGCCGAGTCGGCGGGGTACGAGCAGACGCTGTGGGTGGACGCTGAGACGTTCTTCCCCCTGAAACACCGCACCGCGTGGACCGACGACGGCACGCCGGTGTCGGTGACGACGTCGTACTCGAACGTCACGTTCGACCCCGGGCTGTCGGCGGAGACGTTCGCGTTCGACCCGCCGGCTGACGCGACGGTGGAGTCCGTGGACACGCCGAACACGCAGACGTTCGAGAGCGTGACCGCGCTCCGCGAGGAGGCACGCGCGCCCGTCCCCGACCCGGATCTCGGGGCGTCGTTCCGGTTGACGTACGCGACTGAGACGACCGGTCGGGTTCACGGCGCGGGCGTCCGGTACGCCAACGAGACGGCCCTCGTCACGGCGGCGACGTACAACCGGACGTTCGACGGCGACGGCGACCGCACGGCGACCGTCGGCGACCACGAGGCCGTCGTGGACGTCGGCGCCACCACGTCCGTGTCGTGGAACTGCGGCGACTACCGGTACACCGTCCGCGGGCAGGGCGTGTCGGCCGAGTTCCTCGTCGACCTCGCACGCACCGTCGAGTGCGGATAGGCCCACCGACGGCTGCCAGCGAGAGTGCAACTGAGTTTCTCCGAGGCGCACAGTGTCCAGACCCGGGCACCGCGACGACTGGCAACAGCGTGGGGTGTGCCAACGCTTTACTGGGGCTGTGTCGAAGCAGAACGCATGCGAGCTGCAGTCCTGGAGGCGTACGGGGAGCCACTCAGCATCGATGACGTCGACCGCCCGACTGCGGACCCGTCGAGCGTCGTCGTCGAAACCGAAGCCTGCGGCATCTGCCGCAGCGACTGGCACGCCTGGCAGGGAGACTGGGACTGGCTGGGCGCGCAGTCGCCGCCCGGCCAGATTCTCGGGCACGAACCCGCGGGCACCGTCGTCGCGGTCGGCGACGACGTCGACACCGTCAGCGTCGGCGACCGGGTCGCCGTCGTTCACGCTCGGCGACGGCACGTGCCCGCACTGCCAGCAGGGACTGGGGAACGTCTGCGAGAACGGCGTCCCGCTGGGCTTCACGCCGGTCGCGCAGGGCGCGTTCGCCGAGCAGTTCGCGGTCCCGTACGCGGACCAGAACGCGGTCGAACTCCCCGAGGGCGTCGACGCCACGGAGATGGCGGGGCTGGGCTGTCGGTTCACCACGGCATTCCACGGAGTCGCACACCGCGCGGACCTCGCGCCCGGCGACTGGGTGGCCGTCCACGGCTGTGGGGGCGTCGGCCTCTCCGCCGTCCACGTTGCGGACGCGCTCGGCGGCCGCGTGATTGCGGTCGACCTGGACGACGAGGCGCTCGAGTTCGCCCGCGACCTCGGCGCCGAAGTCACCGTTAACGCGAGCGGCGTCGACGACGTCCCGGGGAAATCAGGGACGTCACGGACGGCGGCGCGGACGTCGCCGTGGACGCCCTCGGCGTCGCCGAGACCTGCCGGAACGCCGTCAAGAGCCTCGGGACGCGCGGCCAGCACGTCCAGATCGGGCTCACCACCAGCGAGGAGCGCGGCGAAATCTCGCTCCCGACGGACGCGATGGTGATGGAGGAAATCGAATTCTACGGCTCGTACGGGATGCCGCCGTCGGACTACGGGGAACTGTTCAGCATGGTCGAAGCCGGGAAACTCGACCCCGGGAAGGTAGTCACGGAGACGGTCGGCCTCGAGGACGTCTCCGACCAGCTCGAACGCATGACCGACTTCGAGACGACCGGCATCCCCGTCGTGGATAGCTTCTGACGAGCCGCGCAGCAGGCCCGGGCGTCAGTTCCGGCGAGAGCTACGAGTAGTTCCGTTCGAGGACGGTGAGTCGGTCGTCGACGACGAGTTCCAGCGTGTCGCCGTCCACCGCCACCTCGACGGCGACCTCCCAGGGGTCCCGCGAGCGCACGGTGACCGAGCGGTCGGTCATCGCGAACTCCAGTTCCCACAGCGGCGTCTCGGTGACGTCGATGCCGCGCTCGAAACAGAACGAGACGAGGCCGGGGTCGTAGATGACCGCCGCGCCGACGCCGACGTACATCTGGCTGCCGCAGTGGCTACAGGACTGGTGGACGACCACCTCGCGTGGCTGCACGGGGTCGAACGGCGACGCCTCGCTGGTCATGAACTGCGTGTCCACGTCGTTCGCGCACATCGGGCAGACGTCGCGGTTGAACGCCAGGCGGCGGTGGCGGTTGAACTGGTCGATGCGGTGGAGCAGCCCGTCGACGTCGTCCGGGTCGAGCGTCGCCGGCGGCACGAGGATCAGGTCGTAGAGCGTCTCACAGCCCGGACACTGCACGGTGAACATGCCGTCGTCGTAGACGCCTTCGGCGGGATCGCCGCAGTAGTAGCAGTCGAAGCCGACGTCCAGGGGCCCGAACGAGTCGCGGTCCGAGAGCGTCCCGGCCTTGATCGTCCGGTACACCAGCGACCCTTCCGGTCGCAGACGGTAGCCGTCCTCGGTCTGGTCGACGTAGTAGTCCAGGAGCTGCTGGAGGTGGTAGTTGAACTGGCTGCTCACGACGTCGACGTCCACGGCGTCGTGGAGCTCCGAGAACGACAGAATCGGGCGCGCGCCCTCCTGGCCGCGCGCCTCGCCGAGCGCGCGGATGATCTCCGCGCGCGTCTCGTTGCCGACGAGCGCGAACGCC
This sequence comes from Halobacterium bonnevillei, assembly GCF_009831555.1. Classification (GTDB taxonomy): domain Archaea; phylum Halobacteriota; class Halobacteria; order Halobacteriales; family Halobacteriaceae; genus Halobacterium; species Halobacterium bonnevillei. The sequence continues at coordinate 3,982 of NZ_WUUU01000082.1, read as the reverse complement.
GCCTCGTCGTCGCCCTCCGGGAGCGTCGTCGATTCGCGGTCGGACCACCCGGGAATGATCTGGTCGGCGTCGCCGCTGTCCGCGTCACCCCGCTCGTCGGACGGCTCGTTCGAGTCCTCGGGCGGCATCGAACCGTGGTTTCGACTACGTGGAGTAAGGTCTTGCCCCGAGCGTCGACCCCCGGACTGCGGGGCGGCGACGGCGCCGTCCCGCAAACGCTTTTCCGGCCGCCGTTCAAGGGTACGATGTGATGTACGCCCGCGACGCGAAGAAACACGAGGAGGTGTGGTTACTGGACCGCCTCGACGAGTTCGGGTTCGAGGACCCGGCGTTCCGTTCGCGGGACTACGTGCTCGCCATCGACGAGGACACGAACGAGCGCGCGGGCTTCGCGCGACTGCGCGTGCACTCCGTCGACGCGGGCAAGGTCTGCGAGTTCACGAACATCGGCGTCCGGGAGGACTGGCGGGACCAGGGCGTCGGCGCCCACCTCCTAGAGTACCTCGTCGAGGACGCCCGCGACCAGGGCTTCGAGGAGGCGTACGCGCTCACCGACGAGGCCGACTACCTCGAACAGTTCGGGTTCGAACGCGTCCCCGAGAGCGACCTGCCGCCGCCGCTCCCGGATCGCCTCGACGCGACCCGGGAGTACCAGCCGGAGGCCGAACCCACACGCCTGGACTTCGCGGACTTCGAGATTCCCGCGCGACTCCGCGACCGGTTCGCGGAGAACGAGGACGACGAATCCGAACAGCCGGAGGAGGCCGCCGAGGACTTCGGCATCGACCCCGACTCCGCGACGTACAAGTACGACACCGGCGGGTCGTGAACGGCTCGCACACCGACTGAAGCCTTTTGTCGGTCGCTCGTATCCGTACTGACATGACGGAGTTCGTCACTCCGCCGCCCATGAAACCCGGCGACAGCGTCGCCGTGGTCGCGCCCTCCTCGGGCGGCGCACGCGACGCACCGCACCTCCTTGAACTCGCGCTGGACCGCCTCCGCGACCGCTTCGACCTCGAACCGGTCGTCTACCCGACCGCGCGACAGGGCACCGAGTTCCTCCTCGAGAACCCGCGTGCGCGGGCCGCCGACCTCCACGCGGCGTTCCGCGACCCAGGGATCTCGGGGGTGTTCGCGACCATCGGCGGGGCCGACCAGTTGCGCGTGCTGAAGCACCTCGACGGCGACGTCCTCCGCGAACACGCGACGCGGTTCTACGGCATGAGCGACAACTCGAACCTCGGGCTGTACCTCTGGAAACACGGCGTCGTCTCGTTCAACGGCGCGCAGCTCCTGAACGAGCTCGCGACCCCCGGAGGCGTCCCAGAGTACACCGAGCGGTACTGCCGGCGGGCCTTCTTCGAGGAGCCGGATGGGGAACTCGAGGTGAGCGACGAGTGGACCGACGAACCCAGTCACTGGTGGACGGACCCGAGCCTGCTCGGCGACCGGCCCGAGTACGAACCGAATCACGGGTGGCGGTGGGCGGGCGGCGACCGGTCGGTGACCGGGCGGCTGTGGGGTGGGTCGCGGTCCATCGTGGACTGGCACCTCGCGAGCGACCGGTTCCTCCCCGACCCCGAGCGCCTCGACGGCGCGGTGCTGTGCTTCGAGACGGCCGAGAACCTCCCGCGGCCCGGCGACGTCGCGACGAGCCTCATGGCCATGGGCGAACGAGGCCTCCTGGAGCGCTTCGACGGGGTGCTCGTCGGCCGCCCGCCGACCCGGAGTTTCGCGGCGGACCCGCCGGGCGGCGACCGGGACGCCTACCGCGAGCAGGTGTACGACCACGTCGCCGAGTGGGTCGGCCGGTACAACCCCGACGCGCCGGTCGTGATGGGGCTGGACTGGGGCCACACGAATCCGATTGCGCCGCTCCCGGTGGGACGGCGCGTCGAAATCGACCCCGAACGCGAACGCGTCGTCGTCCAGTAACGCCCACTGGGCCCCGGCGAGTATTCGGCGATGAAGCCCAGAGTGGTTGCGCGAACGTGCAACCATTAAGACGGAGAACCGCCTCCGTTCAGGCATGTACGACGAGGACGACCTCGCGGAGATACGCGACAGCCGCGAGGAGTGGGCCGAGGACACCCTCTCGCCCACCCTCGACCGGTTCGGGGAGCGCACCGACGAGTTCACCACGGACACCGGCGGGCAGACAGTCGAGCGCCTGTACACCCCCGAGGACGTGGCGGACCTCGACTACACCGAGGATCTCGGGTTCCCCGGCGAGGACCCCTACACCAGGGGCGTCTACCCGACGATGTACCGCGGCCGCCTCTGGACGATGCGCCAGTACGCGGGCTTCGGGACGCCCGAGGAGACCAACGAGCGCTTCCACTACCTGCTCGACCAGGGCCAGACCGGGCTCTCGATGGCGTTCGACCTCCCGACCCAGATGGGGTACGACTCCGACGCCACGATGGCGCAGGGCGAGGTCGGCAAGTCGGGCGTCGCCATCGACACGCTCCGGGATTTCGAGAAGGTGTTCGACGGCATCCCGCTGGACGAGGTGTCGACGTCGATGACCATCAACGCGCCCGCCGCCGTCCTCCTCGCGATGTACATCGCGGTCGGCGACAAGCAGGGCGTCGACCGCGAACAACTCCGCGGGACCATCCAGAACGACATCCTCAAGGAGTACATCGCGCGCAACACCTACATCTTCCCGCCGGAGCCGTCGATGCGCGTCATCACGGACATCTTCGAGTTCTGCGCCGACGAGACCCCGAAGTTCAACACCATCTCCATCTCCGGATACCACATCCGGGAGGCCGGCGCGACGGCCGCCCAGGAGATCGCGTTCACGCTCGGCGACGGCATCGAGTACGTGGAGACCGCCCTCGACGCCGGCCTCGACGTCGACGAGTTCGCGCCACAGCTCTCCTTTTTCTTCAACGCCCACAACAACATCCTCGAGGAGGTCGCGAAGTTCCGCGCCGCCCGCCGCATGTGGGCCAAAATAATGGAGGAGCGCTTCGACGCCCAGAACCCCAAATCGAAGCAACTCAAGTTCCACACGCAGACCGCGGGGTCGACGCTGACCGCCCAGCAGATCGACAACAACATCGTGCGCGTCGCCTACCAGGCGCTGGCCGCAGTGCTGGGCGGCACCCAGAGCCTCCACACGAACGGGAAAGACGAGGCGCTCTCGATCCCCACCGAGGACTCGGTGCGCACGGCGCTGCGCACCCAGCAGATTCTCGCCCATGAGTCCGGCGCCGCGGACACCATCGACCCGCTGGCCGGCTCGTACTACGTGGAGTCCCTCACCGACGACATCGAGGCCGAGGCCCGCGGAATCCTCGAGGACGTCGAGCAGCGCGGCGGGATGCGCCAGGCCGTCGAGGAGCAGTGGGTGCAGCGCCAGATCCAGGACGTGGCGTTCGAACGCCAGCAGGAGATCGAGGAGAAAGAACGCGTCATCGTCGGCGTCAACGAGTTCGAGGTCGACGACGAACCCGAGGTCGACATCGAGGAGGTCACCGCGGAGGACGAACGCCAGCAGGTCAGCGGCCTGGAGGACGTCAAGGACGACCGCGACGAGGCCGCCGTCGAGGCGGCGCTCGCGGACCTCGAGGACGCGGCCGCCAGCGACGAGAACGTGATGCCGTACATCGTCGACGCCGTGAAGGCGTACGCCAGCGTCGGCGAGATCTGTAACACGCTCCGCGACGTCTTCGGCGAACACCAGCCCGGCGCCGCGGTCTGAGCGAGCGCAGCGGCCGTCACTCGACTGGCCGCGACCACGACCACCCCCTGGTGTCGCTGCGTCGAGTTGTCGCTGCTGCGACGCCATCGCTTATGCGTCCGTGCCCCGAACGGACGGATATGGCCAGCGGCTGGACGTCCGTGTTTACATCCGCGCCTGACCAGTTAGCGAGTCCCTATGCGCCGACGGTTCCCGGGCAGTGAGGACGGACCGGGCCGTATAAATGGCCGACAGCCCGACGTCCAGGTATGCAACGCCGGGCGTTCC
>NZ_WUUU01000081.1 GCF_009831555.1 Halobacterium bonnevillei | reverse complement strand
GTCCACGAGGAGGAACGCCAGCATGCGCTCTCGCTGGCCGCCGACCGGTTCCCCGGGGAGGTGTCGCCCGACCAGCTGGCGTCGTCGCTGTACGCCGACCGGGAGTCCCGGGAGGTCCTGCGGGAGGTCGCCGCGCGGTGGACGCCGTCCGAGCTACTCGCTCAGTACAACCTCTCGCTCGCCCAGACCGCGCTGTTCGACGCGACGGAGATGCGCGTGCAGTCGTCGGACCCGCGACGCCTCGTGTCGGCGGTGAAGCGCCTGGGGTTGCTGTACGAAGTCGTGCCGCTGGGCGACGGCGGGGGCCGGGAGGTCGTGCTTACCGGGCCGGACGCGCTGTTCCGGCACACGCGCCGGTACGGCACCCGGTTCGCGCGTGTGCTGCGGACTGTCGCGCGGGGCGACGACTGGCGCGTCGAGGCGACAATCGACGACCGCGGGACCGAGCGCCTGCTCGTGCTGACCGACGACGACCTCACGGTGCCGAACGCCGACCCGGTGACGGACGTGGAGTACGACAGCGGCGTCGAACAGGAGTTCGCCGCCCGGTTCGAGTCGTTGGACCTGGACTGGGCGCTGGTCCGGGAGCCGGACGTGCTGGCGGCCGGCGACCGACTGATGGTGCCGGACTTCGCGTTCGACTACGAGTTCGGCGACGAGCGCGTCTACTTCGAGATCATGGGGTTCTGGACCCCGGAGTACGTCGAGAAGAAGCTGAGCCAGCTGGCGGCCACGGACGAGACGCTGCTGGTGGCGGTGGACGCGGACCTCGGGGTCGGCGAGGACGTCGAAGCCCGCGATCACCGCGTCGTGGAGTACACCGGGAGCGTGCGCGTGAAGGACGTCGTGGACGCGCTCCGCGACCTCGAAACCGACCTCGTGGCGGCGTCGGCGGCCGAACTCCCCGACGAGCTCAGGCCGGACGCGGACGCCGTGACGCTGTCGGCGCTCGCCGCGCGCCACGGGGTCAGCGAGGAGGCCATCGAAGCGGTGGCGTTCCCCGACCACGAGCAGGTCGGACGCACCCTCGTCCGACCAACCGTGCTAGACGCCGTGGCCGACCAGCTCGAAGCGGGACTGTCACGTGAGGATGCGGAGGCCGTCGCGAGCGAGCACGGCGTCGAGGACGCGAGCGCGCTGTTCTCTCGGCTCGGCTACCGGGTCGACTGGGACGGGCTCAGCGGCGGCACCCTCCGGGAGAAGTAACTCCCGGCGGGCTATTTCCGAATACGAACCTCGCGAGTACTGGTACCGTAGGCGGCGCAAATGGCTCACCGGAACGTCCAGCAGGGGCCATCAGTCGGTTCCGCAGGGTCGCCAGTACGCCATTTCGGTGAGTGCGAGAAGACGCCATGTTCTCCCTCCCGGGACGCGCGCGAATCTGTCGGCCGTCTCCGCTGGCTGCTCCGTCGCCGCGTTCACGCTCGTGGGCCTGTGACCCGCAACCTCACAGGTCGCGGCGCCGGCCTTTCGGCACCATCGACGTGAGTTCGCCGTACGTGTAGAGGCCGACGCCGATCGGCTCGACACCGCCCGCGAGTTCGTGCGCGACGACCAGGTAGCCCCAGTCGCCGTCCCAGTCGAGTTCCTGGTCGTCACCGGCGAGGAAGCGCCTCGCCCGGTCTTCCTCGAGCACGACGACGTTCTGCTCGGCGGCGCGCCCGAACCGCTGGACTGCGTCGGTCGTCGGCTTCCAGTGCTCTTGGCGCGTGCGCAGGAGTTTGAGTCCGAGCGCCTCCACCGGGACCGGGCCCTCGAGGTCGTAGGGTAACGCCCAGACCTTCCCCTTGCCCTTCTCCCAGAGCGTGTAGTCGGCGAACGTGTCCTCGGGGACGGCGAACCGGTCGACCCACCAGTCCACGACCGCTTCGCGCGAGGGACGACCCTCGACCATCCTGTCCCCCTCGGTCTCGGGCAGGCGGTCGAACTGTCCGCTTCTGTTCCGGCGGAAGTAATCGATACCGCTGTCACCACGATCGTCGCTCTCGCTGGACCCGCTGTCGTCGTCTGTCATGCCGTCACCTCCAGTTTCGCGGCGAAGAACCCGCCCGTGTCGTTCTGGTGGGGGTAGTAGCGGCGCGTCTTCGTCAGCGAGTCGTCGTACGTCTCGTCGTTCCACTCCGTGATTCCGGGGGAGGATTCGAGGCCGGTGTCGAACTCGAGGAGGCGACAGTCGCCGTCTGCGAGGGCGTCGTCGACGACCGCCTCGTTCTCCTCGGGGGCGAACGTGCACGTGGAGTAGACCACGGTGCCGCCCTCGCGAGTGAGTTCGATGGCGCGTTCGAGGATGTCGGACTGCAGCGCCGCGAGGTTCCGACTGGCGCTCGCTCCGGCGCCCTCGAGCGCGTCGGCGTTCTTGCGGACGGTGCCCTCGCAGGTGCAGGGCGCGTCGACGAGCGCGCGGTCGAAGGCGTCGACACCGGGGAACGGGTCCAGCGTCGCGCGGCGGGCGTCGGTGTTCGTCACCGCCGCCGAAGTGACGCCGAGGCGGTCGCAGTTCGCGCGGAGCGCCGAGAGCCGCCCGAGGTTGTCGTCGTTCGCGACGACCAGGCCCTCGTCGTCCATGGCGGCCGCGATCTGGGTGGTCTTCCCGCCGGGCGCGGCACACGAGTCCCAGACGACCTCCCCGGGCTGGGGGTCCAGAATCGCGGGCGGCACCGCCGACACTTCTTCCTGGCCGTGAATCCAGCCGTGGACGTACGGCCACGTCTTCCCCGGTTTGCCGGTGGCGACGCCCAGCACGTCGCTGTTCCAGTCGCGGCCGTAGACGTCGATGCCCTCGGCTTCGAGCGCATCGACCACGCGGTCCCGGGTCGCCTTGATCGAGTTGACCCGCACCGTCGTGGGGAGGTGGCGTTCGCAGGCCTCGAGGAACGCATCGAACTCCGGGATGATCGGTTCGTACCGAGCGAGCGCGTCCATTGACACCGTGTAGGCCGGAGGGGCGCTTGTGGGTTACGTTCGCCGGCCGACCGGGCCGAACGACACCTGCTGCCAAGGTTTATTATTTGTACAGCAGAAGTCACTCTCGTGTTACCAATGGTAACGACTAGCTCGACGCGGGGCCGACAATGACCGTCGAACAGTTCAGCGTCGACGGCCAGACGGCCATCGTCACCGGGGCGTCCAGCGGCATCGGGCGAGCAATCGCCGAACGGTTCGCTGCGGACGGCGCGAACGTGGTCGTCTGTTCGCGCGAACAGGGCAACGTCGACCCGGTCGCCGAGGGTATCGAGGACGCCGACGGCGGGCGCGCGCTCGCCGTCGAGTGCGACGTCACCGACAGGGGCGCCGTCGAGGCGCTCGTGGAAGCCACCGTCGAGGAGTTCGGCGGCGTCGACTGCCTCGTGAACAACGCCGGCGCGAGCTTCATGGCGTCGTTCGACGACATCAGCGAGAACGGCTGGCAGACCATCGTCGACATCAACCTCACGGGCACCTACAACTGCACGCAGGCCGCCGGCGAGCACCTCAAGGACGACGGCGGGACAGTCATCAACCTCTCGAGCGTCGCGGGCCAGAAGGGGTCGCCGTACATGAGCCACTACGGCGCAGCGAAGGCCGCGGTCATCAACCTCACGACGACGCTGGCCAACGAGTGGGCCGGCGAGGACGTTCGCGTGAACTGCATCGCGCCCGGGTTCGTCGCGACCCCGGGTGTCGAGTCGCAGATGGGGGTCTCGGCGGACGACGTCGACCGCGAGACGGTCGAGCGCCGCATCGGCACGAGCGAGGAGATCGCGGACCTCGCGCAGTTCCTCGCCAGCCCCGCGAGTTCCTACATCGTGGGGGAGACCGTCACCGCCGCGGGCGTCCCGGACGTCATGGAGAGCCCGGAGGTATGAGCTTCCAGCTGACAGACGAGCAGCGGGCGATTCGCACCGCAGTCCGGGAGTTCGGCGAGGCGGAAATCGAGCCGGTCGCCCGCGAACACGACGAGTCCAGGGAGTACCCGGCGGACGTCGTCGAACGCGCCGCGGACCTGGACCTGGTTGCGCCGACGATTCCCCGCGAGTACGACGGCGCAGGCATGGACACGCTGTCCTCGGTCCTCGTCACAGAGGAACTGTGGCGCGCAGACCCCGGCATCGGCTCCGCAATCAGCGCTCGCGGGTTCGGGACGAGCATGCTGGCGACGTACGGCGACGAGTGGATGAAAGAGGAGTGGCTGCCGCGAATAGCCAACGGCGACTCGGCGTGCTGTAGCTGCATCTCCGAGCCGGCCCACGGGTCGAACGTCGCGGGCATCGAGACGCGCGCCGAGAAAGCGGGGGACGAGTACGTCATCGACGGCGACAAGATGTGGATCACGAACGGGACTGTCGCGGACGTCGCCGTCGTGATGGCGAAGACGGACACCGAGGTCGAGCCAGCACACCGCGGCATCACGGCGTTCCTCGTGCCGACAGACACCGAGGGGTTCCGGCCGACGAAGATCGACAACAAACTCGGCATCCGCGCGTCGGACCTCGCGGAAATCAAACTCGACGGCGTTCGGGTCCCGGCGGACCACGTCGTCGGCGAGGTGGACGAGGGGTTCTACCAGCTGATGGACTTCTTCGCGTCCGGGCGCGTGAACGTCGCCGCGCAGGCGCTCGGGACCGCGCAAGCCGCGCTCGACGCCGCCGTCGAGTACGCCAACGAGCGCGAGCAGGGCGGCCAACTCATCAAGGAGTACCAGTCCATCGAGCACATGGTCGCGGAGATGGCGACCGCAGTCGAGGCCGCGCGGTCGCTGACCTACCGCGCAGCCTCGTACGTGGAATCCGGGGACGACGACCTCGCTGCGAAGTTTGCGAGCATGGCGAAGCTGTTCGCATCCGAGCACGCCGTCGACGTCGCAGACGACGCGCTCCAGGTCCACGGCGGCGCGGGGTTTGTGACCGACCACCCCGCCGAGCGGTACTACCGGGACGCCCGCATCACGAAAATCTACGAGGGGACCAGCGAGATCCAGAAGAACATCATCGCGGACCGCGTCCTCTGACCCCTGCGCACGGGGCACGGCGACGGGCCGCACGGGGAGTGGTCCGACCGCCAGTCCGCGACGACGGACAGCTTCGACGGCCGCGACCTCGACATCGCGTGCTTCGAAGCGGGCGACCCCAGCGACCACGCGGTCGTCTTCCTGCACGGGATACCGACGTGGTCGAACCGCTGGCGCGGCGTCGCCCCCTACTCGTCGTACTCGTAGAAGCCTCGGCCCGCGTCCAGGCCCGTCTTCCCCGCTTCGACCAGTCCGACGAGAAAGTCCGCCGGCTCGAAGCGGTCGCTACCCGTCGCCGTGCGGCAGTCTCGTAGCTTCTCGAGGACGGCGTCGAGGCCGAGGTCGTCGCCGCGCGAACACGGCCCCTCCGGGAAGCCGGTGCCGAGGCGCATCCCCGTGTCCACCTCCTCGGGCGTGGCGACGTCGTCACCGACGAGTTTCGCGGCCTCGTTGACCATCCGGGCCTCGACGCGGAGCCAGTCGAAGCCCTCGGCGTCCTCGGGTTCGTAGGTCGCGCCCTCGCCGCCCTCGTAGTCGTAGTATCCCCGCCCGGTCTTCCGGCCGAGGTCCCCCGCTTCTACCCGGTCCTCCATGACCGGCGGAATCGGTTTCCCGGCTTCCTCGCGGACGTGGTAGGCGACGTCGATGCCCGTGAGGTCCGAGAGTTCGAACGGCCCCATCGGGTAGCCGCGCTCGTGGACCATCGCGGCGTCGGCCTGCTCGACCGTCGCCTCGTCGCCGGACACCATCCACGCCGGTTCCTCGACGAACGGGCCGAGCACCGAGTTCACGACGAAGCCGTTGACGTCCTTGCGGACGTAAATCGGCGTCTTCCCCAGCGACTCCGCGAACTCGTAGGCCCGCTCGGCGGTGTCGTCGCTGGTCTGCTCGCCGTAGACGACTTCCACGAGGTCCATCCGGACGGGTGGGTTGAAGAAGTGGAGGCCGACGACGCGCTCGGCGGCGTCGGTCGCGGCCGCGATGTCCGTGATGGACAGCGAGGACGTGTTCGTCGCGAGCAGCGCGTCCTCGTCGGTGTACTCCTCGAGGTCCGTGAACACGTCGCGCTTCAGCGCGAGTTTCTCGGGGACGGCCTCGATTACCGCGTCGGCGTCGGCGACCGCTCGTTCGAGGTCCGTCGTGGTCTCGATGCGGTCGAGGACGGCGTCCGGGTCGGCGTCGTGTTCCCCCTTCTCGGCCAGTTTCCGGACGCTCCAATCGATCTGCTCGGAGCCGTCCGCGAGGACGTCCTCGTCGACGTCCCGCATCACGACGTCGTAGCCCGCGATTGCCGCCGCCTCGGTGATGCCGTGGCCCATGTTGCCCGCGCCGAGAACCGCGACGCGCTCGATGTCGTCCTGCATGTCTGCGTCCTCCGCCTCCACCACCATTAATCCCCGTCCGTGAGTTGAACGATGGTAATCAAAGGCGCCGCGGAGAAAGCGATTGTAAATCCGCTCTGGCCGCCGCGAGCAGCGCGGGCGGCAGGCGCCTCAGAGCGGTTCGTCGCCGTCGATGATTCGGGTGGCGCGCTCTGCGAGCGCTGGCACCCGGTCCGCCATCAGGGGGTACATCGGGTCGTCGGCGTTCCCCTCGAGGTGGCGCCGGTAGAACATCTCCCCGAGCGCCGCGAGCTTGTAGACGGCGAGCGCGCGGTAGAACCGATCGTTCGTGTACTCGATTCCCGTGGCGGCCTCGTAGCGGTCGACGAGGTCCCTGCGAGTGGGGTAGCCGTCGCGCTCCACGAACCTGTTCGCGAGGTCCTCGACCACCGGCTCCGGGTCCTTCGCGTCGCGCCAGTAGCTCAGCAGCCACCCGAGGTCCGCTCGCGGGTCGCCGAGCGTCGCCATCTCCCAGTCCAGGACGGCCGCGAGGTCCGGCGGCGTCCCGGGCGCGTACACGACGTTGTCGAGTTTGTAGTCGCCGTGGACGAGCGTCCCCGGATGGTCGTCCGGGACGTTGTCGTCGAGCCAGGCGCCCACGCGCTCCAGTTTCGGAACCTCGCGCTCCGCTTCGGTGACCTCGAACGCCCACGAGAGCTGTTTCCGCCACCGATCCACCTGGCGGCGCGTGTAGCCGGACGGTCGCCCGAACTCCCCGAGGCCGACTGCCTCGACGCCGACGTCGTGGATGGCCGCGAGCGTGTCCACGAGTTCGTTCCCGACGCCCTCGCGCATCTCCGCTTCGGCGAATCGCTGCGGTTCCTTGTCGCGCAGGACGTCCCCCCGGACGCGCTCCATCACGTAGAAATCGCTGCCGATGACGTCGTGGTCCTCGCAGGCTGCGACCGTCTCCGGGACGGGAACGTCGGTGTCCTGGAGGGCGTCCATGACGCGGTACTCCCGGAGGACGTCGTGGGCCGTTTCGGCTGTTTCGCCGGGCGGCGGCCGCCGCACGACCAGGTCGCGGCCGCCCCACTCAACGAACAGCGTCTCGTTGGAGTGGCCTTCGGCGTGCCGCTCGACGCTGAACTCTTCGGCCGGCCCCACCGCGTCCGCCAGGTACGCCCGGAGCGCGGGTTCGTCGACGAGTCGCGACACGTACTCGTCGGAGTGGTCAGTCATGGCCACGAGTTGGCGGCCACTGTAGGAAAAGCTACGGGAGGGACGGACCCCGGAGTGCTACGGTCCGACCGCGGAGCTGGCTTACTCACCCGGAGCGGCTTCCTCGACGCGCTCGCGGAGGCTGTCGTCGACGTACTCGTCTTTCAGCGTCACCTTCGAGAACTTCCCGGTCGAGCCCTTCGGAATCTCGTCGATGAACCGGACGGCGTCCGGCGACCACCAGTCGGGGTACGTCTCGGTGACGTGGGCTTGCAGTTCCTCTCGCAGCTGGCTCTCGTCGACGTCGCCGTCCGGGACGACGAACGCCGCCGGGCGCTCGTCCCACTGCGGGTGCTCGACGGGGATGACCGCCGCTTCTGCGACGTCCTCGTGGCCCATGATGCGGTTCTCGACCTCGACGCTGGAGATCCACTCGCCGCCGCTCTTCACGAGGTCGTCCACGCGGTCGACGACGTCGACGTAGCCGTTCTCCTGGGCGCGCACGATGTCGCCGGTGCGGAGCCAGCCGTCCTCGGTGACCGCTTCGCGGGTCTTCTCCGGGGCGTTGAAGTACTCCTGAGTGACCCACGGTCCCCGCATCAGGAGTTCGCCGAGGGACTCGCCGTCCCACGGGACCTCCTCGCCGTCGTCGCCGACGACGCGCATCTCGACGCCGGGGGCCGGCAGGCCGGCGTGCGCGCGCAACTCCAGGAGGTCCTCGCCCTCGTAGTCCCGCGTCTCCGGACGGTGCTCGGAGACGTGGGTCACGGGCGTCGTCTCGGTCATCCCGTACCCGCTGGCGAGCTCCACGCCGAGTTCGTCGCGGTACGCGCGAATCAGGCCCTTCGGGGTGGCAGCGCCGCCGCAGAGCGCGAACTCCAGCGACGAGAGGTCCGGGTCGGCCTCGCGAGCGTACTGGAGGAGGCCCCGCCATACGGTCGGGACGCCGGCGCTCTTCGTGACGCCCTCGTTCTCGACGAGCGAGGCGATGTCGGCGGGCTCCGGGTTCGGGCCAGGGAGGACGGTCTTCGCGCCTGACGCGATTGTCGCGAAGGGACGCCCCCACCCGCTGACGTGGAACATCGGGACGATCGTGAGTTCGACGTCCGTGTTCCGAAGGCCGAGTTCGCCCGTCAACAGCGACATCGTGTGCGCCCAGTACATCTTGTGGGTGTACTCGACGCCCTTCGGCATCCCCGTCGTGCCGGACGTGTAACACATCCCGGCCGGCTGTTCCTCGTCGACGTCCGGGAAGGTGAAGTCGGGGTCGCCGGACTCGACGAACGACTCGTAGTCCGTGATCGGCGCCAGCGTCGTGTCGGGCACCTGGTCGCCCATGACGACGAACTGCTCGACGCTCTCGAAGGCGTCGGCGTCGTACGCGCCCTCGAGTTTGTCGACCATCGTCGCGTCCACGAACACGAGTTTGTCCTCGGCGTCCGAGACCAGGTGCTGGACGTGGGTGTCGGGCAACAGGATGTTGATCATGTGGAGCTGCGCGCCGAGGCACGGCACGCCGTAGTACATCTCCAGGTGCCAGTGGTGGTTCCACGCGAACGTCGCCACGCGGTCACCGGTCTGGACGCCGAACTCGTCGAGCGCGCTGGCGAGTTTTCGGACGCGGTCAGCGTACTCGTCGTACGTGTACCGTTCGATACCCCGGTGTGTGCGGGAGACGACTTCACGGTCGCCGAAGACGTTCTCCGCTCGCCACAGGAACTGTCGGAGTGTCATGTCTGCGCCGCCAGGCATGCGTAGACGTTCCTTAACAATCGTTAAATAATTTCGGTGACGTGTACTTCCGGTACCCGTCCCGGCAGCGGTTCCTTCCACTGCTCGAGGGACACACACCCACCGTTCCAGCGCTAACTCAGACAACCGAAACGCACACCACTGATGGCACTGAACACGCCGACATGTCCGAGACGCCGTCCTGGTCGTTCAAGCACCGCGACGTGGTCATCCTGCAGGAACTCTCAAAGGACCCCCAGCGTTCCTCCCGGGACCTCGCGGCCCTCCTCGACGACGAGTACGACATCGACGTCTCCCACGTCACCGTCAGCGAGAGCATCCGGAAGATGCGCGAGGACGGCGTCTTCCGCGAGGCCATCGTCCCCAACGAGGAGTACTTCATCTTCGGCCTCTTCGAGTTCAAGTTCGACCCCGATCACTTCGCCGACGAGTGGCGCGACGCCATGACGTACATCCGCGACAGCAAACACACCCTCTTCTACTTCCTCTCGGACGGCGAGTACCAGTGGAAGTCCGTGATGATGTTCCCCACCCGCGAACAGGAGTCCAAGTGGATCCACGAGTTCTACAAGAAACACGGCAGCGTCGTCTCCAACCTCCGGAACTCCGCGGTCCACAACGTCCTGAAGTTCCGCACCGACGCGGAACTGCTGGCGTCCCTGGACGACGAGTCGACCGAATAGTTACCCGCCCGCAGCCCGATTTTTTATGCGTCCGCCAGTCGACGGTGTCCGTATGGCCCGCGTACGTGTCACCGCAGAACCCGACCTCGATGCTCCAACGCTCGTCGAAGGCCTCCCCGGCGTCGGCCTCGTCGGCAAGATCACGACCGACCACCTCATCGGGACCTTCGACATGGAGTACGTCGCCAGCATCGAATGCGATGGCGTCCCACCGGTCACCATCTACGACGAAGACAGCCGCGACGTCCTCCCGCCCGTCCGCGTGTACGCCGACGAATCCCGGGACCTGCTCGCGCTCCAGTCCGACGTCCCCATCTCCCGGCAGGCCACCGCCGACTTCTCGGACTGCTTCACCGAATGGCTCGCCAGCCGCGACGCCACCCCGCTCTACCTCAGCGGCCTCCCCATCGAGGACCACGACCCCAGCACGCTCCCGGACGTCTTCGGCATCGCCACGACCGACGCCACCGCCAGCCGCCTCCAGGACCACGGCATCGAAACCCCGCCCGAACGCGGCCTCATCGGCGGCCCCACCGGCGCCCTCATCAACGCCGCCAGCGAATCCAGCGTCGACGCCGCCGGCCTCGTCGTCGAATCCGACCCCCAGTTCCCCGACCCCGCCGCCGCCAAACGCCTCATCGAAGTCACCATCGAACCGCTCGCCGACGTCGACGTCCCCACCGACGACCTCGTCGACCGCGCCGAGGAAATCCGCGAACAGAAACAACAACTCGCGAAAGCCATGCAGGAAGCCGGCGACGAGGAAGCCACCCAGGCCCGCCCCATGCGGATGTTCCAGTAGGACCGTTTTACTCGTCGGGTCGCCTTCGGCGACCGCTCCTCGCAAAATGCTACGCGAAAAACTCCCCGCGTTCACTCCGTTCGCGCGGTGAACCGGCGACCGACCGGGTCCTGCGGACCGCTCGGTCGCCGGATGCTCACTGTTCGCACGTTCCGACGCGCGAATGCTCGCGCGGCTCGGGTCGCAGACACTCCCGCGCCCCGATCTAGACGTGCTTCTCGTAGACGTCCGTCGGGTAGGTGTCGTCGCCGAGTTCGAACTCCGTGGACCCGACCTGCTCGAAGTCGTGGGACTCGTAGAACGACTGTGCGACGTCGTTGCCGGCCAGCATCTCCAGTTTCACGGCGTCGATGTAATCGGGCAGTTCGTCGAGCGCGCGGTCGAGGAGTCGCGTGCCGATTCCCTCGCCCCAGTAGTCGGGTTCGACGTAGATCTCCTTGAGGCCGGCTTCGTCCTCGTCGACGAACTGCTTGCTGTCGTGGCCCCACCTGAGGAAGAGGTACCCACGGATTACGTCGTCGTCGACGGCGACGAGAAAGCACCCGGGCTGTGACCGGAGTCGGTCGTACTGCGCGGCGGCGTCCCCCGGTGGCAGGTCGACGCTGCGCTCCTCGAGGACCGACTCGGGGAGGATGCCGTCGTAGGCCTCGCGCCACGCCAGCACGTTCACCCGGTGGACGCCTTGTAAATCGCGTCGAGAGTCGAGGGGCCGCACGTCCATGCGCGGGTCGTCGTACTGGAGTGACAAAAGTGGTCGCGGCGCGGCGGCGTCGCCGGGAGGAGTAGAATTATCACGTCCGGCGACCGGGTGTCTGGTATGACGGAGTTCTCCGAGCGCGTCGAGCAGGTCTCCATCAGTGGCATCCGCGAAGTGTTCGAGGCTGCCGGCGAGGACGCCATCAACCTCGGACTCGGCCAACCCGACTTCCCGACCCCCGAGCACGCGCGACGGGCGGCTGTCGACGCTATCGACGCGGGCAAGGCCGACGCCTACACGTCCAACCGCGGCACCCCGGACCTCGTCGACGCAATCGTCCAGAAGCACGCGCGTGACAACGACGTGGACGTTCCGCCCGAGGGAATCATCGCGACTGCCGGTGGGAGCGAAGCTCTCCACATCGCGCTGGAAGCCCACGTCGACCCCGGCGAAGAAGTGCTGTTCCCGGACCCCGGCTTCGTCTCCTACGACGCGCTCACGCGGATCGCGGGCGGCGACCCAGTGCCGCTCGGGCTGCGCGAGGACCTGACCCTCGACCCCGCGACGGTCGAGGAACACATCACAGACAACACGGCGGCGTTCGTCGTGAACTCCCCCGCGAACCCCACGGGCGCGGTCCAGGACCCCGAGGACATGCGCGAGTTCGCGCGCATCGCAGACGAACACGACGTGCTGTGCATCAGCGACGAGGTGTACGAACACATCGTCTTCGAGGGCGAACACCGGTCGCCCATCGAGTTCGCGGAGACGGACAACGTCGTCGTGGTGAACGCGTGCTCGAAGACGTACTCGATGACGGGATGGCGACTCGGCTGGGTCGCCGCCAGCGAGCGCCGCGCGGAACGCATGCTGCGCGTCCACCAGTACGCACAGGCCTGCGCCAGCGCGCCCGCCCAGTACGCCGCGGAAGCCGCGCTCACCGGCCCGCAGGGCGTCGTCGACGAGATGGTCGACTCGTTCCAGCAGCGCCGCGACGTCCTCCTGGACGAACTCGAGGACATGGGGCTGGACGTACCGACCCCGCGGGGCGCGTTCTACGCGATGCCGAAGGTCCCCGACGGCTGGGTGGACGAAGTCATCGACCGCGGCGTCGTCGTCGTGCCCGGCGGCGCGTTCGGCGACAACGGTCAGGGCTACGCGCGAATCTCGTACGCCACCGACATGGCGGAACTCCGCGACGCGCTGGACGTCATGCGCGCAGCGACGAACGCGGTCCAGTAGTCGAGAGAACTGTGTTCGGCCCCGGCCGGTCGAACTGGGTTCGAACCGCAACCCGGCCGAACTGTCTACGATCCGGTAGCTGGCCGAACTGTCTACGATCCGGTAGCTGGCCGAACTGTTTACAGTCCCCACAGCGAACAGCTTCGTGTGCGGCTCGTCCAACTCGCACTCCCGCCCGACAACCGGTCTGCAATTCTGGATGTGCTCGACGACGAGGGCGTCGACTACGTCCTGCTGGCTGGCGAGAACGAGACGCTCGTCCAGTTCCCGCTGCCCGCGCAGGCCGTCGAACCCCTCCTCTCGGACCTGCGCGACGCGGGCTACGACGACCGCTACCGGGTGGTGTCGAACGCGGAGAGCGCAGCGACCGAGCACTTCGACGAACTCGAATCCCGGTTCGTCGCTGGCAGCGAGGCCGACGAATCCATCGACCCCGAGGAGCTGTCCGCGAAAGCCCACGACATGACGCCGAACGCGGCGACGTACTACTCGATGACGCTGTTGTCGTCGCTCGTGGCGGTCTCCGGCCTGTTGCTGGATTCGCCCGCGCTCGTCGTGGGGTCGATGGTCATCGCGCCACAGGTCGGGTCCGCGCTCACCGCGGCCGTCGGTCTGGTGCTCGCCAAGCGCCGGATGGTGTGGGACGGGCTCCGCACCCAGGTGTTCAGCCTGGTGGCGGCGATGGCCGGTGCGGCGGCCGTCGGGTGGCTGCTGCAGACCGCCGGCTTCGTCC
>NZ_WUUU01000080.1 GCF_009831555.1 Halobacterium bonnevillei | reverse complement strand
CGGCACCGCAGCGAACCGCACGCACGAGCGCCCCGGCCTCCTGTTGCCTGCGACCGTCGTCGGCGGCGTCGCCGTCGGCTCCGTCCTCACAGACGTCGCGGGCTTCGCGGGCCCGGACTCGTGGGTCCGGTGGGCGTTCCTCACGAACCCCCACAGCCGGTTCGCCGAACAGGCCGGCTTCTACCCCGCAATCGGCGGGTCCATCCTCCTGATGGTGACCGTCGCCGTCCTCGCGTTCCCGGTCGGCGTCGGCGCCGCCGTCTACCTCGAGGAGTACGCGCCGAACAACCGCTACACGCGCGTCATCGACGTGAACATCTCGAACCTCGCCGGCGTCCCGTCGGTCGTCTACGGACTGCTGGGGCTGGGCATCTTCGTCGCCTACCTCGACCAGCCGCCGGGCACCGTCCTCGTCGGCGGCGCGACCCTCGGTCTGCTCATCCTCCCAATCGTCATCATCTCCTCCCGGGAGGCCATCCGGTCGGTCCCCGACGACATGCGCAACGCCTCCTACGGCATGGGCGCGACCAAGTGGCAGACCGTCAAGAACGTCGTGTTGCCGCGGTCGTTCCCCGGTATCCTCACCGGGACGATTCTCGCGCTCGGCCGCGCCATCGGCGAGACGGCGCCGCTCATCATGATCGGGGCGCCGAACGTCTCCTTCAGCCTGCCGACGGGTCTCGCGGAGAAAGCCAGCGCGATGCCACTGCAGGTGTACGCGTGGTCCGGGCTGTACGCCGGCCCGGACTTCTACGAGAAGGCGGTGCCCGCGGGCGTCGTCGTGCTCGTCGCGACCCTGCTGGCGATGAACTCCGTCGCCATCGTGCTCCGGAACAAGTACCAGACCGAGGAGTGACTCCAAGCCATGACTGACAACACAGCAGACTACAGCGACCAATCGACGCAGCGAGACACGTCCGACCCGACCAACGACGACATGCTCGTGGAGACTGACGTCGCGGGCGCGGCGACCGAAAGCGACCAGGTCGCGGCGGACACCATCATCCGCTCCCGGGACCTCGACGTGTTCTACGGGGCCGAACAGGCCCTGGACGGCATCGACATCGACATCCCGGAGAACCGCGTCACCGCCATCATCGGGCCCTCCGGGTGCGGGAAGTCGACCTTCCTGCGGTGCGTCAACCGCATGAACGACCGCATCGACAACTGCCGCGTGGAGGGCGAGCTGTCCCTGCGCGGGAAGAACGTCTACGACGACGACGTCGACCCCGTGGCGCTGCGCCGCCGCGTCGGCATGGTGTTCCAGGAACCCAATCCGTTCCCGAAGAGCATCTACGACAACGTCGCCTACGGCCTCGAAATCCAGGACGTGGAGGGCGACCACGACGAGATCGTCGAGGAGGCGCTCAAGCGGGCGGCGCTCTGGGACGAAGTCAAAGACCAGCTGGACAGCTCCGGCCTCGACCTCTCCGGCGGCCAG
The DNA here is from genome assembly GCF_009831555.1 of Halobacterium bonnevillei. Lineage (GTDB taxonomy): Archaea > Halobacteriota > Halobacteria > Halobacteriales > Halobacteriaceae > Halobacterium > Halobacterium bonnevillei. The sequence continues at coordinate 12,026 of NZ_WUUU01000080.1, read as the reverse complement.
CAGCAGCGCCTCTGCATCGCGCGCGCCATCGCGGTCGACCCGGAAGTCATTCTGATGGACGAACCCGCCAGCGCCCTCGACCCGGTCGCCACGTCGAAGATCGAGGACCTCATCGAGGAACTCGCCGAGGACTACACCGTCGTCATCGTCACGCACAACATGCAGCAGGCCGCCCGCATCTCCGACAAGACCGCCGTGTTCCTCACGGGCGGGGAGCTCGTCGAATTCGGTGACACCAACCAGATCTTCGAGAACCCCGACAACCAGCGCGTCGAAGATTACATTACCGGCAAGTTCGGGTAACAACCATGGCACGAGACAGCTACCAGGAGAAATTAGAGACGCTCCAGAGCGACGTTCTCTACATGAGCGAGGTGGTCGTCGACCGCCTCCGACTCGCCCTCGAGTCGATGGAGCAGAAAGACGACGACACCGCGTGGGAAGTCATCGACAACGACTCCGAGGTGAACGAGCTCTACCTCGACCTTGAGGAGGACTGCATCGACCTGCTGGCCCTCCAGCAGCCGGTCGCCGGCGACCTCCGGCTCATCGCGTCCTCGTTCAAGATCATCACCGACCTCGAACGCATCGCCGACCTCGCGGTCAACCTCGCGGAGTACACCCTCGACGCCGACCGCGACATGTACCCCGAAGTCGACATCCAGGCCATCGGCACCACCACCATCCAGATGGTCGAGGACTCCATGGACGCCTACGCCGCCGAGGACATCGACGCCTGCTACGACATCGCCGACCGCGACGACGACCTCGACGACCGCTGCCGGCGGGCCTCCGAGACTGTCATGCGCGACCTCATCGAGACCGAAATCGACGAACGCAGCGCGGAGTCCGACGTCGAAGCGCTCATGCAGGACGTCTCCCGCCTCCTGCTCACCATCCGCGACCTCGAACGCGTCGGCGACCACGCCGTCAACATCGCCGCCCGCACCCTCTACATGGTCGAGAAGGACGACGAACTCATCTACTGACGGACGGTTTTCGCCTCGAGTCCGCCTCCGGCGAACCACTCGGCGGAGAAATCCCCACGGAACCGCCGTTGTCCTCCGACGAGCGGTGACCGGCGCGCTGTGCGCGCCGACACGCCGACCGCGGGTCACCTGCGCCGGAACCGAGCCGCCTCGTGATTGCTCTATAGCCGTCGGCTGGCCTCCAGACGCCTCATAGCAAGCGACTTTCCGGAGTCCCGCGACGCTCCACGTGATGTCCGACAGCGAAACTGTCGTGTTCGCGGACCGCCTCGTCTCCCGGACGGAGACGTACCTCGACCAGACCGAAGCCTGCGTCGCGCTACTCCCGGAGTTGCTCGCGGCGTACCCCGACGGCGACTACCGGGAGTTCGTCGACCGGATTTCGACCCTGGAGAGCGACTGCGACCGAACGAACCGCCACCTCTGCGGGCTCGTCGCGGACGCCGACGTGCGCGACCTCGGCATCAGGCTGACCCGCGTCCACCTCCACGCCAGCCAGATGATCGAGTTGTTCAACGCGCTGGACGAGGTCGCGAACGCCGCCGAACAGTTCGCTGTCGACCTCGACGGACTCCGCCCGGACCTCCCGCCCGACCGCCGCGACCGCTTCGACGAGATGGCGGCCGAGGCCGCCACTGCGATGGCGGCGCTGCGCTCGGCAGTGACAGACTACGTCGGAGTGCTCTGTAACCCCGAGACGTCAGCCGACATCGCCGGCGACGTCGCGTGCGTCCGGAACGTGGAGAGCAGGTGCGACCGACTCCGGAACGAGGCGGTGACCGCGGCGTTCGACGGCGACGCGGGCGGTGACGCGTCCGCGCTCGTCTGCCGGGAGCTCGCCCTGCAGCTCGACGAGGTGGTAGACGCGATGGAGGACGTGACCGACCGCATGGTGCGGACGACCGGCAGCGAACTCGCGGTCGACGCGGAACCGGAGGGAGCGCCCCGCTAACCGCCTCAGAAGGGGGACTCGATTTCGTCGTCGACGCCGCCGTCGTCCGCGCCCTCCTGCGGGACGGCGTCCTCGTCGACGTCGTCGGCGTTCAGCTCGTCCGCGAGTTCGCCGCGTTCCTCGAGTTCCGCGAGGATGTCGCTGCCGCCGACGAACTCTCCGTTGACGAACGTCTGCGGGATGGTCTCCCATCCGCTCTCCGCCTCGAGCGCGACGCGGAACTCGTCGAGGCTCTGGAGCGCGTCGACGGTGTGAACGTCGGGGCGGTACTGCGTTATCAGGTCGAGGGCGCGCTGGGAGAAGCCGCACTGGGGCATCCGGCGGTCGCCCTTCATGAACAGCACGACGTCGTTGTTCTCGATCGCTTTCTGGACGATCTCGTTGACGGCGTCCTGCTCCATCGAGGAGTCCATCGGGTCGAAGGCCATAGGGGGTCGTACGGCGAGCACGGAGAAATGCCTTGGGTAGCGTGGTCGACCGCAGGGAGACCACGGGACACGCGAGCGGGGCACGGAGTGGCTTGTGAGCGACGCGTCACGACCCGATGTGAAACCCCTGTGGTCAGTCGTCGTTGCCGACGCGGATGACCTGGAACAGCGACTCCAGGGGGACGTCGTCGACCTCGCCGAGGCCCTGTTTGTCGACGAGAACGCCGCATGCGATGGGTGTGCCGCCGCCGTTCCGGATGGCCTCGACGGCCTCGGTCATGGTGGTGCCGGAGGTGATGGTGTCGTCGACGACGAAGCACTCGCGGCCGTCGACGCTCGCGAAGTTCCGGCTGAAGCTCCCGCCGAGGTTCTCGATGTCCCCTTCCTCCCACTGGTGCTTGCGGGGCGTGTACGTCGCGAGGTCGGTCTCGAGTTCGTTCGAGACGGCGGTCGCCAGCGGCACGCCGGCTTTCTCCACGCCGACGATGAGGTCGACGTCGTGGCTGTGTTCGCGGAGCGCGTCCGCGACGGCGACGCCGACGGCGGCGAGGCGCGCGCCGGCTTCGCCGATGTTGCTCCAGTCGACGTGGACGTCCTGCGGGCCGCCGCTGGGTTCGTCCTCGACGGGCGCGGCCGTGCCGGCGCGTTCGACCAGCCAGCTCGCCGTCTCCCGGGAGACGTTGAGTTCGTCAGCGATTTCGCCGCGGGACAGCCCGCGGGTCGCGAGCTCCGACGCGCTGTCGATGAGGTCGTCGACGTTCTTCATTGTGTGTCGAATTGAACCGCCGTCTTGATGGTCGTTTCGTCGTCGTCGAACGCACGCCGGAACGCCTCGAGTTCGTAGACGCCGGTCACCAGGTCGTCGAACACCCATCCAGGGAGCGCCTGGAGGGCGTCGACGGCCCCCTCGAAGTGGTCGACGTTGGAGTTCACGCTGCCGACGAGGGCCTTGTTCTCGAGCACGAACTCGCGGTGGAGGTCGCTGCCCGCGACCTCGAATTCCCAGCCGGCTTCCGGGACGCCGAGGAGCGCGCCGACGCCGTTCGGCGCGAGCGCCTCGATGGTCTCGAAGGCGTGTTTCGCGTGGCCGGTCGCCTCGTAGACGAAGTCCACCGGTTCGTGGACTGCTGGGACGTCCGGCACCGGCGTCTCGCGGGAGTCGACGTAGGTGGCCCCGAGGCGGTCGACGACGTCGATGGTGGGGTCGGGGCGGTCGCGGCGGCCGAGACAGTACAGCGACTCGAAGTCGTCGCGGGCGTCCAGCATCGCGAGCGTGAGCAACCCGAGCGAGCCGTTTCCGAGGACGAGCGCGGCGTCTGGCGTCCAGTCGAACGACGACCGCGCAGCGTACGCGAGTTCGAGGGCTTTCTCAGTGATGCTCGCGGGCTCGACGAGGAATCCGAGGTCGGCGAGCGCGTCCGGGACGGAGACGAGGTGGTCCGCGGAGCTCGTGAAGTACTCCGCCATGAACCCGTGCGCACCGTCGATGCCGCGTTCGACGTACTCGCCGCCGGGCGCCATGTCGGGTTCGCCGCGCCGGAAGTACTCGTTGTTCCCGTCCGGGGGGCGGCGGACCGTCGGCGCGACGACCTGGCCGGCGTTCAAGACGGTGCCGTTGGGGTCCTCGACGACGCCGACGGCTTCGTGGCCGAGGACGAGGTGGTCGTCGCCCTCGGGGAAGCCGCCGTGGTCGCCCGCGATGACTTCGTGGTCGGTGCCGTCGACGCCGACGCGGAGCGTCCTGACGAGCGCTTCGCCGGGTCCTGGGTCGGGTCGCGGCACGTCGACGACCCTGGGCGTGCGGTCGTCGCGTGTGACGGCGATTGCGTCCATGCGTACCCCTCACAGCCCCAGCAGCAAAAGATTTATTCTCTACCGAGTAATCTTTTGGGCAAGCGAGGGGGCGGCCGGCGCTCGACGTCACCCCGGCGTCCAAACCCACTATAGCCTCCACGCGAGTATACCAACCATGGAACGGTTCGACCGGCTGTACGCGCTCTACGACGAATTCGACACCGAGACGCTGCGAGCGTACCAGGACTTCGTGGACCTGTTCCCGCCGGTCGACTCCCGCGTCGCACTCGAGTACTGGGAGTCAGCCAGCGACGAACTCGTCGAGCGGAAAGACGACGTCCGCGCCGCCTTCCCGGAGGGCGAGACGTTCGCTGGGCTCGCGGCGCGCGCCACCCGGGAGCAGGCGTTCGCCGCCCTCGACCTGCAGGCCAAGTACGGCTGCGCCGTCAACGTCCTCGTCCTCGACGTCGACGAGACGCTGCGGTCGGCGGGCCACACTGACAACGAGATTCCGCGGGAGACCCTCCACTTGCTCACGGAGTTCCACGAGGCTGACGTCCCCATCGTCATCTGCACGGGCCAGACCCTGGAGAACGTCAAGGGCTTCCTCATCCAGGGACTGGGCAACGAACTCGTGCACTCCGGGTCCGTCTCCGTCGTCTACGAGGCCGGCACCGGCGTGTTCACGCCCGGTCACGGCCCGGACACGAAGCAACTCCTCTACGAGGACCTGGATCAGGACGTCCGTGGGGTCTTCGACGACCTGCGCGCGCGCATCCTCTCGGACGCCCCCGAGGGCATCCGCCAGGGCTGTCACCTGCAGGGCAACGAGTTCAACGTCACGCTGAAACCGAACTTCGAGACGGGCAGCGACCGCGCTCGCGACCTCATCGACGACGCGCTCCGGTACGAACTCGACCTGCTGGCGGACTGCGTCGGGGGCGCCACTCGAGAGCACGTCCGCGCGTTCTACGCGGCCGCCGACCCGGAGATAGCGGGCGTGCTCGCGGACGCGGGAGACCTGCCGGACGCCGTGGCCGACGAGGCGACAGGAGGCGACAGCGCGGACGCACTGGCGTTCATTCCCGAGGGCGTGCGCGGCGTCCTCGAGCGCGTCGACGTCGCGTACTACGAGGCTGACGCCGCGGAAGTCGCGTCCCGCGAACTCAACAAGGTCGTCGGCGTCCAGGCGGCGTTCGACGTCCTGGGCGTCGACGACCCCTTCGCGCTCGTGATGGGGGACTCGAAGAGCGACCTGCGCGTGATGGAGTGGGTGGCCGACGAGGACGCGGGCATCGCTGCCGCGCCGGAACACGCCAGCGGCCGCGTGCTCGACCACGTCCGGGAGACCGACGACCTCGTGTTCGACGAGGGCGCCGCCGACGAAGTGCTCCGGACCGCGTGGGCGTTGAATCGGCTCGCAGAACAGTAGCCGGCGTCGGCCGCGGTTCGATTCTGGACTCAGGCGAGGTGGAAGCAGACGGTGTCGCCGTCGTGGACGCGGCTTCCGACACTGAGGGGTTCGCCGTCCGTGGATTCGCGGACGACGACCGTGTCCGTGCGGAGGCGGGATCCTTCGAGAACGCCCGCGCGGACCTGCGGGCCGAACTCGTCGGCGAGAGACTCGACGACGTCTTCGACAGTCGCGTCTGCGGCCACGCCGACGCGGGCGCGGTGCGTGCCGGTGCGGGCGGCCAGCGTGCCGGTGAGCTTCACCTCGACGTCCATGTCACCACGTAACTACCCCCGGAGTCAAAAAGTTTACTCACGAACGGAAAAGACTCTGGACGAACCCGTGGGCTTATGCTCGCGGCGGGCGACCCGCCGCACGTGACCAACCACGCGCCAGACCCGGGTGCGGACGACCCGCTGTCCCTCCAAGGGGTCGTTCCGCCCATCGTGACCGCGTTCCACGACGACGAAACGATCGACCCCGAGACCACGGCCGCCCACGCGCGGCTCGTCGTCGACCGCGGCGTCCACGGCGTCTTCCCGCTGGGCACGAACGGCGAGTTCCCCCTGTTGACCGGCGGCGAGCGCCAGCGGGTCGTCGAGGCCGTCGTCGACGAGGTCGGCGGAGACGTTCCGGTCATCGCGGGCGTGGGTGCACCGAGCACCCGCCAGACCGTCGCGCACGCCGAGCACGCCGAGAGCGTCGGGGCGGACGGAATCGTCGTCGTCACGCCGTACTACTACCCGCTGGACCGCGACGCGGCGGTCGCGCACTACGAGCGCGTCGCCGCCGCCGTCGACCTCCCGGTGTACGTCTACCACATCCCCTCGAAGACCGGCAACGAACTCTCGCTTGCCACCCTCCGGGACCTCGCGGCCATCGACAACCTCGTCGGCCTCAAGGACTCCTCGAAGGACGTGCCGTGGCTCGGCCAGGCCATCGACGCCCACCCCGAGTTGACGTTCCTCGCGGGGTCGGACTCGCTGCTCGTCCCCGGCCTCGACCTGGGCTGCTCGGGGATGGTGTCGGCCGTCGCGAACGCGTTCCCGGAACTCGTCGTCGACCTCTACGACGCCTACGACGACGGCGACGAGGCGTACGCCCGCGACCTACAGAGCGACGTCTACGCCGTGCGGTCGGCGCTGAAGCGCGGCCCGTACATGGCCGGCGTGAAGACCGCCCTCCGGTTGCGGGGGTTCGACGCCGGGCCGCTGCGGTCGCCGCTGCGCGGCATGGACGACGACCAGCGCGACGCCCTGGGGACAGACCTCGAGTCGCTCGGACTGGTGGAAAGCACAGATTTACACTAACGCGAGTTAACAATCGACCATGAGCAAGGATTACAGCGACCTCCACGACCCCAACGCGGAGTACACCATGCGGGAGCTCTCCGCGGGGACGATGGGCGTGACGGCCGACCGGCCCGCGCCCCGGGACCTCGAGATAACGGACGTCCAGACGACGATGGTCGACGGGAACTTCCCGTGGACGCTCGTCCGCGTGTACACCGACGCCGGCGTCGTCGGCACCGGCGAAGCCTACTGGGGCGCCGGCGTTCCGGAACTCGTCGAGCGCATGAAGCCGTTCGTCGTCGGCGAGAACCCCCTCGACATCGACCGCCTCTTCGAGCACCTCGTCCAGAAGATGAGCGGCGAGGGCAGCGTCGAGGGCGTCACCGTCACCGCCATCGCCGGCATCGAGATCGCGCTCCACGACCTCGCCGGCAAGGTGCTGGACGTCCCCGCCTACCAGCTGCTCGGCGGGAAGTACCGCGACGACGTCCGCGTGTACTGTGACTGCCACACGGAGGCCGAGGCCGACCCCGAGGCGTGCGCCGACGAGGCCGAGCGCGTCGTCGAGGAACTCGGCTACGACGCGCTGAAGTTCGACCTCGACGTTCCCTCGGGCCTCGAGAAGGACCGCGCGAACCGCCACCTCCGCCCGGGCGAGATCCGGCACAAGGCCGAGATCGTCGAGCAGGTGACCGAGCGCGTCAAGGACCGCGCGGACGTCGCCTTCGACTGCCACTGGACGTTCTCCGGCGGCTCGGCGAAACGCCTCGCCGACGCCATCGAGGAGTACGACGTCTGGTGGCTGGAGGACCCGGTGCCGCCGGAGAACCTCCAGGTGCAAGAGGAGGTCACGAAGTCCACGACGACGCCCATCGCAGTCGGCGAGAACCGGTACAGAGTGACAGAGGAGCGCCGCCTCATCGAGAGCCAGGCCGTCGACATCGTCGCGCCCGACCTCCCGAAAGTCGGTGGAATGCGGGAGACGCGGAAGATCGCGGACGTCGCGAACCAGTACTACGTGCCGGTCGCGATGCACAACGTCTCCTCGCCGGTCGCGACGATGGCGAGCGCGCACGTCGGCGCCGCCATCCCGAACTCGCTGGCCGTCGAGTACCACTCCTACGAACTCGGCTGGTGGAGCGACCTGGTCGAGGAGGACGTCATCGAGGGCGGTTCGATCACGGTCCCCGAGGAACCGGGGCTGGGCGTCACGCTGGACATGGACGCCGTCGAGGCGCACATGGTCGACGGCGAAACCCTCTTCGACGAGGCGTAGCGCGGCGGATACAGTCGGGTTCCGCGTTTTCCGCGCCGTCAGTAGCCGGTGCCGACGTAGGTGCGGACGCCGTCCCCGGACTCCAGTTCGTCGGCGAGCGCGACGGCGAAGTCCTCCATGGAGATGTAGCTCTCGCCGTCCTCGTCGGCGACGAGTTCGCGGTCCGCGGTCCGGTACTCGCCGGTGCGCTCGCCGGGTTCGATGAGCGCAGCGGGAGCGAGGTACGTCCACGCGAGGTCGTCGACGTCAGCGAGGCGGTCGTAGGCGTCGATTGCAGCGCTGGCGATCGGCTCCCACTCCTCCGGGAAGTCGTCGGTGTCCACGAGCAGCGTCTCGGAGTCGACGTAGAGGCCCCCCGCGCCGCCCGTCCAGACGAGGCGGTCGACGCTGGCCCGCCGCAACCCCTCGATCGTTGCGGTGATCATGTCGACGAGGCGGTCCGGGGATTCGTCGTCGCTGGGGCCGAGCGCTGACGCCACCGCGTCGTGGCCGGTGGCGAGTTTCGCGACGTCGCCGGCGTCGGTGGCGTCGCCTTCGACGGCGACGAAGTCGGCGTCGTCGACGTCGTCGACGGTGCCGCTCCGGGACACGCCCGTGACGCTGTGGTCGCGGGCGAGCAGTTCGTCGGCGATTCGGTGGCCGATGCGCCCGCTCGCACCGAGCAGTAGTACGTCCATGGTCGAACGGACGTTCAGTCACGAGCCAGTATACGCTTCGCCAACCGGCAGTTCCCGCTGCTGTCAGCCGCGCGTGACGTTCCGAGTTCCGGCCCCCGAAGTCGACGGCGTCGCTGCTGGCTCGTGGCCGACAACCCCGGTCGACTGTGGGTTTATGTCTCTGTTCCAACTATATTCGGGTGTATGCCACCATCCGACGCTGCGGACTACGAATTGAGCGACGACGACGCGAACGTCCACCACGCGTGGGACAACTCTCTGGACCCAGCGCTGGCGGTCGAACCCGGCGACGTGGTGCGCTTCGAGTGCCGGGACGCGGTCGACGAGCAAGTCGGGCCCGACACGACGGCCGAGGAGTTCGGGAACGTCAGCTTCGACCCGGTCCACCCGCTCACTGGCCCGGTGTACGTCGAGGGCGCCGAGCCCGGGGACGTACTGGAAGTCGAACTGCTGGGCTTCGAACACAAGGGCTGGGGGTACACGGGGTTCATGCCCGGCGACATGGGCCTCGGCCTGCTCCCGGAGGACTTCGAGGACCCCGGCTACCACGCGTGGGACCTCGACGGCGAGGTCGGCCACTTCGTGAACGACATCGAAGTGCCGCTGGACCCGTTCCCGGGGACGATCGGGGTCGCACCCGGCGAGGACGGCGAACACGACACGCTCCCCCCGCGCGACGTCGGCGGGAACATGGACGTGAAACACCTCACCGAGGGGTCGACAGTCTACCTCCCCGTGGAGTGCGAGGGCGCGCTGTTCTCCACGGGCGACTGCCACGCGGCACAGGGCGACGGCGAAGTCTGTGTCACGGGCATCGAAGCACCGATGTTCGTCACCGCGCGCTTCGACGTCCGTACAGACCTGGACATCGAACAACCGGAGTTCGAGTCCGATCACCCGTTCACGGCCACCGGCGAAGACGAACCGATGTACGGCACGACCGGCATCGCGCCGGACCTGATGGACGCGACGAAGAAGGCCGTCAGGCACATGATCGCCCACCTCCACGAGGAGCGCGGGCTCACCCGCAGCGAGGCGTACATCCTCTGCTCGGCGGCCGTCGACCTGAAGATCAGTGAAGTCGTGGACGCGCCGAACTGGACGGTGTCCGCCTACCTCCCGGAGAGCATCTTCCCGTAACTCCAGCGGCGGCGGAGCCCGCCAGACCGCCCCGCCGTCACTCGACCTCGCCGTCCCGCACCACGAGCACGGGCGCGACGGCGCCTCCGGCGACCCGTTCGCTCGGATCGCCGAACAGCGCGGAGTAAACTGGTTCGCCGCCTCGTCCCATGACGACGACGTCGTAGTCCGCAGACCGTTCGATGATCTCCCGGACGGGCGACTCGGACCTCGTCGCTTCGGCGAGCATCCGCTCGGTCGCCATGCCCCGCTCGACCAGTCGTTCGCGGGCGTCCGCAACGGCCGCCTCCGCGTCGAAGTCAGCGTCGGGTTTCGTCACGCCCCAGAGCGTCACGGTGCCCTCGCCGCCGACGAGCAGCGTCGCCAGGAGGTCAGCGAGGCGGTCCGGGTCGACGGCGCCGCGAATCGGGACCAGCACGTCCCTCAGTTCCCCCGCGGGGTTCGGAAGGAGGACCGCAGTCGCGCCGACGTCCTCGGCGACCCGTTCGACCGTCTGGTCGCGGTCGTGGGTGAACGCCACCTGGGTTTCGATGTCGCGGCCGGCGGCGCGGAACGTCTCCGCGATGTCCTCGATAGCCGCCTGTGCGCGGTCCTCGAACTGCATGCTCGCCTGCTCGGTCGGCGTCTGTTCGGGAAGGACGTGATAGCCTAACACCACCACCTCGGAGGGCGCGAGAAACGCCGCTAGCGGCTCCGAGAGCGCTTCGCCTTCCAGAACCGCCACCGGGACGAGAATGCGCGGTGGCTCCCTGATCGCTCTGGCACCGGCGTCGCGGTCCGACTCGGACGAGGTATTGGGTTCGTCGGCCGTCATCAGAGGACCCCCTTGAGTTGCACGTCGCTGGCGTAGTACTTGTACCACCCGGCGGCCGCGAGCATGATTGCGAGTCCGATTACCTGGGAGACGCGCTGCATGAACGCGATGAGGCCGAAGCTCGCGGCGGCGCCGACGCCCGCAACGGCCCGGTAGGCCGGCACGCGGAAGTCCGGGTCGTACCACTCGGGTTCGTCCCGGCGCATCGCGATGAGCGCGACGCACAGCAGCCCGTACATGACCAGGTGGAGGAACGACGCGACCTCAGCGAGCACCTCGACTTCGCCGAACGCGACCAGCACCAGCACGGGCCCGCCGGCCATCGCGAGCGCGACGTGCGGCGTGCCGTACGCCAGGTTGAGTCTGCTCGCGACCTTCGGAACCAGGGCGTCCTTGCTCACCGCGAACACCGCCCTGGACGTCGACAGAATCGACGCGTTCGCGCTCGAGACGGTCGCCAGCAGTCCGGCGAGCAGGATGGCGAGCGCCCCGACGTTCCCGAAGTACGACCGCGCCACCTCCACGATTGCCGTCTCCCCGAACCGGGACAGCGGATCGCTGCCGAACGCGCTGGTCGCCACGAATATCGTCACCACGTAGAGGACGCCGACGATGAGGACCGACCCGACCATCGCCAGCGGGAGGTTCCGCCCCGGGTTCTTGATGTCGCCGGCGACAGTCGCCACCTGCGCGAACCCGAGGTAGGAGGTGAACACGAGCGCCGCCGTCGTGAACATCGGGAGCGGTCCGAACGGCAAGAACCGCTCCGGCGCGCTGGGCGCCCCGAACACACCGAGCGCGTCGAGGCCGCCGTACCCGAGGAACACCACGAGGATGGTCAACAGCAGACCGACCACGTAGTTCTGGAGTTTCGCGGCGTTCTCCGTCCCGACGAGGTTGAGCGCCGTGAGCGCCACGCCGAACAGCAGCGCCAGCGGGACGACCACCGGGACGCCCCCGACGGGGACGCCCGCCTCCGCGAGCAGCGCAGCTGCGTAGTTCCCGAACCCGACGAGGTAGAACGCCGTCGCGAACACCAGTCCCAGCCAGATACTGATGCCGACGACGGCGCCGGGGAGCGCTCCCAGCCCCCGCGAAATGAAGTAGTAGCCGCCGCCGGACTTCGGCATCGCCGTCGCGAGTTCCGAGGCGGGCAACGCGACGAGCAACGCGACGACGGCGCCGATGCGAACGACCCGGCCGCCGCCGGC
>NZ_WUUU01000079.1 GCF_009831555.1 Halobacterium bonnevillei | reverse complement strand
AGTTGCTCGTCATAGGGATACTCTTCCCACAGTTCGCGCCGGATGGCGGCATTCGCGTTGTTGCAGAACGGGTGGTCCTGGCGCTCGATGTCGTGGGCAGGGAACCACTGCTTGAATATCTGATTCTCCGAGAAGGTGGTCACATCGTTGCCTCGCTGTTTGCCGTACACGAGCGCGACGTCCTCCTCGAACATGTCGAGCAACTGTTCGAGCCAGTCGTCCCGTTTCGGGTATACGTGAGCGCTCGCGATGACGCAGAACTCACCGCTGGCTGCCTCGCAGCCGTAGTTCAGCGCGCGACCGAACGAGAAGTCCTCTGGGTCGATATAGACGACCTCGTCGACGGCGAACGACTCGGCGATTTCTATAGTGCCGTCGGTCGAGCCTGAATCTACCAGGATAATCTCGAATTCCTGCAACGTCTGCTCTGCGAGGCCGTGCAGCAGTTTTCCGAGGTGGTCGGCCTCGTTATAGCAACGGACGATGATCGACGCGCGCGGCGATTCCATCAGTACTGCCAGTAGTGTCGCAGCATTAAATTTATCTTCCGCTTCGTGGCGATTGCTAACATTCCCCGTGTGGGGGGAGACGGTAGTTTTTATGTATCACTACGGCTGGATTGCAGTATGGAGGTTGCTGCCATTATCCCGGCTCGAATGGGATCGACACGCTATCCCGGCAAACCGCTTTGTGACATCCACGGCTTGACCATGATAGAGCACGTCTACCGCCGTACCCGTATGAGCGACTCCGTCGACGAGACGTACGTCGCTACGCCCGACGAGGAGATTCGTCAGGAGACCAAATCGTTCGGTGGCAATGTAATCATGACGGGGTCACATCCGCGGGCAACCGACCGAGTAGCTGAGGCCGCCGAACAGATCGACGCTGAGATTGTTGTCGTGATGCAAGGCGACGAGCCTCTCGTGTATCCGGACATGTTAGACGACGCCATCGCGCCGGTACGCGATGAGGAAGACGTGAAGGTTACTAACCTCGCTAAACCAATCCCCGATGAGGAAGAGTATCGTGATCCGAACAACGTCAAGGTGGTCGTCGACGAGGACTGGAACGCCCTGTATTTCTCCCGGGCACCAATTCCGAATATACACGAAGGTTCCTACACAGAGGCGCCCGTCTATCATCAGGTATGCGTGATTCCATTTGAGAGGGATTTTCTCTTCGAGTTCACTGAGATGGCCGAAACTGAACTGGAGCAGGTCGAATCCATTGACATGCTCCGCTTGTTGGAGAATGGTGACGACGTTCGCCTAGTTGAGACTTCGCGCCAAACCTATCCCATTGATACGCCACAGGACCACGAAAAAGTAAACGAGTTAATGAAAGACGATCCGCTTTTCCAGGAGTATCAGGACGAAGTCGATAGTTAATTACTCAAACGCCTCCCGCAACTCCGCGTCCACCTCCCACGTCCCGTCCGAGTCACCAACGAGTAACTCTACGCCCGCCCGCAGCAACGACACCTGCGTGTCAAAAATCGAATACAGCGCCTGCAGTGGACCGAGAACATCGGCCTGACCAAGATATGCGAACGCGCCGACAGCAGCAGGTAACGCTAGCCCAGCGACGCCGAATAGAGAGACTGTAACGGCCGTCCAGACCAACAACGTTACTGCGAGCAGCCACGGCGAGACGATCATGAACCACCAGTTGAACGGCAGCACCACTTTCCCGTAGCCCCCGTACTTCCCGAGCGCGTCACGATGCTGCACCAGTAGCCGAATCAGACCCATTCCACGTCGGTCCTTCTGCTTGCGTCGCTTCACGAACTCGGAGTGACTCGCCTCCATGTAGTGAATCGCGGGATCGAAAATCACCCGCTGACCCTGCCGCCGCATCTTCAACGCCAACTCCGTGTCGTCAGCAAGCGAGTTCGGGTCAATCGGCAACAGCGCGTCGTTCTCGAACGCGGAGAACGGCCCGTGGAAGATGAGCGTCGAGTCCAAATGCGATTCCAGTTGCTGGATGTGCGACTGGACGCCGCGATACCCGGACTCGACTTCGCTGCCACCGAGCACCTCGACGTTGCTCCCGGTCACGGCAGCAACCTCGTCGTCAGCGAGATTTGCGGCGGCCTCCCGAAGCGCGTCCGGCGAGAGCTTCGAGTCGCAGTCTGTCTTCACGACCATCTCCTTGGACGCCGCCTCGTAAGCATCGTTCAGCGCCGGTGCCAACCCGCGTCGCTCGTCCTCTTCCAGTAACACGAGTTCCGGCGCGTCCAGATCATCGAAGTACCCGCGAATAATCTCGCGAGTGTCGTCCGTCGACGAGTCGACGACCACGAGTTCCACCTCGTCCATCGGGTAGTCCAGTGCAAGGACGTCGTCGAGTTTCGTTTCGACGATGCCCGCTTCGTTGTACGTCGGGAGGACGATGCTCACCGACGGCTCCCAGTCCCGTTTGTCCGCTGGTGACCCCGCTGGTCGAATCCACGCGTAGAGCGCGAGATAGCCGACGTAGGGCGCGGCCGTCACGGCGAGGAGGGAGAGCGCGGCCGCCGCAAGCAGGTTCATACAGCGGCGTTGGACGCGTCGGGGTAAAACCCCTCCGCCACTACTCGAAAGGAATACGCTTTTGCGCTCCCCCGGTCCACCCACGTGCAATGACGGAGTACGAGGACGTGTGTGCGCTCGTTCCGACGCGGAACGAAGCGAAGACGATAGCCGACGTAGTGGAGGGGCTGTACGACGTCGGCGTCGGCCACGTTCTCGTCGTGGACGGCCACTCGGAGGACGAGACGCGCCAGATCGCCGCCGAGTGTGATGCGGAAGTCATCGAGCAGTCGGGCTCCGGGAAGGGCCAGGCCGTCCGAGAGGGCGTCGACCACATCAACCACCAGTACGTCCTCCTGCTCGACGGCGACGGTACGAACCCGCCCGAACAGGCCCCGCGACTCCTCGACCCGCTCGTCGATGGTGATGCAGAACACGTGGTCGGCGACCGCACAGCTAACATGCAGCCGGGCGCGATGACGCGGCTCAACAGGTTCGGGAACCGCCTCATCAATGCGGCGTTCGAGCGCATCCACGGCGAGGACTACGGGGACATCCTCTCGGGATATCGCGCGTTCACGCGAGACTCTTTCGACCGGATGTTCCTCTCGGCGGAGGGCTTCGGCATCGAGACGGAGATGGCCGTGGAGTGCGCGCGCCACAACATCCCCGTGGAGGTCGTTCCAACCACCTACCGCGCGCGCCCCGAGGGCTCGGAGACGAACCTCCACCCGATTTCGGACGGCGGGCGCATCATCCTCACCGTGTACAGCCTCGCGAAGACGTCGAATCCACTGTTCTACTTCGGGAGCGTCGGCGCCGTCCTCGGCGCCGCGGGCACCGCGCTCGCGGCGTACGTGGGCTACGACTGGTTCGCGAAGGGAATCTCTCACGAGGCACTCACGGTGGTCGCGGGCGTCCTGCTCCTGCTCGGCGTACAGCTGTTGATGTACGGCGTACTGTCGGATCTCGTCGTCACGCTGCACCGCGAGCAGCGCCGCCGCATCGACGACCTGCGCGAGGATTGAGTTCGGCGCTTCTCGGAAGCGCCTCCGGAGCCACCCGCGGAGCGGGGAATCGGAACGGGCAGCGTCCGGCTAGAACATCGCCTTCAGACCGTTGAGCCAGGTTTCCGGCGCGCGTCGACGGGCGCCGTCCAGCGCGTGCGTCAGCGCCTGACTCGCGTCGGTCAGCACGCCGCGGCCGTGGCCGACCAGAATACGCTCCGGGTGGAACGTCCGCAACGCGCGCGGGGGCTTCACGCGGAGCATCGGGTGGACGCCGACGCGTTCGGTCCCCGCTGTGAAGTACTCCGACGTGCCGACCGCGTCGCCGACGACGAGCGTCTCGCCGTCGTAGAGCGCAGCTTCGTCCCAGCCCGGCCAGTCGACGGTGCGCACGATCTCGTAGTTCGAGTCCGGGAGCGCGCCCGAAATCGGCTGCGTCGGCGCGTCGATTCCCGGGTTGACGAACGACGGCACGTGGACCGAGACGTCGTGACGGCCCGCTATCGACACGGCGTCTCGGGCGTGGCGGTCCATCAGAACGACGACTCCGCGAACGTCACCGAACTCCGCGAACAGGTCGTCGACGCCCTCCGCGTCAACCGGGTCGACCACCCAGACGCCGCCCTCGGTATCGAGGACGTGGCTCGCGCGCTGCATCGCCTCCTCCGGATGGGCGATCCAGCCCGCCCCGCCGTCGAAGCGGTCGATTTCCGCGTAATCAGTGGCCCGCCCGCTGGCTTTCATCGGCATACCTCCACGTAGGGAGCCAGCACCAAAAAACGGGGTACGCCTATAGTTCTCGCCGGGAAACCAAGTGGTATGCTCTCTGTGTTGGATTCGCTCGCGCTGGAAGTCCAATTCCTCGACCGCGCCGCGGATTTCTACGAGACCCACTTGGAGCTCCAGGACGACCGAGACGGCCACGAAGTCGCGTACGAGGTCGGCGACACGACCGTCGTGCTGCGAGAACCACACCCCGGCGGCGTGCCGCGCGGCGGGCTGCACGTCCACTACGCGTTCTCCACGACGGAGGACTACTACGCGGAGTGGCGCGACCGCCTCGGGGAGGACTTCGATCTGTCGGAGTTCCAGTTCGGGACCGCGCGGTCGCTGTACTTCGACGACCCGGACGGTCACTGCGTGGAAATCGGAACCGGGGGTGCAGACGGTGACGAACCTCTGACAGGCGTCTTCGAGGTCGTCCTCGAGGTGGAGTCACTGGCGGACGCGGAATCCTTCTACCGCGACCTCGGGTTCGCGGTCTCGGACCGCGGCGACGAGCGCCGCCGCGTTCGCCTGACGGGGCCCGTGGACCTCGAACTCTGGGAGCCACAGCTGGGTATCGCCGACGCCCGCGGCGGCGTCCACGCCGACCTCGCCTTCCGGACGTCGGATCCCGACGCAGCCGCCACAGCGGTGCGGGACCGCGCATGCAGCGTCACTGACCTCGACGACGCCGTGCGCGTCCGCGACCCCGACGGCCACTATCTCACGTTCAAGCCTGACTGACTGCCGGCCCGCTACACGAGCGTGGCTCCTGCACGCAGCCCCGAGACAGAGTGCTGTCGGCACCGCGTCCGGCGGCTAGTCGATGGATTGTAGGGAATCGGCCGCGAGGGACTGCACATGGATTATCGTCTAGTCGCTGCGGGCGCCGGCGCCGCCGTCGTCGTGCTGGTCGTGCTGGTGCTCCGGCGGCGTCGGTCGTCGGGCGCAGCAGCGTCGCAGCGCGCACACGAGAACGCCCAACAGCGGGACGCACCGGTCGATCTCGGCGAGACTTACACGTTCGGCGTCACGGAGTTCACGGACCACCACTCCGGGGAGCGCGTCGCCGTCGGGAAGGTGGAGGGGTTCGTGTTGTTCACGGAGGACGTCCCGAGCAGCATCTCGAAGGGCGACGTGATCCACGCGACGGTCACGTCGTTCAACCGTAACGGCACGTCCGCGGACGCCATTTTCGAGGGGCGTGCCTGAACGTGGCGCTGACCTCGGGTTCGCGATCAGCACGACCGCTATCCCGACCGGGGCTGTCGGTGCGCTCGCCGTTGCGGTCTGGAACGAGTTCGCCGTCCTCGACGACGAATTCGACGCGATGGCCAAGCCAGTGGTCGTGGACGGCCGGCACATCATCCAGCGCCGGGACGGAATTACGTACGAAGGCCTGACCTGGGATGGCCGACCGAACAAAAACAGCCGAAGCGGTTCTGGAGTCTATGCTCGCCGTCTCAGAGCCGGTCAGCGTCCACGCCGACGCCGGGCGGTGCGACGACGAGGAACTCCCGGAAGTGCATGAGGGTACCGCCGTCGTCTTTCACGTCACCCGCGAACCCCGCTGCGAGTTCGTTCAGGTCGCCGTCGACAGCGAGCAGGAGGACGTTCCCGCGCTCGACTTCCGCGAGCCACTCGCTGTCCGGGGTGGTGCCGTCGAGGACGCCGAGGACGACGCCGCCCTCGAACTCCTCCGGGACGTCGATTTCCTCCTCGGCGTTCCGCAAGTCGAGGTTGAAGCCGTCAGACATACTCGTAGCGTGGACGCCGCGCGGCAAAAACCTTCGCGCCTGGGCCGCGCTTGCATCCCGGGAACGCTCCAATCGCGGCGCGGCCGGACTACGCCCACGCTGTGTCCGGTTTCGCCCGTGCATTTAAGCTACCGGCGGCCGTCTGTCCTGATATGCCCGACGTCCACCTCAGTGAGGAGACAGTCGAGCGACTGGACGCACTCCGCCAGGGCGACGAGTCCTACGACGAACTCGTCGAGGAACTCCTCAACATCTACGAGGCCGAAGAACTGACGCTGTTCCACTCCGGCGACGCGTAGTCGCCAGCACAGCGTCGGGACGCTCGCGGGGCGGTTCCCACGTGCGTTTGTTCGGCTCGCGCCGCTAGCTGAGTACTCGATAGCCGCAGGTCAGTCGTCCGCCGCCGTCTCGCGGATGTCCTTCCAACGGCCCTCGGTTTCGAGGTGGGACTGGAGTTCGCGCGCGTACTCGTCGGCGAGTTGTTTCGCCTCCATCTCGAGTTCGTCCGTGTTGTCGCCGCCACCGCCGAGGCCGAGCGCGCTCTTGATACCGCCGAGCATGCCGTCGCCGTCCTTGCTCTTGTCGGGTGCGGCGCCCATGCCCCCCATCTGGTCGTCGACGTTCTCCAATTCCGGGAGCACGTGCTCGAGTTTCGACGTGTCCGCGACGATGCGAGCCGACTCCGGGTCGTCGGCGTTCTCGATGTCGAACTCGACGGCCGTCATCACGAGGCCCCACTGGGAGTTCGACAGCGACGACCCGCGAACACGGTCGTTGAACTTGCGGTCGACGGTCATCCGGGCGCCGACCAGTTTCTCCTGCCAGTCTGTAGTCATACCGTCGGCTACGCGGTGGGTGTGCTTGTATGCTACGACGACGAAACGCACCGCGTCCACGGGACGGGTGCGAGAACCCCCTCAGAAGGCGCCGGTTTCGCCCGTGATCTCCGCGCGCAGTTCCTCGCGGAGCGCGCTGTGAACGTGGCAGATGCCCTCGGCGCGTTCGACGACGGCGTCGAACTCGTCGTCCTCGAGGTCCGCCTCCACGAGAATGTGGAAGCGGATCGCTTCGAGGTCGTCGTCATCGTCGAGGTCGCCCTCGACGTCGATGTCGACGCGGCCGAGGTCGTCGAAGCCCTCCTTCTGTCCGCCGACGCGGAACGCGGGGATGAAACACGACGCGTAGTCGGCCAGCAGCGTCCCGTTCGGGCTCGGCCCCTCTTCTTCGGTGGCGTCGACTGTCAGTTCGAAGTCCCCCACTCGGGAGCGCGTGACGTAGCCTTCCTCCGACGTACTCGTGACTTCGATGGTCATTGCAGGCGGAGCAAGTCGCGCCCGCGCCGTAAGCGTTGTTCTTTCGGCGGCGAACGCGGCGACCGCTGCTGTTCGACAGGGGGCACGGCGACCGTCGCGCTCCCGCTCGACGTCAGTAGTAGAGTTCGTCGCTCAGGTCGAACGTCTCGTCCCCGTCCAGCACGTGGACGTCGGCGTCGCTCCCGGTGGCGTCGACCTCCCGGACGAAGTCCCGGGTGTCGATTTCGATGGGCGGGAACGTGTCGTAGTGCATCGGGAACGCGACGTCGGCGTCCAGCCAGTCCACGGCGACTGCCGCCTGCCGCGGCCCCATCGTGAAGTGGTCGCCGACGGGAACGGCGACGGCGTCCGGTTCCAGGAACGGCGCGATGACGTCCCGCATCTCCGTCTGGAGGCTGGTGTCGCCGGCGTGGTAGAACGTCTCGCTCTCCTCGTCGGCGACCTGCGTCGGGTTCGTATCGCTGACGACGTAGCCGGCGGGCGTCCCCGCGGAGTACTGGTAGTCCGTTTCGATGCCGTTCGTGTGGTCGGCGCGCACCATCGACACGAACGCGTCCCCGAGCTCGACGGTGCCCCCGAGGTTCATGCCGGTCGTCTCCGTGACGCCGTACTCGTCGGCGACGTACCCCGCCAGTTCCGGCGTCGCGACGACGTGTGCGTCCGCGAACTCGCCGACGTGCGCGATGTGGTCGGCGTGTCCGTGCGTCAGCAGGACGTAGTCGGGGTCGAGGTCGCTCGGTCCCACGTCCGTGTGTGGGTTGTCGAAGAACGGGTCGATGAGCAGTGTCGTGTCCCCAAGGGCTACGCGCCACGTCGAGTGTCCGTGCCAGGTCAACTCCATAGCGTGTGTAACTACTCCCGAATCCCACATAAAAGCTGACGGCGCAGGGACGACACCGCGAGCGACCAACCGGACAGCCCTGCAGAATCCCCCACGGTTAGGTAGGTCCGGGGCGGAGGGCCAGTATGAAGACTCGCGCACTCGGTTCGACGGGATTCCAGGTCAGCGAAGTCAGCCTCGGGACGTGGGAGATCGGTGGCGAGTGGGGCGACGTCGCCGAAAGCGAGGGCAGGGAAGCGCTGCGAGCGGCGCTCGATGCGGGCGTCAACTTCCTCGACACAGCAGACGTGTACGGCGACGGCCGCAGCGAGCAACTCATCGGCGAGGTCCTCAGCGAGCGAGCCGAGGACCCCGTCGTCGCGACGAAAGCGGGCCGACGCCTCGACCCTCACGAGGCCGACCGGTACACCCACGAGAACCTCGAACGGTTCGTGGACCGGTCCCGGGAGAACCTCGGCGTCGACTCCCTGGACCTCCTGCAACTGCACTGCCCGCCGACGGATGCCTACTATCAGCCCGAGACGTTCGACGCGCTCGCGGACCTCCGGAGCGCCGGCAAGCTCGACCACTACGGCGTCAGCGTCGAACGCGCCGAGGAGGGCCTGAAAGCCATCGAGTACCCGGGCGTGGAGACGGTGCAGATCATCTTCAATCCGTTCCGCCAGCGGCCCGCCGAGCGCTTCCTCGACGCCGCCGCCAGCGAGAACGTCGGCGTCATCGTGCGCGTCCCGCTTGCCTCGGGCCTCCTCACGGGGACAATCGACGCCGACACGGAGTTCCCCGAGAACGACCACCGGAACTTCAACCGCGAGGGCGAGGCCTTCGATGTCGGCGAGACGTTCGCGGGCGTCCCCCTCGACGTCGGCGCTGCGGCCGTCGACGAACTCCGCGAGTACGTCCGCGAGGACATCACGCTCCCGCAGTTCGCGCTCCGCTGGATCCTGGACTTCGACGCGGTGAGCACCGTCATCCCCGGGTCGACGAGCCCCGAGCACATCCGGAGCAACGTCGCGGCGTCGAACGCACGGCCGCTCGAGCACCGCGTCCACGGCGCGGTGCGCGACGTCTACGAGAAGTACGTCTTCGAGCACGTTCACCACCGCTGGTAGCGGGACGCGACCGGTGCGGTTGCGTCTCACTCGGCAGTACGACCAGCCGCTTGCCGGACCCGGAACCCTTACGCGGCGGCCGACGGAATGCCGGGGCATGCACTTGATGCGGTTCCGCGACCCCGCTGGAGCGGTGCGGCGCGGCGAATACGAGGACGGCACAGTCTCGTTCGGCGGCCGGACGTACGACGTCGAGGACGTCGACGTGCTTCCGCCGAGCGAGCCGTCGAAGATCGTCTGCGTTGGACGCAACTACGCGGCGCACGCCGAGGAGCGCAACTCGGAGATTCCCGACCGACCGATGTTGTTCCTGAAACCGCCGAACGCGCTCGCCGGTCACGGCGACACAGTCACAGTTCCGTCCGGCAAGGACACAATCGAGCACGAGGCAGAACTCGCGGTCGTCATCGGCGAACAGTGCCGGCACGTCGACGAGGACGACGCGCTGGACGTCGTCGCCGGCTACGCGTGCGCCGACGACGTCTCGAACCGCGACGACCAGTCGGAAGAACGCAACTGGGTGCGCGGGAAAGCCTTCGACGGCGCAGCGCCCCTCGGCCCGGTGCTCGCGACTCCCGACGAGGTCCCGGCGGACGCCAACATCGAACTCCGCGTGAACGGCGAGACCCGGCAGTCGTCGTCCATCGAGCACTTCATCTTCAGCGTGCCCGAGCTACTCGCCGAGATTACGGAGTACATGACTCTCGAGCGCGGCGACGTGATCCTCACGGGGACGCCGGAAGGCGTCGCAGAGGTCGAGGACGGCGACCGCGTCGAAGTCGAGGTCGAGGGCGTCGGCACGCTCGAACACGGCATCGAGCGGCAGTAAGAGGACGCGTCGGCGACGCGCGACCAGTCACGTGGCCGTCCGATCGCCGATTAACGGTGCCTCCTACGTGCTGACGGTGACGCTGGAGCTGTTCCCGGTTGCGGTCGCGTTTTCGACGAAGGCGTCCGCCCCGGCGAACACGACGACGGTCTCGTCGCCCACTGCCTCGAGGCGGAACCGTTCGTCGTTGCGGTCGTCGTAATCGGCGAACGCGTCGCGGAACTCGTCGGCCTCGCTGGCGTCGTCCCAGCGCAGCGCCCACGCGTAGCCTGCCCGGTCGCCGTCCGAGAACGTCAGCAGGCGGTCGGCGCCCCAGCCCTCGGCGGCGGCCGCGGCGCGCTCCCAGTCCAGTTCCGTCGACAGCGCGATGCGCGCGAACAACTCGCCCTTCGTCGCGGCGTTCGACCACGCGAACGGGCCCGTCGTGTCCGCAGTCACGGTGAGGTCCGCGACTGGTTCCTCGTCCGGAGTGAAGCCGTGAATCACCTGTTCCGTGCTCCGCGGGGGGTTCTGGTAGACGTCGGTGACGTTCGCAGGGTCGTCGATGCGCAGTTCCACGTACCGCGACCCGTACACGTACGACGCCACGGTCCACCGCTGGAACGCGGGCGCACGCTTCCAGGCTGCAGCGAACTCCGATTGGTCGACGTCGCGGTCCTGGTGCCGAATCTCGTACTCCTCCTGGACGTACTCCGCGCTCCCCTCGACGACCACCTCCGTGAGGCGCGCGTTGTTCCGGTTCGGGCCGAGCGACTTGACCACCGATCTGGGGTCGTGGGCGGTGAACTGGTAGACGTGCGCGAACTCGTGAGCGAGCGTGCTCTCGGTGAGCGTCGCGTTCAGGTCGCCGTCGCTGTAGACCGTGACAAGCGTGCCGCGGGCGACAGCAGCGGTCCCGACGCTCTCGTCGCCGCCCACCGGATTCTGCGGGACGATTCCAACGAGACCGACGAACCCCTGCGGTCTGGCAACGACCGAGCCGCCGTCGTCGGGCGGGTCCTCAGTTCGGACCTGGACCTCGGGACGATCCGCTCTGGGGACCTCCAGCATGCGGCCGACCCGGTGGTAGATCGGCGGGACGTCGAACCCGAAGTCGTCGTCGACGCGCACCAGGCCGTCCGAGGAATTGGCCGTGGCCGTCGTGGATTCGGTCGTCGTCGAATCGGCCGTCGCTCGCGTCGTCGCCGGGTCGCTCGTCGCAGTCGCAGTCGGGGCGCCGCCGTCGGGCGACTGCGGCGCGCCCGGTGACTGACAGCCCGCGACGACGAGCAGCGCTACGACCGCGAGCGTCGCGAGGACGCGTCGTCGCTCCATTGGTGGAATGACAGGGAGAACGCGGCATAAGTGTGGCGAGAGTGAGCAGTCCCGGAGCGGTCGGCGGCACGTCAGGCGTGAATCGTCACGGCTGAACTGTTCCCGGTCGCCGACGCGCCCTCGACGAATGTCTCCGGGCCGGCGAACACGACGACCGTCTCGTCGGTGACGGTCTCCACGCGGAACGCGGCGTCGTTGCGGCTGTCGTACGTTCGGAACGACTCAGTGAACTGCGCTGCCTCGCTGGCGTCGTCCCAGCGCAGCGTCCACGCGTAGCCGTCAGTGCCGCTCCCGCCAGCGAAGTACTGGAGTCGGTCCATCCCCCACCCCCTTGATGCGTCCGCGGCGCGCTCCCAGTCCAGTTCCGAGGACAATGCGAGGCGCACGAACAGTTCACCCTTGGTGACCGCGCCCGTGGACTCGAAACCGGTTTCGCCGTCCGTCGCGTCCACCGTCAGCGGCAGGGCTCGCTCCTCGTCGGGGTCGTAGCCGTGGATGACCTGCTCGGCGGTCCGCGGCGGGTCGTCGTAGACGTCGGTCACTCCGCTGGTGTTCCCGACGCGCATCGCGAAGTACCGCGACCCGTACTCGTAGGGCGCGATGCGGTGCCTGACGTAGGCGGGTGCCGCCTTCCAGTCGTCGCCCAGTCGCGTCTGGTTCAGCGAGGCGTTCTGGTAGCGGAAGCGGTACCGCTCCTGGACGTACTCCGCGGACCCCTCCGTCATGGCTGTCTTGAGAAACGGCCGCGCACGCCGGAGGTCCAGGTCGTCGACGTCTGCCTCGGGCTGGAGGCCGTCGAACCCGGCCTCGAACTGGAAGACGTGAACGAACTCGTGGGCGAGGACGTGTCGCTGGAACGTCTCGCTGGCGTTCTCGTGGTCGAACAGCGTGACGCTGGTCCCGCGGGCGTACGCACCGGTCTGGACGCCGCCGCCGTCGCCAGAGGCCGGGAGCGGCACGATGCCGACGTACTCCGTGAACCCGCTCGTCGACGCGCGCGTCGTGGTCCCGCTCTCGGGTGGGTCTTCGACGCGAACCGTGGTGAACGGCCAGTCCGACTCGGGGACGTCGAGCATCCGACCGACGCGCTCGTAGATCGGGGCCACCTCGAAGGCCAGTTCGTCGTTCACCGAGAGGTACTCGGTCGACTCGGTGGCGTCCCCGGAGTCGGTCGCATCACTGGACGTCGTCGATTCGGTCCCTGTCGTGGTGTCTGTCGCCGTCGTCGAGTCCGACGCGTCGGCCGCTTCTGACCCAGTACTGCTGTCCGAATCAGCGGGCCGGTCGGTGTCCGCGGGCGTCGTCGCGGCGACGTCCTCGGGCGACTGCTGTGGCGTCACTGGTGCCTGACAGCCGGCGGTCACGAACAGGGCCGCGAGCGCGACTGCCAGCACCGGCCGTGTGTCCATGCATCGCTCCATAGCGGCAGTCGACGTAAAGCCCGGGTTGCTGTCGCCGTCCCTGAAAACACAACCCTGAAGATTAGGCTTACCTAAGAACGGGGTGCATGGAGCTGACGCGACGCGACGTCCTCGCCGCGCTCGCGGCCACCGGCGTAGCCGTCGGGACGGGCGCGGTCCTTCGCTCGGAACCCGGAGATGACGGCCCAATCGGAGACCACGAGGTGGCGACGCTCGTCGCCGTCGCCGGGGTCGTCTACCCGTCGGCGGTCGAGGGCGTCGAGTCGTTCGTCAGCGAGTACAGCGTCACCCGGGTCCGCGACCGGCCGACGTACGCCGCTGGGGTCGCGGACGCCGTCGAAGCGCTCGACGAGTACACGCGTGACTGGTACGACGAGGACTTCGCCGACCTCGACGCCGAGACGCGGGACCGCGCGCTCTCCGGAATGGACGTCGACCACGCGGACCCGGACCCGGAGGGCTCCGAAAGAGAACGCATCCGCTACTACCTCGTGAACGAGCTTCTCTACGCGCTGTTCACGACGCCGACGGGCGGCGAGCTGGCGGGCATCGAGAACCCCCAGGGCACCCGGGCGGGACCTCGTCCTACCAGCGGGGGCCGGACTGATGGCGGCGAACGACGCTGACGGAATCGACCGGACGCCCTCGGACCGCGTCGACGTCTGCGTCGTGGGCGCAGGGCC
>NZ_WUUU01000078.1 GCF_009831555.1 Halobacterium bonnevillei | reverse complement strand
CGCCGTGTTCGGCCATCAGCGGCACGACGAACGCCGTGGTGAACTCCAGCGTGGCCGCGGCGAGCACGCTGACGACGAACAACAGCGGCACTGTCAACACGAGCGCGAGCAGGGGCAGCGGCGTGCCAGTCACGCCCGCGAGCACTGCGGGAACCACGACCCCCGCGACCGCGACGAGCACGACCAGACCGACGCCGATGCGGAACAGCAGCAGTCGCAGGCCCGACCCGAATCTATCCCCGAATGGGTCGAGAATCCGAACGTCCAGCGACCGGAGCACGTCCACCAGCACGAACTCCATCACGGACCCGATGGCCGCGAACACGACCCCCGCCGCGAGCGCCACGGCGACCACTCCGAGCACGAGCTTGACGAACGCCGGGTCAGTGACCTTGTCGCCGAACTCCAGGGCCGCCTGCGGCGGCGCGTCCCAGGACACCGTGGGCGCCTGCGGCGGCGACATTCCCGCGAACACGCCGATGATAGCCAGGCGCACCCAGGTCCCGAGGTCGAACGGCAGGAGGAGGGATTCGGTGTCTGACAGGGCGTCGTCGAGTGCTTCGACCGCGTACCACGACATGACAGCGTCTTCGACACCTGTCGCGAAAAAGGTAGGTGGACGTCGCGGGCGAATACCCCACAGTCTCCCGGCACGCAGTGCGGCGCAGACGGCGGACCACGCGCGATAGACTTTAGAGCCACGGCAGTGAAACCCAACGCATGGCTTCAGGTGGCGACCAGGACTCCGAGGACACCGTCCTCTCCCCGGACGAACTCGACATCGAGGCGCGCGAGGAGGTCGCGTCCATCGGGGACGACCGGTACGTCATCGGTGCAGACGGAAAGCCGAACGTCCCGGAGCAGCCGCCCGCGGACGCGGGCGACGAGTCGGAGTCCTCCGAGGAACCCACCGACGAGTCCGCTGGTGACGCGACGCACTCGACGAGGGACGACGACGGGAGCGCGTCCCGGGACGCCGAACCCGAGATCACGGGTCGCGACGTGAAGCGGTGGCTGGGGGACGAACTCTCCGAACAGGACGTGCCCTACGCGTACCGCATCGCGGCGAAGTCCGGACGGCGCGTGAACCACCAGCAACTCGCGACGGACGACATCGCCGCCGCGTTCGACGGCCTCCTCGTCTGGTACGCACAGCAGGTCTCGGAGGGGACGCCCGTCGACGAGGCGCTCGGCATCCTGCTCTCTGAGTCCAGCGTCCAGATCCGGTACCCGACGGAGCGCCTCATCGCGTACCTCGAAACCCACGACCTCGGCCCTGACGACACCATCCGCGACCTCGTAGACACCGTAACTGAGGAGGACGGGCTGCTGTTCCCGCGCCGGAAGTGACACGGGAGCGGAGCCACACTCGCGTTGTCGTCGCTGATAACCGCCGCGAAACAGTTTTACCGGTGCTTGTTCGTGGCTGAGTCATGATGAACCTCGAGGAGGCGGACCGCGTGACGGCGGACGCCGCCCACGTCGTGGAGTTCGAACTCGGCAACGAGGTCTGTGCGATCGACATCCAGGCCGTCGACAGCATCGTCGAATCGAAGCAAGTCACGCGCGTGCCGCGAGCGCCGGACGCCGTCGAGGGCGTGATGGACCTCCGCGGGGAGACAACCGCTATCGTCGACCCGCGGGAGTTCCTCTCCATCGACGGCGACCTCTCCTCGGACAACATTCTCGTGCTCGACCGCGCCGACGACAAACAGAAGATCGGGCTGCGCGTCGCGGAGGTCACGGAGGTCTCGAGCTACCCCGAACCGCAGGTCGACACCGGCGAGGACGTCGAACGAATCGGCACGACCGCCGTGGAACGCGACCTCGTGAAGGGCGTCATCCGGAAGCTGAACGAGGAACTCGAGGAGGACGACGACATCGAGGACGCCGACGTCGACCTCGTGCTGTGGCTGGACATCGACCGGCTCATCGACGCGGTTGCAGCCGGCGAAAACGGCGACAATCAGCGCTGATAATCGGTGAGGAGACTTTATTAGCCCCTTTCCCAAACGAGGCTATCATGGCGAAGCAGGTCCTACTAGTGGACGACTCCGAGTTTATGCGGAACTTACTCCGCGAGATTCTCGAGGAAGAATTCGAGATCGCTGACGAGGCCGAAAACGGGGTCGAAGCAGTCGAGATGTACAAACAGTACGACCCCGACCTCGTGATGATGGACATCGTGATGCCGATCCGCGACGGCATCGAGGCCACGGCCGAGATCAAGGAGCACGACCCGAGCTCCCACGTCATCATGTGCACGAGCATCGGCCAGGAGGAGAAGATGAAGAAGGCCGTGAAGGCCGGCGCGGACGGCTACATCACGAAGCCGTTCCAGAAGCCGAGCGTAATGGACGCCATCTCGGACGTCCTGGCGGCATGACGCGAGCGCTGGTGGTCGACGACTCGCACTTCATGCGGACGGTCATCAGCGACATCTTGGACGACGGTGGCATCGACGTCGTGGACACGGCGGCGAACGGCACGCAGGCCGTCCGGAAGGTCGAGGACGTCGACCCGGACGTGGTGACGATGGACGTCGAGATGCCGGAGATGAACGGCATCGAGGCGACCGAGGAGATCATGGCCCGGCATCCGACGCCGATTCTGATGTTGTCCGCGCTGACGACCGAGGACGCCGACGCGACCCTGGAGGCGATGGAGAAGGGGGCGGTGGACACGTTCGCGAAGCCGGGCGGAACCATCTCGACTGAACTCTCGGGGCACAGCGAGGAGCTGGTGACGGCCGTCGAGGACGTCGCGGCGGCGGACCCGACGGCGGGTCACAGGGTCGAGCAGTCGACGACGGCCACCCCGGAGCCCGAGGGAAGCGCGGAGTACGTCGACTATCCGACGCTGCTCATCGGCGCGTCGACGGGCGGCCCGAACGTGGTGGAGTCGATTCTCGGCGCGCTCCCGCGGGCGGCCGACTTCCGCGTGCTGGTCGTCCAGCACATGCCCGACCAGTTCACGTCGCGGTTCGCGAAACGGCTCGACCGGTCCAGCGAGTACGACATCGCGGAGGCCGAGGACGGCAGCCGCATCAGCGGCGGCGAGGGGCTGGTCGCTCGCGGCGACTACCACATGCGCGTCTCGGGGTACTCGAACGGCCGCTTGCGCGTTCGCCTCGACAAAGAGGAGCGCAAGCACAGCGTGCGGCCTGCCATCGACGTGACGATGGAGTCTGCCGCGGACAAGATCTCGGACCCCCTGGTCGCCGTGGTCCTCACCGGCATGGGGACGGACGGCGCGAGCGGCATCGAGGCCGTGAAGGGGGCCGGCGGAAGGACGTTAGCACAGGACGAGGCGACCAGCGCGGTCTTCGGCATCCCACAGCGGGCGATCGAGACGGGCTGCGTCGACGAGGTACTGGCGGCCGACCGCCTGGCGGAAGCGATCACTGATTCGATACGGAGGAGTTCCTGATGGACGATTACCTAGAAGCGTTCGTTCGCGAGGGCGAAGAACACGTAACGAACCTGAACAACGCGCTGCTGGAACTGGAGTCCGACCCGGGAGACGAGGAGGCGATGGACGCCATCTTCCGGACCGCCCACACGCTGAAGGGGAACTTCGGCGCGATGGGCTTCGAGGACGCCAGCGACCTGGCCCACGCAGTCGAGGACCTGCTGGACGCGATGCGGCAGGGCGACCTCGAGGTCACCGGCGACCGGATGGACCGCATCTTCGAGGGCGTGGACGCCATCGAGGCGTGTCTCGACGAGATCGAGGCCACCGGCGAGGTCGACCGTGACGTCTCGGGGACGGTGACGTCGGTGCGCGCCGTCCTCGAGGAGGCGGAAGACGAACCTGACGCCGGCGGTGACGTCGACGGTGACGCTGCCGGAACGGCGGGCGAGGACACTGCGAACGTCCCGGACAGTGATCCGTACGGCGTGGTCGACCCCGAAACGGTCGCTGCCGTCGACGACCGGGTGTTCCACGTGGACGTCGAGA
Source organism: Halobacterium bonnevillei (assembly GCF_009831555.1). Classification (GTDB taxonomy): domain Archaea; phylum Halobacteriota; class Halobacteria; order Halobacteriales; family Halobacteriaceae; genus Halobacterium; species Halobacterium bonnevillei. Next base: position 9,693 of record NZ_WUUU01000078.1, on the reverse strand, counting down.
TGGGGGACTCCCAGATGAAGGCCGTCGACGGGATGTTCGTCGTCGAAGCCGCCGAGGAGGCCTTCGACATTCTCGGCACGGACCCGAGTCTGGACGCCATCAACGACGGCAACTACGAGGGCGGCTTCGAGCTGGTCGTCACGAGCGAGACAGCGGACGTCGCTGCCACGGTGCAGGACTTCCCGAAGCTCTCGGGCGCAACCGTCACTGAGCTGGACCCGACAGCGGACGCCCACGTCGGCGGAGCCGCTGACGCGGGAACGGCTGACGCCGGTGGGGATGGAGCCGACGAAGGCAGTGAAGCCGACGACGGAAGCCGGGACAGCAGCGGTGGCGAAGGCGAGGCCGCCGAGGCCAGCGACGTGAACGGCGCGAACGGAGCCGACGGAGGCGGCGCAAGTGGAGCTGGCGGAGACGGCGGCGACGGTGGCGACGACGGAGGAAGCGGAGCCGACGGCGACGACGGCAGCTCGCCGGTCCAGTCGACGGACACGGAGATCCAGTCCGTTCGGGTCGACGTCGACCAGCTGGACGAACTCCACGGGCTCGTCGAGCAACTCGTGACGACGCGCATCAAGCTCCGTCGCGGGATGGAGGGCAGCGACCGCGAGGTCGAGGACGAACTCGACGAACTGGACAAGATCTCGGCGAGCCTCCAGGACACCGTGATGGACATGCGACTGGTCCCGATGAAGAAGATCGTCGGGAAGTTCCCGCGCCTCGTGCGCGACCTCGCGCGCGAGCAGGACAAGGAGATCGAGTTCGTCGTGGAGGGCGACGACGTCGAACTCGACCGCACCATCCTCACGGAGATCAGCGACCCGCTGATGCACCTGCTGCGGAACGCCGTCGACCACGGGATCGAGGCCCCGGAGGTCCGGGAAGCCAACGGAAAAGACCCCGAGGGCACCGTGACGCTGTCCGCGGAGCGCCACCGCGACCAGGTCATCATCGAAGTGCGCGACGACGGCGGCGGCATCGACCGGGAGACGGTCCGCCGGAAGGCCGTCGAGAAGGACATTTTCACGGAGGCGGAAGTCGAGGAGCTGACCGACTCGGAGGTCGAGGACCTCGTGTTCCACCCCGGGTTCTCCACCAACGAGGAAGTGACCGACGTCTCCGGTCGCGGCGTCGGGATGGACGTCGTCCGCGACACCGTCTCGCGACTGGACGGCTCCGTCTCCGTCTCCAGCGTGCCCGGGGAGGGCACGACGTTCACGATGACGCTGCCGGTCACCGTCGCCATCGTGAAGGTGCTGTTCGTGGAGAGCGGCGGCGAGGAGTACGGCATCCCCATCAAGACCGTCGACGAGATCTCGCGGATGAAGGAAGTCAAGCGCGTCGACGGCGAGGAAGTCATCACGTACGACGAGACGGTCTACCCACTCGTCAGGCTCGGCGACGCGCTGGACGTCCCGGGCGAGACGAGGAACGGCGACGGAATGCTCGTCCGCATCAGGGACTCCGAGCGCCAGGTCGCCGTCCACTGCGACGACGTGCGCGGCCAGGAGGAGGTCGTCGTCAAGCCCTTCGAGGGCATCCTCTCGGGCATCCCCGGCCTCTCGGGCGCGGCGGTCCTCGGGGAAGGCGACGTGGTCACGATTCTGGACGTCTCGACTCTCTAAGCCATGAGCACGATGATAGACATTCGACGGTTGCAGACGGTGAACGAGCTCGCCCGGGAGGGCGCGACGACGGTGGCGGACAACCTCAGCCAGCTCACCGGCGTCGACACGGAGATGCAGATCACGAAGATCAACGTGCTCGACGTCGAGGACCTCGTCGAACACCTCGGCACGCAGAAACAGGTCGGCGTCAACGTCCCGCTGACCGAGCAGCCCCACGGTTCCGTGCTGGTCCTCTTCGACGACGCGAGCGCGCGCCGTGTCGCGTCGACCATGATGGGCGGCATCGAGGGCGACGGCGGCGGGTACAGCGACATGGAACGCTCCGCGATCCGGGAAGTCGGGAACATCATGACCAGCGGGTTCATCGACGGCTGGGCGAACGTGCTCGGTCGCACCATCGACATCTCGACGCCCAACCTCTTCCGGGCCTCGGGCAGCGACATCGTCGCGCACTGCGTGGACCCCGGCGAGCACGAGATCGCGATGGTGTTCGACGCGACGCTGCACGCACCGGACGCCGACGTCGAGGCGAAAATCTACTCGTTCCCGGACATCGAGGAGTTCGTCACGATGATCAACGACATCTAGATGCGAGTCGACCTGGAATCACTGGCGTCGTTCAGTCAGACCGGCGACCGCGGCGGCGTTCGCGCGGCGGACTCACTGGAGGCGCTCACCGGCGTCCCGGCGTACTGCGACCTGACGCGAACCACGCTCGTCGACGGCGAGGGACTGGCGTCGTTCCTCGGTGACGCGTCGACGCGCATCGAGGTGCCGTTCGACGGGGCGCTCTCCGGGCGCGCGCTCGTCTCCTACGAGAAGCCGTTCGCCGCCCGCATCGCGGAGGAACTCGGCATGGGCAGCGGCGCGCTCCCGGAGGTCGCGAACATCCTCACGAGCGGGTTCGTGGACGTCTGGGCGGAACAGGCCGAGTCGACGATCGACATTCAGCCGCCGCGACCCGTCGAGGACGACGCGCGCGTCCTGGAGGACGCCGCAGTCGCGGACGGGTCCGCGTTCGTCTTCGAGAGTCACGTCGAACTCGCAGACGGCGACGGAACGTGTCGGTTCGCGGTCCTGCCGGACGTCGAGCCGTTCGTGGACTACCTCGAGGCCGGCTCGGAGGACGTCACCCTCTCGCCGGGGGAACTGGCCGCGTACGTCCAGTTGACCGCCGAGAGCGCGTCCGCCGTCGCCGACCACCTCGCGGCGATGACGGGCATCGACGCGAACGGCGTCGAATCCCACCTGGACTTCGTGCCCGTCGAACGCGTGCCGTCGCTGCTCGACGACGCGGCCTACGAGGGCGCGGTCTTCGAGAGCGAGGGCGGTCTCAACACCGTCATCGCTGTGCTGTTCGACGAGAGCGAGCAGGGAGCCGTGGCGGACGCGATGCTGCCGGGCAGCGACCACGACCCGTCGATGGCGCAGAGCGCGGTGGCGGAACTCGGAAACGTCACCGCCAGCGGCGTGCTCGACGGGTGGGCGAACGCCATCGACACCAGCATCGACATCTCCACGCCCTCGCACGTCCACGACGACGGACGCGCGGTCCTGGACACCGTCGCTGCCGCGTACGGCCGGCACGCGGACGCCATCGCCGTCGTCGACGCGACTGTCGCGCTCGACGAGGACGTGACGTGCCGCGTGTGCGCGTTCCCGGACCCCCAGGACGCGGACACCGTCGCCGAGATCGCGAGCGAACTCACCGGCGACGAGACGGTGCCGGAGTTCCCGCCCGAGGACGCCGGAGGTGGCGGCGAATGAGCAGCGGCGCGCAGAAGACGCGGGTCAGCGTGGCGGATTGGCGCGTCCTCGACGGCGAGGGACCGCTCGTCACCAGCGGCCTCGGGTCGTGTGTCGCAGTCAGCGTCTACGACACGGACGACGCCATCGGCGGACTGCTGCACGCGATGCTGCCGGCCGCGCCGTCGCCCGTGGAGACGCCCGCGAAGTACGTCGACTCCGGCCTCGACGAGATGCTGTCCGCGATCTACCGGCGCGGAGCGTCCCCCGACACGGTCGCCGCGAAGGTCGTGGGCGGGTCGTCTATGCTGGACATCTCAGTGGGGGAAGCCATCGGTGACCGCAACGTCGAAGCCGCCGAGCGTGCGCTCGACGACGCCGGCGTGCCGCTGGTCGCCGCCGAGACCGGTGGGAACAGCGGCAGGTCGGTGTCCTTTTGTCCGGCCAGCGGTGACGTCACCATAGACCGTGTCGACAGCGAGGTGGAAGTGATTTGAGCGACTTCGAGCGCCTGCTGGGGTTCGTCGAATCCGAGACGGACTTCGCCACCAGTTACTACGACGACTCGTACCTCGACCGGCGGGTTTCGGCGCGCATGCGCAGGCGGGACGCCGACTCGTACGCGGAGTACCTCTCGATTCTCGAGGACGAGGAGAGCGAGCGCGCGGAACTGCTGGACACGCTCAGCGTGAACGTCACCCAGTTCTTCCGCGACCAGAAAGTCTGGACCGCGCTCCGGGACGTCCTCGTCGACGAGACGGACGACGGGTCGGTCGCTGTCTGGTCGGCGGCGTGCGCAGACGGCCGCGAACCGTACTCCATCGCGATGCTCGCGCTGGACGCGGGCATCCCCCCGCGGAAGGTCGACATCCTCGCGACGGACATCGACGAGGACGCACTGGACCGCGCGCGCAATGGGCGGTACGAGAGCACGCGCACCGCGGACATCCGCGACCAACTGGACTTCCTCGACAACCCCCTGGAGTACGTCGACCGCCAGGGCGACCGCGGGTTCGAGGTCGCCGACCACGTCAAGGACCTCGTGACCTTCGAGCGCCACGACCTCATCACGGACGACCCCAAGTCCGGGTTCGACCTCGTCTGCTGCCGCAACGTCTGTATCTACATCGACAAGCAGTACAAACGACCGATTCTGGACACCGTCAGCGCGTCCATTCGCCCCGGCGGCCACCTCGTTCTCGGGCAGACGGAGACGCTGCCGAGTGGCGTGAAGGAGGGCTTCGAGGCGGCCGACCCCCGCATCCGCATCTACCGACGGCAACCCGTAGAATAGGTTCTGAACGCCTTTCTGGGGGTCTAGCCGTCGAGCGTCTGTCTGAGTGTCGAGGCTCTGAAAGTGAGTCGGATTTTCGAGGTTCCGAACGTCTGTCTGGGTATCGGACCGCCGCCCAGGTATTGGATTGTCGAGGCGCGGACTGTTGGCTGACCAGTAAGTGCGGGTGCAACTGCTGGTCGACGCGCATCTGAAGCGCCGACGGCTGACCGACGAGGAGAAACGCTTATTCTATCGCACAGACGAACTGTTGTCGAGAACCGACGGACATGTCGGAATCAGCCATCGCGGACTTCGTCACGTCGTTCATACCCAACACGGCCACACACGCGGAACCCGTCCGCGGTCGCGTGGTGATGAGCAAGCGCCGTATCGTGCTCGCCACCGAAGACGACAAGACGACGATCCCGCTGAAGGGGGTCTTCGACGTCCAGCACGAGACGGCGCCCGGGGACCTCGCGGAGTTCTTCGACGACACCGTCACCGTGGGTTACGAGCGCAACGGCGACCGCCACGTCGCCGTCATCGAGGGCGGCGGCGACACCGTCGAGCGGTTCGTCGTCCTCGTGTTCAAGGGCCTGCTGAATGGGGCGAACGTCTACGTCAAGCACCCAGCCCGCCGCGGCGGCCGCATCACCGACGAGTCCTTCGAATCCGGTGGCCTCGCTGTCTCGGACGGAACGGTCGCGATAACGGGGGACGTCGGCGCCAGAATCGACATCTCCACCGTGACGCACTTCGAGCGCGTGGAACGCGAGCTCGGGGGGACAAGCCGGCAGCTCCTGTCCGTCCGCCACATGGGCGACAGCGGCCCGATAACGACCGAACTGGCGCTCGACTCGGGTCGCCGCATGAACCTCCTCGGCCGGTTCATCCGCCTCCGGTACACGCACCTCAAGCAGGACCTCGAGGCCGTCGACCTCACCGACGAGGAAATTGAGGCGCTCGTCGCCATCTACTCCAGCGGCCCGCACGCGAACCTCGCGACGGTCCTCGGCGTCGACGCCAGCCAACTGACCTTCCACCTCAACAACCTCATCGACAAGGGGCTCGTCGAGGACGACGAAGACGGCACCAAACTCACCGCCATGGGCCAGGCCGCGGTCAGCGAACACATCGAAGACGTCAACTTCTGAACCCCGTCCAGCGACGAAACTCCCCGGTCCCGCCCCGCGACGAACTACTCCGGGACCGATGCGGCACCCGAATCAAAACCGTTGTTCCAGCGCTCCGGTCGGACAACTCCGTGCTTGCGTCGCCCGGACTACTCCTCGTTGATCGCTTCGCTGGCGATGTTCCGGCCGCGGGTCTTCATCGCGACCTCGCGGCGCTTTCGCACCTCCTCGAGGACGTCCACCTCGATCAGACGCTCGAAGATCTCCTCGACCTCGTCGACGTCCATGCCCAGGAAGTCCGGAATCTCGAACGACGACACGCCCGAGTACAGCGCCATCAGTACGCGCTTCTCCGTCTCCGAGAGGTCTACGGAGCCCTTGCTCTTCCGGGCTTCCTTGCTCAGCAGTGACTCCAGGATCGAGCACGTGTGCGAGTCGCTGGAGAAGTACGTCTGCACACTGGTGTCGTCCTCGACCGTGTGTTCGACTTTGAGTACTGGACTCTTCGAACCCTGCACGTCAAGCGACGCCGCCTCGGCGGACCCGACGTCTGTCAGGTCGACGGACACGAACGACCCGTTCTGCATCGCGACGCTCAACTGCTCGTCCTCGACCTTGATCCGCGCGCGCTCGAAGGACTCGTCGGTCACCACGCCTCCCTTTACCGCGGGGTGCTTCACGAGCATCTCAGTCTGGTCGAGAAGCGCGCCGTAGAGCTTCGTCTCGAACTGCTCGGTGTTCTCCCCCATCGAGACCAGCACCACGCTCTCGTTGTTCATCCGGATGCTCACGTAGTCGCTGACCTGCGCGACCGTCTGGTTCACGTCGTGGCGGCCGCTCAGGCTCGCAATCTCCGACAGCGCCAGGTTGCGCTTCCCGTCGTTGCCCGCGAGGACGATGCGCTTGTTCGACAGCAGGATGCGGCCGTTCGTCCACTCCGCGTCCTTCAATCGACGGCCGTCCTTGACCGCCTGCAGGAACTTTCCGGCACCGTCAGCGATCTTGTACTCTGACTCGCTCATTCCGCCCCCGTGAGCCCGCCTGCGTCCGTGTCGACACCGACGTGGGAGTCCCGACGCGACGCCTCCGTGCTCATTGCTGTCCGTAGGTAGTCAACTGGCGCATATAATGTTTTGCGTGCGATTCTCTGATTTGAAACCGCTACACGGTGACGCATTCTCAAGTCTCACCGCGTTCACACTATCCGCCCACCGCGGTTACGTCCGGCCGCCGAGCTTCGAAATCGCTGAGAACGCTCGCCGCCGCACTTCCGCGTTCTCCGTGTCCTCGACGAGCTTCTCGAGTCGCTGCCGCGAGCGGTCGCCGCCGACTTTCCCGAGCGCGAACGCCGCCATCGCGACCGCGTCCTCGCTGTACTTGTCGGTGTCGATGACTTCCAGCAACGACGTCTCGACAGATCGACCGCCGATTTCGGCCAGGCCGGTCGCCGCGAACTGCGACAGCAAGTCGTCGTCCGCGCCGAGTTCGTTCCGCAGCGCCTCGACGGCGTCCATCTTCGTGGTCTTGTCACCGGCGACCCGGCCGAGCATCCAGACTGCGTTCCGGCGCTGGTGGATCTGCGAGCCCTCCTCGACGATCTCCACGAGCGACGCCACGATGCTCGGGTCGCTGCGCGCCGCCATCCGGTCGACGATGGTCTCCCGGAGTTCGTGACTTCGGTCCGGTGGGACGTTCGACAGAATCTCGATGAGCGAGAACACCGCCGCCCGCCGCACCAGGTCGCTGTCGTCCCCCAATCGCTCGACCAGCGCGTCGACGGGTTCCGCGGTCTCGAACTGCCCGAGGGAACTCACCGCCGTTCGTCGCATCGCCTCGTTTTCGTCGTCGACGACGCGAAGCAGCCCTTGCAGCGCCTTCTTGCCGTTCAGCCGACCGAGCGCCTCGGCGGCCTCGCGTCGGACCTTCAACGGTTGGTCCGACAGACACTCCACGAGTACGCCCGCGATGGCCGGATCACCGACGCGGCCGAGCGCGCGAGCGATGCGCGCGCGGACCTCGGGATGCGGCTCTGACTGCAGGCGTTTCGCCAGCGGTCGTGCGGACTCCTCGACGCCGAGCAGTCCCAGTACGTTCGCCGCCGCCATCCGCAACTCAGTGGTGTCCGAGTCGAGGTTCTCCACGAACGCCTCGGCCTGCGCCCACGACGCCCCGGAGTCCGGGACTTCCTGTCCCAGTCCCTTCATCAGCGCCTCCACGGCTTCCTGCTGCGTGAGCGCGTCGATTGCTGCGGCCCGGACAGTCTCGGACTCGTCGCTCATCGCCCCGACAAGCGCGTCGATCCCATTCGACTCCGGGTCGTCGAGGTCGCCGAGAATCTCAGCTGCGCGCCGCCGAACGGTCTCGTTGTCACTCTCGCGGAGCAACTCCACGAGCTTCTCGACGTCGCCGGACCGCTCGAGTCCGTACAGCGATGGCACTGTTACGGACGTACGTGGAGTGTCCATAAGTCGGTGTTGGTGGACGCGACCGAACTGAAACCTACGCTACCAGACGCTCTAGCCAATGCCTAAAATGTCAATCTCTCACCACCCAATAGTCCCAAGCGACATATACGCCCCTGGCTTATCGGTGCCCATGAGTGAAGACGACGGCGAGTCGAGCAGCGACGGTCCACCGACCGGCTCGGAGAGCGACGACTCCGGCTCGCTCGGGATTTCTCGACGGACGATGGTCGTGGGCGCCGCTGGCCTGGGTCTCGGAACCGTGCTCGGCGTGGGGTACACGGTCCTGGGTGATTCGACCTCCAATCGCTCGATCGAGCCAGCGGAACCCGACGACGACGGCGAGGCGTCTCTCGGCGAACTCCACTACATCCTCGAGAACAGCGGCCCGGAGCACTCCCAGTTGGACGTCACCGCGTTCCGCTATTACGGCGACGAGGAGACGATTCAAGTCTCGTACCGGACTCGGGCCGACGACGTCGAAGACGTCCCCCCGCAGCGCCAGCACGTCCGCGAGGTCGGACAGATGACGCGGATGTTCTCCGAGTACGTCGCCCAGAACGGCGAGAAAGGTGCGGTCGTCCACGCCCACATCGAGAACCCGAGCGACCCCGCAAATCAGCCCGACGGCTATCTCGTTCGACGCGAATGGGTCGAGAAGTTCAACAGCGGCGAATGGGACGCTAACAAGACGCTGAATACGGTTCTTGGCAGCGGCTACACCGACGAGGCGCTGGAGAACTCGTCGTAACCGACTGCCCCGGCCCGGGTTTCGGCGACTACCTCACCGTCCGTCATCTCATCGCTGTCGCTGTTGTACTCGTCGAGCGGACGCAAAAAGTAAATCGCGGAACGCGGCGGATTACAGCTGGACGGTGCTGCCTTCGTCACCGACCAGGGAATCCGGAACCTGGAGATTGACGTACCGTTGGGAGCCCGACTCAGTCGTGATGGTCAACTCGACGTTGTTGCCCTCCTTCAACAGGTCGAGGTCGGTGTTGTCGACACCGTACTCGCTGTTCGTGAGGTCCACTTCGATGTCGGTGTCAGTCCCGTACTCCTTCGTCGCTACCTGATCCCCCGATTCGGTTTTCGGGATTGCGGGACTGGTCGCATCCGCGGTTGTCAGGTTCGTCCCGGTCGGGATGACGAGTTCGTAGCGGTCGCTCTCGCTCGTCATGACCGTGTCTTCCTCAGTCTCGGCCGTGATCGCCTGCACGAAGTACGCGTTCGAGACGTTCTCCGCGGAGATGTTCGTCTCGCTGACGTGGACGAGGTTGCCGAAGCCGTCCGGGCCGACGTACTGGATCGAGAGCCCGGCGAGGTCGACGTCACCGGCGCCCGGTGACTTCTGCAGCGTCGTCCGGATCTCGTACACGCTCGTCTCGGAGATGTCAACGTCGGTTTTACTGACGTTGTTGACTTCGCCGACGGCGCCGATGACGTTG
>NZ_WUUU01000077.1 GCF_009831555.1 Halobacterium bonnevillei | reverse complement strand
CATCCTCGGGGTCCGGAGCGGCCTGCACGCGCTCGGCGTCCCCGAAGTCGGCGTCGGCGAACGCGGGACTCAACACGACGACGTCGGCCTCCCGTGCGAACCGCCGGGCCTTCCGCGCACCGACTGCACCGCCGCCGACGACGAGCACGGACGCGTCCGTGAAGTCGTGCACGAGTGGAATCACGGTTGCCACCCCGACCGCTCGGTCCCTGACTCGGAAGACCCCGTCATGCGGTATTCGCGTCGGCCCGCTCCGCGAGTCGGATGCCGGTCTTCTTCAGGATGCGCGTCGAGAACAGCGTGTCCCAGTCGTCGTCGCCGACGTCCCAGTACTCCTCCATGACGTCCCGGACCTGCTGGACGCGGCGCTCGCTCTCCGCCTCGCTGCGGCCGTGTGTCATCGCGAAGAAGTTGTACGGCCACACGTCCTCGTGGCGCGGCCGCTCGTAGCAGTGCGTCACGAAGTCGAGGCTCGCAACCGCCGGCCCGACCTTCGCGACGACGTCGTCCGGCACGTCCCAGACGGTCATCCCGTTCTCCGTGTACCCCAGCGCGTAGTGGTTCGGGATGACGCCGACGCGCCGCACCTTCCCCTCCACGTTGAACCGGCGCAGCGTCTCGACGACCCAGTCGGTGTCCTCGCCGATGTCGTCGGCGACGGCTTCGTAGGGCGTCTCCACGATGGGGAGGCCGTCCTGGACCGCGAGCACGAGGTCTCGCTCGGCCGGCGTCAGCGTGTCCCGGTCGGTCCGCTTCGGCGTCGCGCCGAGGTGCGAGAGGTCGACGTCGCCGTCCGACACCGGCCCGTCCACGAGGAACTTCGCTTCCACGCGGAACTCCCGCTGCTTCGGGAGGTTGTACGTCTCCTGACCCGTCTCGTCCTCGATGTCAGCGAGCACGGACTCCACGCGACCCGGTTCGGCGACCGAGATCACGAACCACATGTTCAGGTGCGGGTGTTCGCGCTCGTAGTTGTGCGCGACCTCGCGGTAGCTGTTGACTGTCTCCGCGACGTCCTCGAACTCGTCTTCGGGCGCGTGCATCGCGACGAGCGACGCCGCACCGCCGATTTCTTCGGCGTTGATGAGCGCGCCGAACCGCGTCAACACGCCCTCGTCGTCGAGGCGCTGCACGCGGTCGAGCAAGCCAGCCGGGTCGACGTCGATGCCCCGCGACCGGAGCGCGTGCGCCGCCGGCTCGAACGGCCGGTGGACGACCGGGAATCCCCCCTGGAACGCGTTCAGAACGGCGCGGTCCCGGTCGTCGAGGTCCGCTACTTCCATACGCACGTCTCGGGTGGCCCGGGACATAAACGACCCGGCTTGCGATACAGCGTCGGAACGTGAAAACAACGGCGTGAGCGCTTCTCTTCGCCGAATTATCGGAATGACTCGGATTGCTGGGTTCTGTCAGGTCCGTCGCCGCCTCGGTAGGCCGAGCTTACAGTTCGAAGCCGGCCTCGGTGATGGCCACGACGCGGTCCACGCCGTCCAAATTCCGGACGTCAGCTAACACTGCGTCCTGATCGCCGGTCGCCTCCCAGTACAGCACCAGGTCGAACGTCCCCTCGCGGACGAGTTGCTGGCACTCCCAGACGAACTCGTCGTCCTCCAGAGTGAGTCCCTGGTGTTGGTTCACGCCGAACTCGTCGCTGTCGTTGCCCGAGTAGACGTACGTGTCGCCCTTCCCGGCGCGCTCGGCGACAGCCTCGCCGGCGTCGAGGGTGAGCTGGTGGAGCATGCTCTCCTCGCTGGAGTCGTAGGTCGTGTGTACGACGGCGCCCGCGAGTTCGATGTCCCCCGGCTTCAGGAGTTCGACCGTATCCCGGTAGAGGTCCTCGTTGACCGTCTCGCTCATAGCTGAACGGACACACCTGTGGGCAATACGTGTGGCGATTCCCGCGAACGCCCCCAGCCGCTGGGAGCGCCGCCAGGCCGCCAGATTACCGCCGCCGCGCTCCCGAGCCATCGACCCGAGACTGTCTGGGGCAGTTCGCGCGGTCGCGGCGCGCGGGCAGAAGGCTCATACGTCACACCCTCCTCGGGTGCAAACGATGCGAAACTTGCTCGAAGGCGTCGCGACCGCCGCCTACGAGCGCGTGCTGCGGCGAGAAATCGACGGCGCACCCGCACACGTCGCCGTCATCCAGGACGGAAACAGGCGGTACGCACGCGAACAGGGTCGCGACGCGACCGACGGCTACCAGTCCGGCGCGCAGACCACCGAGCAGGTGCTGGACTGGTGCGGTGAACTCGGCGTCGAGGAGCTGACGCTGTACGCGTTCTCCACGGAGAACTTCAACCGTCCGCGCGAACAACAGGAACACCTCTTCGACCTGCTGGAGGAGAAACTCCAGGAGTTCGCGGACGCCGACCGCGTCCACGACGAGCGGGTCCGGATCCGCGCAATCGGGGACACCGACCGCCTGCCGGAACGCGTGCGGGACGCCGTCGACTACGCCGAATCCCGGACCGCGGGCTACGACGGGTTCGCGTTGAACGTCGCGCTCGCGTACGGCGGCCGCGCGGAACTGCTCGGCGCGGCCCGCGGCGTCGCAACCGCCGTGCAGGACGGCGACCTCGACCCCAGTGACGTGGACCTCGACGAAATCGAGTCCAGACTCCACACCAGTCCCGTCCAGGACGTCGACCTCATCATCCGCACCGGCGGCGACGAACGCACCTCGAACTTCCTCCCGTGGCACGCCAACGGCAGCGAGGCCGCCGTGTTCTTCTGCACGCCGTACTGGCCGGAGTTCTCGAAGGTCGACTTCCTGCGCGCCGTCCGCACCTACGAGTCCCGGGAGGCGTCCTGGCGGCAGACGCGAGCGAAACGAGCGCTCGCGCTCGTCCGCGCGCTCGGCAGCGAGGTCGGGGAAGCCCGCCGCGTCCTCGACCGCCTCAAGGGCACGCTCCCGGACCCCCCTGAGGACGTCGACGCGGAAGGACGGTCCGCGGACTGATCGGGAGAGTCACCGCGACAACTGACACACGGACTTCCTACCGCCCGAACCGCTGGAAATCGGAGATTTCCATGCTTCGCACGCTTCGCTACGCTCAGCGTCCGAACCGCCGCTGCCGATTCTGGTAGTCCAGCACCGCGCGGAGGTAGTCGCGTTTCCGGAAGTCCCGCCAGTTCACGTCCGTGAAGTACAGTTCCGAGTAGACGGACTGCCAGATCATGAAATCCGAGAGGCGTTCCGCGCCGGTCTTGATGACGAGGTCTGGCTCTTCGGGGAACACCAGTTCGGACTCGATGGTGTCCTCGTCGATGTCCGCGGGCGCCATCTCGCCGGCGTCGACGGCGTCGGCGACGTGCCTGACGGCGGTCGCGAACTCGTGTTTGCCGCCGAGGCCGACGCTCACCTGAATCGGGGCGTCCGCGCGCTCGTCGTCGTCCGGGCCGCGCACGTCGACGCCGCGGGGCGCGGACACCCGCGTGAGTTCGCGCTCCAGCGTCGGCACCGCGGCCTCGTCGAGCACGCTCACGTAGACCGTGACGCGGTCGGCGCCGTAGTCGAACGCCCACCCGAAGAAGTCCGAGAGCGTGTCGTAGGCGCCGGCTTCCAGCAGGTCGCGCTCCGTGATGACGAGCGCGACGTGGTCGGGCGCCTCCGCGTCGTGACGGCGGACGCGCGCCGCGAGGTACCAGTCGTAGAGAGCCACACCGTCGAAACGAGGGCGCGCGCTCAAAATCCTGCTGGTCGCGGGCCGCCCGACGGCCCGCTCGTGCCTGCGGACCAGCTGCCCGAACGAAGCCGATCAGGAGGGACGCGACTGACTGTCGACGTCCCCGGCGACGCGAGCGGGTTCGGGGAAGTTAAGTAGGGTCCCGGGCAAGCCCCGGGAGACGTGAACTGGAGTCTCCGGCGCGCCACGGCGTTCGCTGCCGTGGCGTCGCTGTCGCTGGCCGCGCCACTCCTCGGCCGGGCAGCGGCGGTCCCGTTCGCCCTCGTCGCCGTCGCGGCGTTCCCGGTGACCGACGGCTGGCTGTTCGACGTGTTCTCGACGCCCCGCGACCGCCGCGAGGAACGCCTCCGGACCCTCATCGGGTTCGCGCTCGCCGCGACCGGCGTGGGTCTGCTCGTCCCCGTGTTCGACCTCCCGGTCGGCGTGTTCGTCGCGACAGTACTCCTGGTCGGGTACGGCGACCTCGGACGCCGGCTCGTGCTCGCGGTCCGAGAGCACCGCGCGTACTCGATGGTCGGGTTCGTCGTCGTCGGAGCGCTCGTCGCGCTCGCCGGGCAGACCATCGCCGCTGCCGTTCTCGGGCAGCCGATGAAATTCCCATACTGGGTGTTCCTGGCGGCGAGCGGAGCGCTCGTCGCGGGCGTGCTCCGTTCGGTGTTCGTCGCGCGCGACGACCCGCTCGTTCTCCTGACCGTCGCGCTCCTGCTGTGGCTGTTCGCAGTGCTCGCGCCGTTCGCGGACCTCACAACGGCGGCCTCCTGGGAGCGCGTGCTCGTCGCGCTCGCCGTCACCACCGGCTTCGGGTACGTGTCGTACGCGCTCGGCGCTACATCCGTCGCCGGGATGCTGACGGGCGTCCTGCTCGGGCTGCTCGCGGTGGTTCTCGGCGATTACGGCTGGTTCGTCGTGCTCATCGCGTTCTTCGCCGTGGGCAGTCTGACGACGAAGTTCCGCTACGACCAGAAACTCGCGCGCGGCGTCGCCGAGGAGAACGAGGGCGCACGCGGCACCGGGAACGTCCTCGGGAACTCCGCCGCGGCGCTCGTCGCGCTCCTCCTGTACGCCGCTCACGCCCACGTGCCGCTGACGGCGACCGCGTACCAGTTCGCATACGCGGGGGCCGTCGCGACCGCGCTCGCGGACACGCTCTCGAGCGAGGTCGGCGGCCTCTTCGACGACCCGCGACTCGTGACGACGTTCGAGCGCGTCGAACCGGGAACTGACGGCGCGGTCACGTGGCAGGGCGAAATCGCGGGACTCACGGGTGCCGCGCTCATCGCCGCGCTGTGCGTGTTCGTCTTCGAGTTCAGCGCGGTCGGCGCGGCCGTCGTGCTCGCCGCCGGATTCGCCGGAATGACCGCCGACAGCCTCGCAGGCGCGGTCCTGGAGGGCGACGTCGTCGGCAACCAGGGCGTGAACTTCCTCGCGACGCTGACCGGCGGCCTCGCTGGCGGCGCGCTCGCGCTCGTCGGCACACTCGCGTAAGGCCTCCTGCGCGACCCTCACCCGCGGTCAGGACGTAGCGCTGCCGACTAGTCAATACGCCGTCAGCGGCCCGCAGAATGGCTGTCCTCAGTGCTGCAGGGTAGTTGATTTATTCCCGCAGAATCGCTGTTCTCAGTACTCCTCGAAGGCGTGGACGCGGACGCTCGCCGGCTGCTTGACGTACTCGCCCGCTGCGGCTCCGACGAGTTTCCCGACGCCGCGCTGGGCGGCGACGTCCAGCAGGCGCTGGGTGACAGTGTCGTCCACGACCACAATGGGTGGCACTGGATCCGCCTTGTCCAGTTCGTCGAAGGCGGTGTCCGCGTCCGCTTCGACCAACACGGTGAGGTCGCCGTCCAGGAGGCGGACCGTTCCGGACCCCGCGACCGCGTCCACGTGGTCGCCGACGGTCATCGGCTCCGCGCCCGCAGCCGCGCCCTGCGCCTCGTCCGGCCGCCCCGAGTCGGAATCGGACACGGTCTCCGGGGATTCGGTGGCCGGTGACTCTGTCGTCGACGTCGGCTGAGTCGTGGGCGCCGGCGTGGCGCTGCCGTCCGTGGCGGCAGTCACTTCGTCGGCGACCTGATCGTCGTCTCCGGAGTCCGCGGGTGGAACCTCGTCGACCGGCCCCGCCGCCGCGGCCTCGCCGTCAGTGGTCTCGGGGACCGCACCCTCCGCGCCCTGGTCGGTCGCTTCAGCTGTTTCGGACGACGCGCCCTCTGTGAGTTCGCCGTCGTCAGCGGTGACGCTCACGGGCGCCACTGCGTCCGCTGGCGTCTTGTCGCGGAGCGCGGCGTCCACGGACTTCCGCGAGAGGTCCTCGACGGACTCGCCGCGCGGGGCGCGAGCGACGTAGTCGAGGTCGGCGACCTGTTCGAGTTCGCGCAGAATCAGGTCGCCGCCGCGGTCCCCGTCGAGGAACGCCGTCGCCGTGCGGTCTTCCGTGAGCTCGGCGACGGCGTCCGGCACGTCCGTCCCCTCGACGGCGACGGCGTTCTTGATGCCGTACTCCAGGAGCGTGACGACGTCTGCGCGCCCCTCGACGACGAGCACTGCGTCGCTGGATTCGACGTTCGGGCCCGCCGGGTAGCCCTCGTAGTCGGTGATGTCCTCGACGCGGACGCTCTCCCGGACCTCCCGGAGGATGTCCTCGGAGTCGATCGCGCCCTCGTCGAACGCCGTCGCCAGCAGTTCCTTCGCGCGGTCGACGATCTCCCGCCGCTTGGCTGCGCGCACGTCCTCGATGCGCTGGACTTCGACCTGGGCCCGACAGGGCCCGATACGTTCGACGGCCTCCAGCGCGGCCGCCAGCGTCGCGGTTTCGACGCGGTCGAGACTGGATGCGATAGTGATGTTCCCGAAGGACTGGCCGCCCTCGCTGTCGACGGAGACGTCGATGCGGCCGAGTTTCGCGGAGTCCTGCAGGTCACGGATGTCGAGGTCGTCGCCGAGCAAGCCCTCGGTCTGCCCGAAGGCCGCACCGACCACGTCGGTGCGCTCGACGACGCCGTCGGCGACGAAGTCCGCGTGTATCAGGTACTTCGCGGTGTCCTCCATCAGTCTCGTTCTCTTTCAGATCTACGTACGCGTGTGGGAAATAGCTGTCGTGACGGCGCCAAAACTCCGCGGTCGCGACGGCCGGCACCCGACTCCCGGATTCGGACGCCCGGGCTCCCGCGCGGCCACCGCGGTTACAAGTCCGCCGGCGGTACCGCCGCACATGGTGGACCGATCCAACCGCTCGCTCGAACGGTACCCCCGACAACTCGAGGACGGTTCCCAAATTCTCGGCATGGACGCCGCCGGCTCGATAGTCTACTGGGATCCAGTCCGGGAAGTGACACTCGGCGGGGACGTGCTGCCGGACGGCGACCTCTCGGAGATCGAGTTGCGTCGGGAACTCGGCGTGAACGAGACCGTCGCGGACGTCGTCGAGGAGATCGAGGAGACCGTCGGCTGGGACGAACTCTCGGAGTACGCCGAGAAGGTGCGCGGGACGGACGACGACGAATAGCCACACGGGAGACGCGAATGCGAGGAATAGCCAGTTAGAGAAACTAGCGGCGGCCACCGCACAGACCAGAGAAAATTTTTCTACGGTCTGCGTTGCAGAGGAGTTCAGTAACACTTAACCGGGGAAGATAGATAGATATTCGTAATATGCCGTCACGTTCGGCGCTCGGTTGGGGCATCGTGTTCGTGGTGCTCGTCGCGTTCGCTATCCCCTGGTTCCTGTGGGGCGACGAGACGATGGTCGCCGGCCTGCCCGCGTGGATCTGGTGGCACGTCGCCTGGATGGGGCTGACGGCCATCGCGTTCGCAGCGTTCGCCAGCCGCGACTGGGGGACGTTCGTGGAGGTGAGCCGATGAGCGCGCTGCTCGAGGTCAGCATCGTCGCAGCCTACATGCTGGTCGCGCTCGCCGTTGGCGTGGTCGCGTACCGCGTCACCGACCAGACCGCCGAGGACTACTACCTCGCGGGCCGCGGCCTCGGCACCGGCGTCCTCCTGTTCACCACGTTCGCGACGCTGCTGTCCGCGTTCACGTTCTTCGGCGGCCCGAACATCTCCTACCAGCTCGGCCCCGAGTGGATCCTCGTCATGGGACTGATGGACGGCGTCCTCTTCGGCCTGCTGTGGTACCTCCTCGGCTACCGGCAGTGGCTGCTCGGGCGCGCCCACGGCTACGTCACGCTCGGCGAGATGCTCGGCGACCGGTTCGGGTCGCAGACGCTGCGCGGGCTCGTCGCCGCAGTGAGCATCTTCTGGCTGTTCCCGTACGTGATGCTCCAGCAGGTCGGCGCCGGCACCGCCCTCGAGGGACTGACCAACGGCGCGGTCCCGTACTGGGCCGGCGCCGGCTTCATCACGCTGTTCATGATCGCGTACGTCGTGCTCGCCGGGATGCGCGGCGTCGCGTGGACGGACACCCTCCAGGGCGTGTTCATGCTCGGAATGGTCTGGGTGGCGTTCGCGTGGATCGCCGCCGCCCTGGCCGCCGACGGCGGTATCGCCGCCGCGATGCCCGCCGAGTTCCGCGGCCTCGGCGGCGGCGCGTACTCGCCGCAGTGGATGCTCTCGCAGGCCGTCGGCATCGCCTTCGGCGTGACGATGTTCCCGCAGGTGAACCAGCGGTTCTTCGTCGGGAAGTCCGAGACAGTCCTGAAGCGGTCGTTCGCGCTCTGGCCCGTGCTGGTCGTGCTCCTGTTCGTACCGGCGTTCCTGCTCGGATCGTGGGCGCAAGGCCTCGGCCTCTCGCTGCCCGAGGGCGGGAACATCCTCGCCGTTCTGCTCGCGGAGTACACCCCCGGCTGGTTCGCGGCGCTCGTCGTCGCCGGCGCGCTCGCGGCGATGATGAGTTCCTCGGACTCGATGCTGCTGTCCGGCGCGTCGTACTTCACGCGCGACCTCTACCGGCCGTTCGTGAACGAGGACGCCAGCGAGCAGCACGAGAACGTCCTCGGGCGCGTCGGCGTCGTCGCGTTCGCGTCCGCGACGTTCGTCGCGAGCCTCTTCGAACCCGGAACGCTCGTGGAGATCGGGGAGACCGCGTTCGGCGGGTTCGCCCAGCTCGCACTCCCGGTCGCCGTCGCGCTCTACTGGCGCGGCACCACGCGCTCGGGGATGCTCGCGGGCGTCGGCGGCAGCCAGCTGTTCTACCTGCTGACGGTGTTCGGCCCGACGGTCACGCTCGGCGGCTACCCCGTCATCGCCGACGCGTACTGGGGCTGGCTGCCCTCCGTCGTCGGCATGGGCATCGGGCTCGTGCTCACCGTCGGCGTCTCCGCCGTGACGACGCAAGCTACGTCCGAGGACACCAGCGTCTACTTCGAGCGCGTCCGCGCGGACTGAACATCCGCGTCAGTCACACAGCGTCTTCCCAGTCCGAGAGTCGCTCCCGCTCCCATTCGCGGTGCTCCCGCAGCCGCTGTTCGCCCGCGTCCGTGAGCAGCAGTCGGTCGTGGACGCCGTCCGGCTCCCGCGTGATGATGTTCGCGTTCTCCAATTTCCGGACCGCGCCGTTGAATCGCTTCGGCCGGATGCGGTCGTCGTTCTTCCGCTCGATGGCGCGCTTCACGGACTGCTGGGTCGGGTCGCCCTCGCTGGCGACCACGACGCAGACGTCCCGGCGCAGCCCCGACTGCAACCACTTGCTCATGGACCGGAGTTGGCTAGTGGGGAAGAAACCGGTGGCGGTTGGCGCCGATCCCATTTCCGATGACGTCGACAAGCGGGAGGCTGGCACGTGTTCGAGTGGTCAGCCAGGTACGTCGATTTTCACAAATTACCGCCTGGAAGAACCGATAGAATCCGAGTGGGCACCCATCAAGAGGACAGTAGTCGAGAGAAGTGGGGGCTGAAAAGTGGAAAAACGGGGGCTC
The DNA here is from genome assembly GCF_009831555.1 of Halobacterium bonnevillei. Lineage (GTDB taxonomy): Archaea > Halobacteriota > Halobacteria > Halobacteriales > Halobacteriaceae > Halobacterium > Halobacterium bonnevillei. The sequence continues at coordinate 4,127 of NZ_WUUU01000077.1, read as the reverse complement.
GGAAGGGGGGAACCAGGTCCACGTGCCTAGTTTGCCGTATCCTCCGCGGAGACAACGATCTCCCCACTGATTGTATCGGAACTGTCCAAATTACTGGCGTCGATGTACATCCCGACGTTCACTTCGTCAGACGGCGAGGTCGTTTTCGAATTGGCGGCGCCCTCCGCCGAATCTGATGGGTCGCCGCCCCAGTAGAAGTCCACGCGCCCCGCCGTGTTCGACGAAATCCACTGGGCGACTTCGCCAGTCCCGGGGTTACCGTTCGGCCCGTGATTCTGGATTTTGAACACGTTGTCGATGTAGTACTCGGAGTTCGGGTTGACGCCGTTCCCGTTGGGGAAGGTCAGGTTGTCTCCGTCGACGTTGATTTCGAGTTTGTCACCGTTCTGTTCTGCGAAGTGACCGTGATGGTTGGGGTCAGAGTCTGATGCGGGAACTAACGCCAGGAACGAGTTAGCGTCGTCCTCGACCTGCACAGTCACTGCGCGTTCCCCGGAGTTCATCTGGGAGAACGCACCTGTACCAATTGCTGCCGCCCCGCCGGCGGCGAGCGCTCCCATTCCGACGATGAATTTGCGTCGTTGCATTGTTCTCGGTTGTCGTTTCGCGCCCAGCGTGGACGTCGCGGCGGACCGACGAACTCCCGACGGCGCGTAGTCACCCATCGGAGCGGACAACCATTGGAATATACACCCGATAGAATCGGAAAAGAACCGCTCCACCCACGGAATAGGGGGCGAGCGAGCGAGAAGGTTCTATTTGGCGCGGTTCAAGGCCACGCTTACACACACGTGTCGGGATTCCACGACGCGTGCGACTGCCCAGTCGAGGGACGGCCGGGACGACGTAGTAGCGCGGAGCATCGAACAGGAGATCGGCGTTTCGGAAGTGGTTCACGCCCGCGAGACACAAATTTGACGTGTTAAACGGACCAGTATACACGTTTTTCCGAACTAAAGGGAGCACATAGTGAAATGTAATACTGCTAAAAGGAACTGTGGGGAGACCGACTCCTGGGGCTGCCGCACGCGACACGAACCCGGGCCGAAGGATGAGCAAACCGAAACGCACCAGCCGATTCCCGACAATCGACGCCCCGGAATTCAGCCGGGACACGACGCTTGAAGTCCTCAGCAATCAGCGACGCCGGTTCACGATCCACTACCTCAAACAGCACGACGACAGACAGGTATCAGTCTCGGAGCTGGCCACCCAGGTCGCGGCCTGGGAGTACGACAAGGACCCGGACGCCCTCTCACACCAGGAACGCAAGCGCGTGCAGAACGCGCTCCGTCAGTTCCACCTCCCGAAGATGGACGACTACGGGTTCATCGAGCACGACGCCCAGCGCGGTACCGTGACGCTCTCCGATGCGGCGGCCAGCACGAACTTCTACGTGGACTCGCTCACCGGCAGCGACATACCGTGGGGCGCGTACTACCTCGCGCTCTCCGCACTCGGTTTCATCCTGGTGGTCGGACTCTGGGTCGACCTCTATCCGTTCTCGCTGGTCTCCCCGTTGACCTGTGGGGTGTTCTTCGTGACGGCGCTTGCGGTGTCCTCTGTCGGCCACTTCTACGACAACTACTACCGGATGCGACTCGGGGCACGAGACAAGCCTCCCGAAGTCGACGACCAATGAGTCCGCATCGCCACCTCGTGCTCCTGGTCGTCGTCCTCCTCGGCGTCGGACTCGCGTCGAGTACCGGCGGATTCAGTTCGGCCGGGGTCGACCGCGGCATCTCCGTCCAGGTCAGCGACGACGACTCCGCGTACGTCGCGTTCGAGCAGACGACCGAAGACACCGAAACTGGAACGACTGACCTCGAACTCACAGTCACCAATCGATTGCCGTCCGGTGCCGCGCTCACGACGCTGGAAGTCACAGTCAACGAGTCGACTGTCGACCTCGCAGCCAACGACTCGGTCTGGCCGAACGAGACAGTTACGCACTCGTTCTCGTCAGTCGAGTGCGGCGACCCGATAACGGTTGCCGCGTCCGGAAACGGCGTGAGCGTACGCCTCGACCGGACGATCCAGTGCTGACGGAGCGGACTCGATTCTCGAACTCCAGCGGGGTGCTCGCCCGGTCCAGTAACTGGTTCGAACGGGTGCCCGGACCAACGATCGCTGGATTGCGAACGTGGCAGTTCCGAACGTTCGTCAACCAGAACGGGGCGCCGGGAAACACCGAAGGGGAAGCAGCGGTCAGTACGAGCATGAACGAACCCGATCTCGGGTCCGTCCTCGACCACGACACCGCGGTCCGGCGCGCTGACTCCGGCGCACTCCCGGAGTGGGCCCAGCGGCACTTCGAGAACTTCCGGGCGTCGGTGACCGGGGAGCGCGACGGCGCGCCCTTCCCGTGTTTCTTCGGGAAGGCGTCCGTCGAAGAGGGGCGGCCGCTGTACGCGTTCGTGGAGTCGGCGACAGACCCCGACGCCCTCTTCGCGCTCCGGGACGCCCTCCTGGAGTACCTCGACGTCTTCGAGGCGCACGGCGACCGCGTGAGCTTCGCGGTGTTCTTCAAGCCGCCGGCGGGCACGCTGACCGAAGCGGAGTGGCACGAGCGGTTCTGGCACGTGCTCCAGTTCCTCCACGTCGAGGACCCCGAGCCGTGGCCCGCGGACATCCCGACCGACCCCGACGACCCGTACTGGGAGTTCTGCTTCGGCGGCGAACCGATCTTCCCGACGGCGCGCGCGCCGTTCTACGAGGACCGGCAGAGCCGGCACTGTCCGGTCGGTCTCGAAGTGACGTTCCAGCCGCGAACAATCTTCGAGGGCATCACCGGCGACACGGCGGCCGGCCAGCGGGCGCGGGACCGAATCCGGAGTCGGCTGGAGGACTACGACGACGCCGCGTGTCCACACGCCGACCTGGGCGAGTGGGGCCAGGAGGGCGACCGCGAGTGGCCGCAGTACCTCCTCAGTGAGGACGAATCGCAGGCGCCCGAGCGGTGCCCGCTCCAGGTGACGCCGGACGTGACGGCCGAGCGAGTATGAACGCGCGCGCCGACGCAGGGGACGGGCACGCACCGGTGCTGGTGCTCGTGGACTTCCAGGCAGGGTTCGACGACCCGGCGTACGGCGACCGGAACAACCCGGACGCAGAGACCAACGCCGCTCGCTTGCTGGACGCGTGGCGGGAGCGCGGCGACCCGCTCGTGCACGTCCGCCACGACTCCACCGAGCCGGAGAGCCCGCTTCGCGCGGCCGAACCCGGGTTCGCGTGGAAGCCCGAGACCGAGCCCGAAGACGGCGAGCCGGTGTTCGTGAAGTCCGTCAACAGCGCGTTCGTCGGGACCGGGCTGGAGGAGTGGCTTCGGGAGCGCGGCCACGAGGAACTGGTCGTCTGCGGGTTGACGACCGACCACTGCGTCTCTACGACGGCGCGGATGGCTGACAACCTCGGGTTCGACGTGTCCGTGGTCGCCGACGCGACGGCGACGTTCGACCGCGAGACCCACGACGGGGGGCGTATCGGTGCGGCGGCGAACCACCGCGCGGCGCTGGCGCACCTCCGCGGCGAGTTCGCCGAGGTGGCGACGACTGACGACGTGGTCTGACGGGACGTATCGCGGTCACCCGAGAAGGGGCGCGACTGCAAACGCGAACGCCGCCGCGAGCACTGCTGCGTAGGCGGTGGTTGCGAGCGCGACGACCAGGAGGGGGCGCTGGAGGCGGCCGCGCTGGTGGCTGCGCGCGGTGGCGTACCCGACCAGCGGGAGGACTTCGATGGCGTGCAACCCGACGAAGTGCGCGACCCGGAAGTCGCCGCCGAGGTTCCAGCGTACCACGGGGAGCGTCGGCCCGGACCCGGTGGCGGCGCCCGAGATCGCGTTCATCGTGCCGCCCTGGAACGACCCGACCACGAACAGCAGGACGCCGAGGCGGATGCCCCACGCGAACGCCGGCGCGACGTCGAACTCCCGCCGCCACGAGCGCGCGAGCAGCCACGCCAGGAGGCCAACGGACGCGACGATTGTGGCGCCCATCACAACGTAGACAGCCGTATCGAGGGGCGTCGCCGTGTTGAAGTGCGATTCGACGCCGCGCGCGGCTTGCCCGCCGATGAGCGCGATCTCGACCACCACGCCCGCGGCGATCGCCGCGGCTGGCAGTTCG